>DASTMZ010000045.1:0-10159 GCA_035713725.1 Micromonosporaceae bacterium
TGGGTTCTGGTCGGGCGTGTTAGGCGTCCTGAAGGCCTTGGTCTGGCCAGCATTCTTCGTCTACCACGTGCTGAAGTTCATCAGCGCCTAGGTCGCGCCGCACACGGTCGCCACATGCGTTCGCCGCACACGGTCGCCACAGGCGTTCGCCGCGCACGGCCCCGCACGCGGTTTCGGAGCCGGTAGCTCGCAAAACCGGGCGGCGGCAATGATCGGTGCGGGTCTATCGTGGCGTCGTGGACGATCAGGTCGGCGCACGCTCCGATGCGGGCGTGACGTCCGCGTCCGCCGACGAGGCACGCGCCTTTGCCGCGGCATTCCGGTCGTTCATGGACTGGGTGCACTCGGTCGACGCCGAGTCCGACCGCAACGAGGTCGTCGCGCTGATCCAGGACTATCTCGGTCCCGACGGCCGCACCCACTCCGTGGTGTCACGACCGTTGCCCGCGTTCGAGCACGTGAATCTGCAAACCGCGCTGAACTCCTGGGTCGCACAGCCCGGCCGGACCGCATCCGTACACGGGATCACGATCCCGCCGCACTACGGCGGCATGAGCCTTCAGCAGCTCGTGACCGGCGGGCCGATGCCACCCTTGCGACTGTCCGCACCACCGCTTGTGGACCTGCCCAACGGACCCGGCTCGACGCTGGCATGCATGCTCCTTGCCGCGCTGCTGGTGACCGACCATCGCGGCGACTATGTGCTCCTGATCGTGGGTCCCTCCGAACATGAGCCGCGACTTGCCGTGGAGATCGCCGGACTGCCGGTCGATGGTGCCCAGGCGGTGCACGCCGAAATCGACGAGCTGCGCAACCGGCGCAACGTCTACCGCGGCCATGTGCTCGACGTGACCATCGGTGCGATGGGCAACGTGGCTCTCACATTCGGCGAGATTCCGACCACCGAACGCGAGGATGTCATCCTTCCCGAACCGGTGCTCGGCCGCGCCGAACGTCACGCTCTTGGCGTGGCGGCGCACCGCGATGCGCTGCTCGCGGCGGGCCAGCATCTCAAGCGCGGGCTGCTGTTGTTCGGGCCGCCCGGCACCGGCAAGACGCACACGATGCGTTACCTGTTGGGTCGACTCGACGGGTACACACGGCTCGTGTTGACTGGCCGGGCGCTTCATGCGATCGGTGCGGCCGCGGAACTCGCTCGTACGCTGCAGCCCGCCGTACTCGTGTTAGAGGACGTTGACCTGGTGGCCGAGGACCGCAGCTTCGGCCCTGGGTCCAGCCCCGTGCTGTTCGATCTGCTGGACGCCATGGACGGCGCGGCAGCCGACGCGGACCTGTTGTTCATCCTCACCACCAACCGCGCCGACCTCCTGGAACCCGCATTGGCCGCGCGCCCCGGACGGGTGGACGTCGCCGTCGAGATCGACCTGCCCGACGCGGCAGCTCGGCGTCGGCTATTCAACCTCTACGCTCGCGCGGTCCCAACCGATCTGGCCGAGGCGGACATCGACGCAGTCATCGAACAGACCGAAGGTGTCACCGCTTCGTTCCTCAAAGAGCTACTGCGCCGTGCGGTCCTGGAATCGTTGCTCGAGCACACTCCGCTGCGCACCGTCACGGCCGCGCACACCGTCCGGGCACTCGACGATCTGCTGGACAGCACCCAGCAGGTGACGCGCAGCCTGCTCGGCGTCGGCAACAATCCAGAGGACCTGCCGGCCGGCGGCGGCCTCGGCGGACTGCCGCCGCCAAGTCCCGGCGTCGGCATGACGGCGGCAGGGATCGTCATGCGCCGCCGAGGGCGAGGGCACTTCCGGTACGGCGGGCCGTAACTCATTCCGCGGTGCCGCTAGCGAGTGTGGTACTCGCCGTCGGTGACGTGCTCGCCCCAGGTCGCCTCGGGACGTACGTCGCCGGGCACCGCCTCCGTAATGGAGAGATGCGACATGAAGTGGTCCGGCGCCGCGCCGTGCCAGTGCCATTGGTCGGCCGGCGTATGGACGATATCGCCGGCACGGATCTCCTCGGTCTGACCGCCGCGCGTCCGGTGCAGACCTTGGCCCTCGGTGACGTAGAGCGTCTGTCCGATGGCGTGGGAGTGCCAGGCGGTACGAGCGGACGGTGTGAAGCGGACCGCGCTCACCCGTACGTGCGACGGCTCCTCGCCGCGGACGATCGCGTCGATGTAGACGTCGCCGGTGAACCATTCGGCCGGTCCCTTAGCGGTTCGCGGCGTTGGCTGGACGGGCACGCCTGCCTCCTTACGGCTGCTGGTCATGAAATCGTGGGTACGTTCTTCGGCCGCTCGTGCGAATGCCGTCGTCACGGCCTGAACCGCGATAGTAGAGAGTGGGACGCCATGAGTGGATGGACGACTCAGGAACTCGATGCGATCGGTGCCGCCGACGAGTTGCAGATCGCCGCGCTGCGGCCGGACGGATCGCTGCGGCCGTACACGACCGTCTGGGTGGTACGTGTTGGCGACGATCTCTACGTACGGTCGGTTCGTGGACGTGGCAGCGTGTGGTTCAGATCCGTGACGGCGACTAATGCCGGCCGGATCCGTGCCGGCGACGTCGAACGCGACGTGACGTTCGAAGAACCCGCCGATGCCAACCACGACGCGATTAGTCAGGAGTACCGCGACAAGTACGCCCGCTATCCCAGCGCCTACGTCGATCCGACCGTGACGCCGCAAGCGATCGACGCCACACTCCGGCTCGTTGCCCGTAGCTGACCTGACTCCCAACGGAGTCGCCGACGATGCAACAGCTACCAGTTATCGAAGCGGCCGATCCGCGGATGTCCTCGCGAAGCGACGCGCGGATCGTCGGCAGATCGGCCAGGTCCGACCGGGGTGCCTAGCACCCGGTCAGCCATGCGATCACCGAGCGGGGTGTCGTCGTCCACGACGACGCCACCGGTGCTTGGGTCGTGTGATATCCGGCCGGCCAGCCTAAGTCCGGCGAACGCGGCCGCCGCGGTGCCTGCCCACGCCAGCGTTCCCTCGGTGCGCAGCCGGCTGGACGGTCCGCGCGCCAGCCACACGAGTTGCTCAGCAAGCGACAACGACACGCGAGAAGTGTGCAAACCCGGTCGCGACGCCAACAAGAGCCGGAATCCCTCGCGGCGAGGCATCGTCGGCCATGCCACTTGACCCCTGGACCTGCTCATGCACTATAGTGCTAGGAACCTAGTGGAATGAGGATTCGGGGTCCAGGTGATCGAGTTCCACCTCGACGGCCGCTCCGGCGTCGCGCCGTATATGCAGCTGATTCAGCAGGTGCGCCAGGCGATGCGCCTCGGCCTGCTGCGCGAAGGCGATCAGCTGCCGACGGTCAAGGACGTCGTCGCCAGGGTGGCGATCAACCCGAACACGGTGCTCAAGGCCTATCGCGAACTCGAATACGAGGGCCTCGTATCGCCACGTCCCGGCGTCGGCACGTTCGTGACCCGGACGCTTGCCGACGACTCACTAGCCGCCCACGGTCCACTGCGCGACGAGCTGCTTGCGTGGCTCGCTCGCGCACGGGCCGCCGGCCTCGACAGCGAAAGCATCGAGGCATTGTTCGCGAACACACTTCGGACTCCGGTGGAGGAGAGCGCATGAGCAGTCCCGTACTCCAGGCCGAGCACCTGTCCAAGCGGTACGGGCGACGCGAAGCGCTGTCCGACTGCACGCTGAGCATTCCGCCCGGTCACGTCGTCGGCCTCGTCGGACCGAACGGCGCCGGCAAGACCACGCTTCTGCAGCTGGCGGTCGGCCTGCTACGACCGACCGCCGGCGCGATTTCGGTGCTCGGTGGACGGCCGGCATCGGGCGGGCCACAACTTGCGAAGGTTGGCTTCGTCGCGCAGGACGCGCCAACCTACGCCAGCCTGTCGGTCGACGATCACCTCCGCTTCGGCGCGCACACGAACCCGGGCTGGAACCAACAGCTCGCCGCGGACCGCATCGCCCAACTCGGCCTTGACCTGTCGCAGAAGGCCGGCAAATTGTCCGGCGGCCAACGCGCCCAACTGTCCCTCACGTTGGCCATCGCGAAGTCGCCCGAACTGCTCATCCTCGACGAGCCGGTGGCAAGCCTCGATCCGCTCGCGAGACGCGAGTTCCTGCAGGCGCTGATGGGCTTCGTCGCCGACCGTCGCGCGAGCGTGATCCTGTCCTCGCATCTGGTCTCCGACTTGGAGCGGGTCTGCGACTTCCTGATCGTGCTCGTCGCCTCGCGGGTGCGCATCGCCGGTGAGGTCGAGAACCTGCTCGCCACGCACTACCGCCTCATCGGTCCGCGGCGGGACCCGGCCGACTTGCCACCCGGCGTCGACGTGATCGAAGCGAGCTACACGGACCGACAGTCCACATTGATCGTACGCAGCGCGACCCCGATCCATGATCCGTCGTTCGCCGTCGAACTGATCACCATGGAAGACCTCGTTCTGGCCTACATGGCGCAGGCCACTACGTCCCGCCAGCCCGTACTGGAGACAATCCGATGACTTGGTTCGCATGGCGTCAATTCCGTATCCCGTCATGGATCACCGCTGCGGCGCTCCTCGCGGTCGCGGTGCTGCTCGCGATCACCGGACACAACCTGGTCGACGAGTGGAACGCGTCCGGCGCCGCCACGTGTCACGGCGACTGCGGCGGCGCGTTGACCACCTTCATCCAGCGAGCCACCACCGGTGCCGAGGGCATCGCGTACCAGCTCACCACCGTCTTGTTGTACGCGATGCCTGCGCTGATCGGCATCTTCTGGGGCGCGCCGATGCTGGCCAGGGAGCTCGAGTCGGGGACGTACCGGCTGGCTTGGAATCAGTCGATCACGCGGACGCGATGGCTCGGCACGAAGCTCGCGGTCGGCGGCGCTGCGTCCGCGCTGAGCGCGGGACTATTGAGTTGGGCCGTGACGTCGTGGGGACATCATCTCGACCACGCGAGGTATTACCGGATCTTGCCGGTGATGTTCGGCGCTCGCGGCATCGTGCCCATCGGCTACGCGCTCTTCGCGTTCGCGCTCGGTGTGACGATGGGGATGCTGATCCGCCGCACCGTCCCGGCGATGGCCGCCACGCTCGCCATCTATGTGGCCGCCGTCGCGTCCATGCCACTCTGGGTCCGCGCGCATCTGGCGCCGGCCGTGCATGGCACGGTGCCGTTGGACTTGAGCAGCATCGACATCCTGTCAATTGGACAGAACTCCGTCATGACCGTGCGCAGCGGCGTGACGCCAAGCAACGCCTGGGTCCTGACGAACAACACCATTACGCCCAGTGGCAAGATCTTCACCGGACCCGCTGATCCGACGCATTGCGGGGACGGCGGCCCCCGGGAATGCATTCAGTGGCTCAGCACGCTCGGCCTGCGCGAGCAACTGACCTACCAACCCGCGAGCCACTTCTGGCAGCTGCAATGGATCGAAACCGGCATATTCGTCGCTGCCGCGGCGCTGTTGACCGCGTTCTGCTTCTGGTTCATCCGCAACCGTCTCACGTGACTGGTCGGGGCGGCGCCCTTGCCCACCCGCGTCTGTATCGGCGATACTCGTTGGCGATACACCGTCGACGCGTCGATGCCGCGAGGCGCGGTGTGGACAGAGGCGGTGAACGATGTCGGCGACAGCGCTCGCGGTTGCGTTTGCGGGCGGAGTCGTGTCGCTGCTGTCGCCGTGCGTCCTGCCGGTCATTCCCGCGTACCTGTCGATCACGACCGGCCTCGGCATGTCTGCGCCATCCGCGCGCTCGGCAGCGCAAACCGGCGACCCGACGCCGACCGAGGAGTCGTCCGGCGACGTCGCCTCGGGATCATCGATCGGCGTCGCGGCGCGACCCTCGGCGCGACCCGCCACCGTGGCGCCACGTGCGGTCTCGCCCGCTGTGGTGGCACGACCGGCCGCTGCGTCGCGCGGTGGCCCGGGAACCGCGACTGCGCTGCGCAGCGGCGCGCTGTTCGTCGCCGGCTTTTCCGTCGTCTTCGTGCTGCTCGGGCTGTCCGCCACCGCAGTCGGGTCGGTCCTGTTGCGCAATCACGTGCCGGTCACGCGCGCCAGCGGCATCCTCGTCGTCGCGATGGCACTCGCGCTTTTCGCGAGCACGCTTCGACTGCCGTGGACGCTCGGACGCGAGTTGCGGTTTCACCCGGACATCAGCCGGTACGGCGTGTGGGCAGCGCCGGTGGCGGGTGCGGCGTTCGGGTTCGGATGGACACCGTGCATCGGACCGGTGCTCGGGTCGGTATTGGCCGTGGCGGCGAACCAGGCCCAGCTCGGGCAGGGCGGCGCGCTGCTCGGGATGTACGCGGCCGGTCTCGCAGTGCCATTCCTCGTCATCGGGCTGACGTTTCATCGGTCACTCGTCGCGGTACGTTTTCTGCGCCGCCACTCGGTGCTGCTGACCCGGGCATCGGCAACCGTGCTCGGTGGGTACGGCGTTCTCCTCGCCGTTGACCAGCTCAGCTGGGTGACGCTGCAGTTGCAGCACGGCGCGAGTGCGATTGGCCTCTCGTGGCTCGTGGGATTGGGCTGACCGGCCCGCGGCGCAGCGGCCGGCGGCGCAGCGACCCGGGACAACTGGAGGGTTGACCCGCCGAGCAACCGGCAGTAGCTTCTATCAACTACGAATGTTACTTATAGAAGCGTCGAGGTGGCCGTCGTGATCGGACATGTCGCGCGCACCTCGGTCCCGGCGGCGACCGGGCGTCCCGCCGCCGTCCGCCTGTCACGTGTGACGAGGCTATTCGACGGCTTGGCGGCGGTCAGCCAAGTCAGCCTCGAGATCGCCGCGGGCGAGACTGTCTGGTTGCGCGGGTGGAACGGCTCCGGCAAGACGACTCTATTGCGGGTCATCGCAACGGCCATCACGCCGACCTACGGCGGCGGCACCGTGTTCGGCCTCGACCTGCAGAAGCGACGCAACGCCGTCCGCGCGCGCACCGACCTGCTCAGCCACGAGACGCGGTTCTACAACGACCTCACCGCCACGGAGAATCTCCAGTTCGCCTGCAGCCTCTACGGCCTGGACAAACGTCGCGTCGACGGCTCGCTCGACCGGGTCGGGCTGGGCGAGGTCGGCACGGTGCGAGTCGGCAGCTTCTCCCAGGGCATGCGCCAACGTCTCGCACTCGCACGCTGCCTGATGCGGGCGCCGACGCTCGTTCTCCTCGACGAGCCGTACGCCGCGCTGGACTCGGAGGCGCGCATCGTCGTCGACGACCTGATCGCCGCCGCTCGTACGAGTGGCCAGACGGTGATCGTTGCGAGCCATGAGGCACCACCGCCGCACCTCGTCGATCGGGACGTGATCATGGACGGCGGCCGGGTCGTCACGCCGAACGGTGACGACGTCATGAGCGAGCGTCCGCGAGCGAACCAGAATTGCCGCGCGTCTGGTGGCCCGTGCGCCGAAGCGAAGCGAGGACGGGCATGAGCCTTCGCGTGGCGGAGGCGATCGCGGTCAAGGACCTCCGCATGGAGCTACGCAGTCGGTCGTCGGTGAGCACGGTTGCACCGTTCGCGGCGACCATGCTGCTCGCGTTCGGGTTCGCGCTCGGGCCGGACCGGTTGCTGCTCATCCAGACCGCGCCCGGGCTGCTATGGCTCGCGGCGCTATTCGCCTCGGTCGAGCTGTGCCATCGGTCGTATCAGACCGAGGCGGCCAACGGCGCACTCGAGGGCCTACTGCTGTCGCCGGCCGACAAGGGCGCCGTCTACCTGGGTAAGGCCGCCGCCGCGTTCGTACAGCTCATGGCGCTGTTTGCGCTGACCACGGGCATCGTGATCGTGCTGTTCGGACTGCCGGTCGGTCCGGCGCCGGCGGTGCTGCTGCTTACCGCCGTACTCGGGATCGCCGGGCTGAGCGCATTGGGCAGCCTGCTCGGCCTTCTCGCGGTGCGCGGTCGCACCCGCCAGGCCGCCCTGCCGGTGCTCGTGCTGCCGCTCGTCAGCCCGGTCATCATCGCGGCGACTCGCGCGACCGCCACGCTTACCCAAGGCAGCACGTCCGGTGTGGGCGGTTGGTTGGGCCTGCTTGCCGCCTTCGACGCCGCCTTCCTCGCGGCCGGCTATGTCGTGTTTGGTCACCTGCTCGAAGATTGACCCTCGCTCACCCCCGGTGGGCATTGACATTGGCTGGCGGACAGGCGATGGTTCTATTGACCATTTCTATTAGTTATAGAAATCGGGTGGATGGAATGACGGCTGAGGCCAGCAGCCCGGCACACCGACGAAGAGTGAGCGCGCGAACCGCGCTCGCCGTGCTCCGTCGCGGAAGGTGGGCGATCGCGCTCGCCGTCGGTGTCACCGGTGCACTCACGGCGACCGCGCTCACCGCGGCCGCGAGCCCGTCACCGGGACGGGCGAACCACGGCTCAGGTTCGCAGATCGTCAGGGCGAGCGGCCATGACGACAACGCGGGCCAGAAGCTGATCAACGAAGGCAAGCAGACGTTCCGCTTCGATACCTTCGGTGACGAAGCGTTCTGGGGCGGCACACTGCACCTCAACCAGGCGATCGCCGGCGCCGCGAACGGCGGTGTCGGACCGGGCGTGAGCCCGAAGACGGCGCTTGCCGTCGGCCTGAAGGTCGACTCCACCGCGCTGCCGAACGCGGTGAAGCAAGGGATCCTCAACGGTACGGTCAACCTGGACGACCCAGCGGTGACGCTGACGTTGCTCAAGCTGAACGCGGTCGTCGGCGTCAAGGGCATCTTCGACCGGAACGGCACCCTGAACTCGATCGGCATCGAGTGCGCGCTCTGCCACTCCACGGTCGACAACTCGTTCGCGCCGGGCATCGGCAAGCGTCTCGACGGATGGGCCAACCGTGACCTGAACGTCGGTGCCATCGTCGGTCTCTCGCCGAACCTGCAACCGATCGCGACGCTGCTACACACCGACGTGACGACCGTGCACACGGTGCTCGACGCGTGGGGACCGGGCAAGTTCGACGCGGAGCTCTTCCTGGACGGCAAGGCGTTTCAGCCCAACGGTCAATCGGCCGCGACGCTGATCCCGCCGGCGTTCGGGCTGGCCGGCGTGAACCTGCACACGTGGACCGGATGGGGCTCGATCCCTTACTGGAACGCGTTCGTCGCAACCCTCGAGATGCACGGTCAGGGTACGTTCTTCGATCCGCGCCTCGACAACGCCGCGCAATTCCCGATCGCAGCGGAGAACGGCTTCGGGCACGTCAAAGCGCAGGTCGATCTCGTGTCGCCGAAGTTACCCGGCTTGCAGGCTTATCAACTCTCGCTGAAAGCGCCGACGCCGCCGAAGGGCTCGTTTGATCCGAAGGCGGCCGCGAGAGGCAAGGCTCTGTTCATGGGACAAGCGGAGTGCTCGACGTGCCACGTGCCGCCGACATTCACCGAGCCTGGCGAGAACCTGCACTCCGGTAGCGAGATCGGCATCGACAACTTCGAGGCGGACCGCTCGCCTACTCACATGTATCGCACGAGTCCGCTGGCCGGCCTATGGACCCACCAGACGGGCGGCTTCTACCACGACGGCCGGTTCCCGGATCTGCTGTCGGTGGTGCAGCACTACAACACGACGTTCCATCTGGGACTGACGCCCAGCCAGGAGAACGATCTCGTGCAGTACCTGCTGTCGATCTAGCGGATCGCGATCTAGCGCAACATCGGGATCGGAGTCATGCCATGAGGTACGTGTACCGGGCGCTCAGCCTGCTCGGCGGTCATCGCGCGCAGCGGGTGATGGGTGTCGCGACGCTCGCCGGGCTGGCCGCGACGGTCGTGATCGGACTGTTGGTGGTGCCGCCGGATGCTTCACAGGGCGACGTACAACGCTTGATGTACGTCCACGTGCCGGCCGCCTGGGTGGCGTACCTGTCCTTCGGAGTGGTGTTTGTCGCGAGCATCGCGTATCTCAAGACCGGCCGTGTCCAATGGGACCGGGTGGCCTCCGCGTCGGCCGAGATCGGCGTGCAATTCTGCGCGCTGACCATCGTGCTCGGCTCACTATGGGGCCGCCCGGTCTGGGGCACGTGGTGGACCTGGGATCCGCGGCTGACGACGACCGCCGTACTGCTGTTGATCTACGTCGGCTACGTGTCGTTGCGGAAGGTCGCCGACAACCCGATCCGTCGGGCTCGGTGGTCGGCCGTGGTGGGCGTGGTGGGATTCATCGACGTACCGATCGTGCACATGTCGGTCGTGTGGTGGCGATCGCTGCACCAACAGGCGACCG
>DASTMZ010000046.1:0-34186 GCA_035713725.1 Micromonosporaceae bacterium
TCCGTCGGTTGTCCTCGCCTTCGGTGCGGTTTACTGGCTCTTCCCCCGGACGCACCCGTACGTCGTCGGCCTGGTCGCGCTCGCGAGCGTGCTGGCCGTCGGGTACGGCATCCGCACCCACGCGCCGCGGCGCGCCAACGCGTGGCGGCTCGTCGGACTCGGTGTGGCGTTCGCAGCGGCCGGCGAGATCAGCTACGACATGTTCGCCGCCGGCGGTGCCGTAGACGGGTATCCGTCGCTGACCGACGGATTGTTCCTCGTGGTCTACGCCCCGCTCTCGGTCGGCCTGCTGTGGCTGGGCCTGCCGCGCGTGCCATCCCGGGACAAGGCGTCCATCATCGACACCGCCGCGCTGAGCCTCGCTGGCAGCCTCTTGGTGTGGCTCGTGCTGATCCAGCCGACGGTGTCCAGCCTCCACCTGACCGGGCTCGCCAAGACAATCTCGGTCGCCGGCTGGGTCGGCGACGCGGTCGTCCTTGCGGCGGCCCTTCGGTTAGTCAGCGCGTGGCCGCAGAACACCGCCGCGCGGATGCTCAGCGCGGCGATCGTCGCGTTGCTTGCCGGCGACCTGCTCTACGGGATCGCGCTCATCGACGGCGTGTGGCGAAGCGGTGGACCCGTCGACCTGTGCCTGCTCGTCTTCATGGCGCTGTGTGGCGGCGCCGCGCTGATGCCCGCGATGGCCGACATCGGGACCGCGGAGGGCGTGCATCGGGTGCTCGGTGTCCGCCGGCTGTCGGCGCTAGCCGTCGCACTGCTCATCGCTCCGACCGCCCTGCTCGTAGAGGCGACGCACGGTCCGGTCCGGACCCCGGTCGCCATCGGGGTGGTATCGGCGGTCGGTGGTTTGCTCGCGGTATGGCGCATCGAAGTGACGTTGAACGCACAACGGACCACGGTCGACCGTGACCGGACGGTGCGCGACGCGGCGCAACGAATCGGGCTCGCCACCACGACCGACGACGTCATGACGGCGGTTAACACCGCGTTCGGGGCGTTGACGCGCGGTGTGCCGGCCGAGGCGCATCTCAGCGATCGCTCCGTCACCACACCGACGTTGAGCGATCAGGGCCAGACCTTGCGGATACCGGTCGACACCGACGCGGTCCGCGGTCCCGACATCGCGCCGGTCGACTACCCCGATCACGACCTCGTTTTCACATCGGAGGCACCGGAGCTGGCCGAGCTTCAGGATGTCCTCATCGCGCTGGCCGAGCACGCCGGTGTTGCGCTGCAACGGATCGCGCTGAGCGACCAGGTCCGGGCCAGCCAGGTGGAGCACGACATCCTCGTCTACCGTGCGTCGCATGACCCGCTGACTGGCCTCGCCAATGGCGAGCTGTTCCGGCGGCGGCTGCGGGCGCTCGGCGCCGACCCGGCGCGACACGGTCGGACCACCGCGGTCCTGTTCATCGACCTCGATGACTTCAAGACGATCAACGACACGCTCGGCCACGAAGCAGGCGACCTCACGCTCGTGACCGCGGCCGAGCGGATCCAAGGCTGTGTTGGCACCAACGATGTCAGCGCACGCCTCGGTGGGGACGAATTCGCCGCGCTGCTGCCGGACGTCGGTGACCGTGACGCTGCGTACCAGATGGCCGAACGCCTGTCCGTCGAGCTTGCCGAACCCACCGTCGTGGCGGGCTTGCCGGTGCGATGTCGCGCCAGCATCGGCGTGGCGACGGCGTCGACTCCGGAGGAGTATCCGCACGTGATGCGCTGGGCGGATGCCGCACTTTACGCGGCCAAGGCGGAAAGCAAGGGCGGTTGGCGTCCGTACCGGCCGAATATGCGCAGCCCCCTGCATCGTGGCAATGACCTCCGCATCGAGCTGCAGGCGATGCTCAATCGCACCGGCCGCGACGATGCGGCCGCGAACGGGCTGGCCATGCATTACCAACCGATCGTCGATCTCGCAGACGGATCCCTGCGTGGCTACGAGGCGCTGATCAGGTTCCGGCATCCGGAGCGAGGCAGCGTGCCGGTCACCGACCTCATCGCGGCGGCCGAACAGACCGGGCTCATCGTGCCGCTGGGCAACTGGGCGCTAAGCCAGGCGATCACGGACGCCGTCGAGTTGACGGCCGGGTCCGATCCTCCGGTCCGGTACGTCAGCGTCAACGTCTCGCCGACGCAACTGCGCCAGCCAGACTTCAACGAACGCGTACGCGACGCGATCGCGGCGGCCGGACTGGAACCGACGCGGCTCGTCATCGAGATGACCGAGACGCAGCCGCTCGACGACGACGACGAGATCTGGGACGTTCTCGAGGCGCTGAGCGACGCCGGTATGCGCATCGCGATCGACGACTACGGCACCGGACACGCGTCGTTGGGTTACCTGCGCCGTCCGGTCATCGACATCCTGAAGCTCGATCGGCTCTTCCTGCGCGACATCGACAGCGATCGGATCCGTAGCCTGGTCGGCGCCGTCATCGGACTCACCAAAGAACTCAAGATCGAGTTGGTGGCGGAGGGCATCGAGGACCACGCGACACGCATCGCATTGCTCGAGCTTGGCTGTGTGGTCGGACAAGGGCATCTGTTCGCCCATGCGATGCCTGTCGGCGATGCCATGCGGTGGGCATCGCCAACGTATGCGTCGCTGCAGGCCGACGCCGCCAACTAGCGGCGCTACCCGGCCCATGTAATCGTTTGCGTCGGCCGCCGTTGCCGGCGTTTTGTGCTTGGATGCGCGGTCCGTTGAGATCGGTTACGTCACTGCGTCGATCGCGTCGCAATGCGATAACGGTGATGGCCGTGGCCTCGAAACGTTTCCGGCGCGTGGGACGCTACGGCGCGGCCGTACCGCCGGCAACGGCGCCGACATGCGGCCTGTTCTCGGGGTTCCGATATCGCAGGCTGCCCGGTTTATCCGGAGATGGTGGGCGACATGCGTGACAACTCGTTCACTTGACGTGACTCGGATCGTTCTCCGGACCGACCTGAGAGGACGTTCCCGCAGCCCACTGGCTCCCTTGACAACGTCTTCCGGGTGAACAAATAATTCATCCGCTTAACAAATCTGTTTCCACGCTGTTGCTCTGTGCGATCGGTAAATGTCGTCGGGTTTCGACGGCATTCGCGACGTTGCGGTGCATTGGCGTGGCGACGCAAGCCAGCCAACGGTGATCCCGAAACCCCACCCGCTCAGCCCAGCACTTCTCAGTTCCGCGGCGTGGCGTCGCAACCGCTAGCGACGCGACCAGAAAGGAGACACGCGGCGATGCGCATTTCCCCTCGGTCCGCCCTCACCACGACGGCGGCCGCAGTGTTGCTCGTCGCAGGCCTCGCGGCCTGTGGCAGCGGCAGCAACGGCAGTGGCAACAACGCAGGCAGCGCGCCTGCGAACAATAAGGTCGGCATCCTGCTGCCGGACACGGCATCCTCGCCGCGCTGGGTCTCCGCGGACCCGAACGAGATGGCGAAGGAATGCACGGTCTACAAGCTGGACTGCAAGATCTACAACGCCAACGGCAGCGCGACGACCATGCAGGCTCAGGCGCAGGCACTGATCAACGCCGGCGTCGGCGTGCTGCTGGTGACCGACCTGGACCCGGACTCCGGCAAGGCGATCGAGGACCTGGCCGCGCAGCACCACGTCGTGTCGATCGACTACGACCGCCTGACGTCGGGTAGCTCGAACAACGCGTACTACGTGTCGTTCGACAACACCAAGGTCGGCGAGGACCAGGGCACCGCCCTCACGCAGTGCCCGCAGGTTCAGGGCAAGAGCGCCGTGAACTACGTCGAGATCGACGGTGCGCCGACCGACAACAACGCCACGCTGTTCGCCAACGGCTACAACTCGGTGCTGTCCAAGGCGCCGGGTTGGACGAAGCTGGCCGACCAGACCGGCAACTGGGACCCGCAGACCGCGCAGACCGTGTTCACCACGATGCTCGGTCAGCACAAGGACATCAACGCGGTCATGGTTGCCAACGACACCATGGCGCAGTCGGTCATCAACGTCCTGCAGTCGCAGGGCCTAGCCGGCAAGGTGGCCGTCTCCGGTCAGGATGCGACCGCCGGTGGCCTCGACAACATCATGGCAGGCACCCAGTGCTTCACCATCTACAAGCCGGTTGCCGGCGAGGCTGACGTCGCAATCAAGCTCGCGTCGCAGATTCTCGCGGGCCAGAAGCCGACGGCTCCGGCGACGACCAAGGACCCGAAGACCGGTCGCGATGTTCCGTCCTACCTGGCCACCCCGACCGTCATCACCAAGGCGAACGTGGCCTTGCCGGTGACCGACGGATACGTGACCGCGGGCGCCGTGTGCAGCACGCCGGCGCTGGTCACGCTCTGCAAGGCGAACGGCATCAACACCGGCTGATCCGGCCGAACGATGGCGGCCAGCGTGCCTCAAGCGTCTTGACCGTACGGTCCTGGCGTGGGCACGCTGGCCCCGTCCTTATCCGCCGTTGGTGGACAACTCGCGATCCGCCGCCTTCATCGCAAGCCAGGCCCGGTTCCGGTGCGACCGGACGAACGTGACGACAGCAGGTGACCAGTGACAGCGCAAGCCTCCGCCTCCCCGCCCGCACTCGCGCTAAGGGGCATCGACAAATCGTTTGGACCCGTTCACGTCTTGCAGTCCGTCGACTTCGTCGCGCGCGCTGGGGAGGTCACCGCGCTTGTCGGTGACAACGGCGCCGGCAAGACGACGCTGGTCAAGTGCATCGGCGGCAGCTACACGGCCGATCACGGCGAGATCTTGTTCGAGGGCAAGCCAGTCACCGTGCACAACCCACGCGACGCGGCCGCACTCGGCATCGAGATCGTGTATCAGGACCTAGCGCTCTGCAACAACCTGGACATCGTGCAGAACATGTTCCTCGGGCGCGAACGCATCTCCGGACTGCGCACGCTGGACGAGAACAGCATGGAAAAGGCGGCCATCGCGACACTCGAGAGCCTGTCGGTGCGCACCGTCCGATCGGTGCGCCAACTCGTCGCGAGCCTCTCCGGCGGGCAGCGCCAGACCGTCGCCATCGCCAAGTCGGTGTTGTGGCAGTCGAAGGTGGTCATCCTCGACGAGCCGACCGCCGCGCTCGGCGTCGCACAGACCGCGCAGGTGCTCGACCTGGTGCGCCGACTCGCCGACCAGGGTGTCGCCGTGATTCTGATCTCCCACAACATGAACGATGTCCTGAAGGTCGCCGACGACATCGCGGTGCTGTTCCTCGGCCGGATGGCCGCTCAGGTCAAGCGCGCTGACGTGACGCATACCCAAGTCGTCGAACTGATCACCTCGGGTCGATCGGGGGACCTCGGGTTGTCCCCGACCGAAGCATCCGGAGCCGTGGTATGAGCGTCCAGCCGCGAACCGACGAGGTCAACATCGATCTCAGCGCATCGGGCGAGACGGCACCGCCGTCCACCGGCGTCGGCGTCCTTGCCGGCTACGTGAGGGACTACGCGACGCGGGTTCGTGGTGGCGAGACGGGTTCGATCCCGGCCGTGCTCGGCCTACTGGTGCTCGTGATTTTCTTTGCGATCGTCCACCAGGGGTTCTTGTCCGCGTACAACGTCGAGGCGCTCATCGTTCAGGCGGCGCCGATCATCGTGATGGCGATGGGCCTGGTCTTCGTGCTGCTGCTCGGCGAGATCGACCTGTCGGCCGGTACGACGGGCGGCATGTGTGCCGCGATCATGGCGATCCTGTTGGGCCGGCAGCACTTCTCGTGGCCGATATCGGTGGTCGCCGGCATCGTCACCGGCGTCGTCATCGGTTTCGCAACCGGATGGCTGCGGGCCAAGGTGGGCATTCCGTCCTTCGTGATCACGCTCGCGACGTTCCTCGGCTTCCAGGGCATCACGCTGATCCTGATCGGCGGCCAAGGATCCATCGGCGTACGCAACGACGTGATCATCGCGCTTGAGGGCCTCAACAGTAAGTTCGTGCCGATCTGGGCCGGATGGGCATTGCTGGTCGTGATCGTGGTCGGCTACGCGATGCTCAAGCTTCACGACTCGTACGCACGTCGACGGGACGGACTGCCCGCGGTGCCGACCGTGGCCACGCTCGCGAAGACGGTCGCCATCGCGGTGCTCGGCGCGATCTTCGTCTACGTGATGGGCCTCGACCGCACGCTCATCCACAACGCGTTCTTCCATAACGCAGCACGAGGCATGCCATGGTCGGTGGTCATGATCGCCCTGCTGTTCGTCGGGCTCAACTTCGTGCTCGGGCGGACGCGTTATGGCCGGCACGTCTACGCGGTCGGCGGTAATGAAGAGGCGGCGCGGCGCGGCGGTATCCAGGTCAACAAGGTGCGGATCTCGGTGTTCGTCATCTGTTCGACGCTCGCCGCGGTGTCCGGCATCACCGCCGCGTCCGAGCTTGAGTCGGTCCAGTCCAACGCGGGCGCACAGAACACGCTTCTGCTGGCGGTCGGTGCGGCCGTCATCGGTGGTACGTCGCTGTTCGGTGGCCGCGGCCGCATGATCGACGCGATTTTGGGTGGCCTTGTGGTCGCCGTCATCCAGAACGGCATGAGCGCGCTGATCTCGGGCGCCAACTCGGCCGGCTGGGAATGGATCGTGACCGGCCTCGTGCTCCTGCTGGCCGCCGGTTTTGACGCGGTCGCCCGGCGCGTCGGCTCGACAACCTAGCACTGTCTCGACGAGAACGGGCCTCGCTGGAACATCGGCGGGGCCCGTTCTCAGGCGTGCCGTCTCGGGCGGGGGCGTGCCGTCTCGTCCGACAAAGCCCTGCGCTGTTCGTGATCACCACAGACAATGAAGGCTAGCGGCTGGGTCCCCGCCAGCGGAGCTTCGGCAGACGGGAGGACGCGCGTGAAGGGCAACGTCGGCGATCGCCTCATCCTGGAAGGTGCGCACGTCGGAGACCACAAGCGCATTGGCGTGATCACTGAACTCCGTCACGACGACGGCACGCCGCCGTACATGGTGCATTGGCTGGACAACGGGCACGACAGCCTGGTGTTTCCCGGATCGGACGCGCACATCGAGGCGGCGTTCAACGGGGGTACTGGCACGTCTTAGCACGGCCGACTGGCGCAGTTCTGTCGCGGTCCGGACGCCCTGGTTCATCGCGAGGCACCACGTCGACCGGCAGAATCGGGTGCGTGGCGCTGATCGGTCGGGATGGCGTGCGCTCCGTGCTGCGACGCGCGGCCGATGATGCGCGCGCCGGCCACGGCCGGCTCATGCTGCTCGCCGGCGAACCGGGCATCGGCAAGACCACGCTCGCGGCTGACGTCGCGGACTACGCGGCGGACTCGGGCGCGCTGATCGCGTGGGGCGCGTGCGTTGCCGGCGCCGGGTTCCCGGACGACTGGCCGTGGCCGGAGGTGCTACGAGCGCTCGATGGGCCGACGGCCACCAATCCTGCCGCGTCGGACTCGACCGCGCCGGATGTGGCATGGTTCGGCATCGCGAATACGGTGACCCGCGCGCTGCGCGCGGCCGCGCAACGTTCGCTCGTGGTCGTCGTGCTGGACGATCTCCAATGGGCGGGGGCCGGCAGTGCACGAGTGCTCGACTTCGCCACGCGCCAGTTGCGCCGGGCCGCCGTACTGTTCGTCGGCACGTACCGCGACGTCGAGGTCGATGCCGGTCATCCGGCGACCAGCTTGTTCGGCAACGCCGACGTGATGCGCCTCGGCGGTCTTGGCGTGGCCGACGTCGAATCGCTGTTGCGCGATGCGGGCGCCGATCCGACCGCCGACGCCGACACCGCTCTCGCCGTGCACCGGCGTACGGCTGGAAATCCGTTCTTCGTCCTGCAGATCGCCCGGCTGATGGCCGGCGAGGCGACCGGCGGCGTGACCGCGACGCGTGCCGCCGCCGAAATGGCCGCGAGCGTCGCGACACCGGCGGCGGTCGAGGACATCGTGTCTCGCCGCATGGCGCGGCTGCCGTCCGAGACCGTCGCGCTGCTCGACGTCGTCGCGGTCGCGACATCCGTTGCCGGTGGGGACGTGGACGCCGCACTCGTCGCCATGGCAGCCGACGTGTCGCACCCGACGGCGCTCGCTCGCCTTGAGCCGGCCGTGCCCGCGCACGTGCTTCGCATCGCCGCCACCGGCTCAATGCGGTTCGCGCACGACCTGTTCCGGGTCTCCCGCTACGACGCGATGGCGGCGACCGCGCGCGCCCGTACCCATCTCGCGCTCGCCACGGCGCTAGAGGCGCGCGCGGCGTCCGGTGGCGACCGGGCAACCGACGAGATCGCGCAGCACTACGCTCTGGCCGTACCGGCTGTCGGCGCGGACGAGGCGGCGCGACGTGTCGAGGCCGCTGCCCGTGACGCGGCGGCGCGGCTGTCGTACGACGACGCGGTCCGGCATTGGCAGCAGGCCGTACGCCTTGGCGAGTTGGCCGGCGGTGTGGCATCCACGGTCCGGCTCGGGCTCGCGGAGGCGCTGTTGCGAGCCGGCCGGCCGCGTGCCGCGCGGGACGCCTTCCTCGCCGCGGCGGAGCGAGACGGCGAGCGCATCGAGGTCCTCGCGACCGTGGCGCTGGGCGTGCATCGCGCCGGTGTGCTGTCCGGCGATCCGCGTGACGACGTCATCGCGTTGCTAGCCAAGGCGGACGAGCGCCTGCCACCGGGTGGGGCGATCGGCGCTCGTGTTCGCGCAGCGCTGGCGCGCGAGCTGGCCGATGGCCCGACGCGGGACCTCGCGCGCGCCGAATCGCTTGCCACCGCGGCAGTACGCGATGCCGAGGCGGCACGAGATCCGGCCGCGCTCGCCACGAGCTTGTTCGCACAACACGACGTCGCCTGGGCACCCGGCACCGCACCGCAGCGGCTGGCGCTTGCCGACCGGATGCTCACCGCCGCGGAGGCCGGCGGGGAAGCGGCACTCGCGTGCGAGGCGGCGCTGCTGCGGTTCGTCGCGCTTGCCGAGCTTGCCGATCCGCGGGCGGCCGGTGCGCTCGCGGACGTCGAGGCGCGCGCGGAACGCCTCCGGGAGCCGCACCTGATGTATCTCGCGATGTCGCGGCGTGCCACGTGGACCGCGTTGACCGGTTCGCTGGACGCCGCGGAGCGCCAGATCGCGGCGGCGGGCGATCTCGCCGACGGGATCGGCGAGCCCGACGCGTTCGCGGTGCGGTCGACGCAATTGATCGCACTCGCGATGACCCGCGGCGGCCCGGCCGGACTCGGCTCGGCATTGCGATCCCTTGGACCCGGCATGATGCCGAGCGAACTGGCCGGACACGAACGAGCGCTGGTTGCCCTCGGCGAGAGTGATCTGTCCGCTGCCGCGAGGCTGACGCGCGCGCTCTCGCCGGACGCTGCGATGTTTCGGTGGCGCGCGCTGGCGAAGGCAGTGCTCGAGATGGAGTTGGCGGTCGCGCTCGGCCTGCCGGACATCTGTTCGTCGCGGTATCGGGCGCTGAAACCGTACGCCGGCCAGATGGTGGTGATCGGCGGCATGGTCGCGGCGTTCGACCCGGTGGACCTCTATCTCGGCCTGGCGAGTGCGGCGGCCGGCGACCACGGTGCGGCTAGCGGTCATTTCGAGGACGCTGTCACGACCGCGGAACGCATCGGTGCGCGCGCCTCGGCCGCGAGAGCACGCGCGGAACTGGCGGCCATCGTCCTCGACACGGGCGAGCTCTCCGCCGGCCAAGCGCTGTTGTCCGAGGCGGCGGATGTGGCGGACGAGCTTGGCCTCGAAGCCGTACGGCAGCGCGTGACCGCGATCCGGCAACAGTCGACGGCCACCGGTGTGTTCCGCCGGACCGGCGATCTGTGGACGCTCACGTACGGCGGCGTGACCGCGCAACTGCGCGACGCAAAGGGTCTGCACGACATCGCCGCGTTGCTGGCGTTGCCGGGCGAGGATGTCAGCGCGCTGCGGCTGGTCGGCGCTGAGCCGGACACCGGTGCCGACGAGGTGCTCGACGCGACGGCGCGAGATGCGTACAAGGCCCGGCTCGCCGATCTCGACGACGAGATCGATTCGGCCCGGACGAACCACGACAGCGCTCGGGCGGAACGTTTCCAGGCGGAGCGCGACGCGTTGGTCGCGGAACTTGCCAACGCGTACGGACTCGGCGGCCGGGTACGCCGGCTCGGTGACCGTGGCGAGCGGGCGCGCAGCACGGTGACCGCGCGCATCCACGATTCGCTGCGCCGGATCGAGCACGTCCATCCGACGCTCGGGGCGCACCTTCGCGAGTCGCTGGTGACCGGACGCTCGTGCAGTTATCGCCCGACGTCGGCGGTCCGATGGACGCAGTAAGGACGCAGTAAGGACGCGGTAAGGACGCGGTGAGATCGACACGGCGGTCGTCTCACGCGGTGTGAGACCGGTTCTCACGCCTTCCCGGCATCCGAGAGGGATCCGATGAACGGAAGGTGGAGACCATGATCGACATGTCCACGCTCGATCCGGCGAAGCTCGAGGCCGCGGTCGGAAAGACGTTCAGCGAACTCGGCATCGGCGTGACGGCACCGCTCGTAGTGCTCGGCGACCGGCTCGGCCTGTGGACCGCGCTGGCAGGCGCTGGGCCGACAACGCCCGCCTCGCTCGCCGCGCGTACCGGGCTCGCGGAACGGTACGTCCGAGAGTGGTTGCGTGGCGTCGGCATCGCCGGCTACCTCGACTACGACGCGACCGAGGGTACGTTCCGGCTCACCGACGAATTCGCCGCCGTTCTCGCCAGCGACGACTCGCCGGTCGCGCTGGTTGGAGTGTTCGCCGGCTTCGAGGCGCTGTGGGCCGATCTCGGCCGCGTCGAGCAGTTGTTCCGCAGCGGCACTGGGATGGGCTGGGGCGACCACCACCCGTTGCTGAACGAGGCACAGGAGCGTTTCACCCGTCCGATGTACCTCGCCGGGCTCGCATCCGCGTGGCTGCCGGCCGCGGACGGCGTCGACACGGCATTACGCGACGGCGGTCGGCTGCTGGACATCGGCTGCGGCTACGGCGTTTCGTCGCTGACCATCGCGGAACAGTGGCCCGCCGCCCGCGTCACCGGCGTCGACATCGACGACGCGTCGATCGCGCACGCCCGAAAGACCGCGGCCGCCGCCGGGCTCGCCGACCGGGTCACGTTCGAGGTGGCGAATGCGACGGCATTGCCACGCGGGCCGTACGACGTCGTCGTGTTCACCGATTCGTTGCACGACATGGGTGATCCGGCCGCCGCGATCGCAGACGCGCGACGCGTGCTCGCTCCGGACGGCGTGCTTGTGGTCGTGGAGCCGCTGGCCGCCGACCGCTTCGAGGACGACTTTGCCAACCCGTACGCCCGGATCGGGTACGCGATCTCGACGATGGTGTGTACGCCGTCGGCGCTCGCGCAGCCCGGCGGTGTCGCGCTCGGCGCGATGGCCGGCGAGACGCGGCTGCGGGACGTGTTGCACGCCGGCGGAATGACGCGCGTGCAGCGCGTCGCGACGGAGTCGGCACCGTTTAACATCGTGCTGGCGGCGCGGCCATGACCGGCACGTTGCCGGCAAGCGATGTGCATGCGCTCGGCCGCCTGGACGCCACGGATCAGGCCGCGTTGGTGCGACACGGCGACGTGACCGCGACGGAGTTGGTCTCGGCCGCTATCGCGCGAATCGAGGACCTGAATCCAACGCTGAACGCGGTCATTACGACGACGTACGACCGCGCTCTCGGGTCGGCGGCGGCGGGAGTTCCCGCCGGGCCATTCACCGGAGTGCCGTATCTGGTGAAGGATCTTGCGATCGAGGTCGCCGGCGTACGGTTCACCGAGGGCTCGCGCTTCCTCGCCGACCTCGTGTCGACGACAGATCAGGAGCTGACGCAACGGCTGCGCCGCGCAGGGCTGGTCATCCTCGGCAAGACGAACACCTGCGAGTTCGGCATGTCGGCCACGGTGGAGCCGCTGTTGCACGGCGCCACCCACAACCCGTGGGACGTGACCCGTACGCCGGGCGGGTCCAGCGGCGGCTCAGCCGCGGCAGTCGCGGCCGGACTCGTACCGTTCGCGCACGGCAACGACCTTGGCGGCTCGATCCGGTTCCCGGCGTCGTGCTGCGGCCTGTTCGGATTCAAACCGTCCCGGGGACGCAATCCGCTCGGCCCCGAATACGGCGACGTATGCAACGGTTTCGCCGTCGAACACGCGCTCACCCGATCGGTACGGGACAGCGCTGCGTTGCTGGACGCGACGGCCGGCCCGGATCTCGGCGACCCGTACAACGCGCCACCGGCCCCGGACGGCGGGTTCGCGGCCGAGGTGGCGCGCGAGCCGGGACGGCTTCGCATCGCGTACAGCGCGCAACCACCGGGCGGGCACCCGGTGCACCCGCATTGCGTCGCGGCTCTCGACGAGACCCTGCGACTGTGCGAGCACCTCGGCCACGAGGTCGTGGAGGCGGAGTTGCCCGGTCTCGACGACCGGATCGGTGCCGCGATCGGCGCGACCTACGGCGGGGCGGTCACGTGGATCCTGGACTACTGGATCCGCCGCATCGGCCGCGAACCAGAAGCGGACGAGATCGAGCCCTACACCCGCGCACTGTGGGAGTCCGGCCGCCACATCAGCGCCGGCGACTACCTGCTGGCGGTGACCGACCTGCAGGCGTTCGCACGACGTGTCGCCGGCTTCTTCACCCGCTACGACGTCTGGCTCACACCTACCCTGGCGCAGCCGCCGCTGCCGCTCGGAGAGATGGTATCCACGGCTGACGATCCGTGGCGGGCCGGCCGGAACTCGGCGCCATTCGTGGCGTTTCCGGCGATCGTCGCGAACATCACCGGCGCGCCAGCGATGTCCGTACCCATGTTCTGGTCGGCCGACGGGTTGCCGATCGGCGTACATTTCCTCGGGCGGTACGGCGACGACGCAACGCTGTTCCGGCTCGCCGGGCAGCTGGAGCGCGCCGCTCCATGGGGGAACCGCTGGCCGGAGTTGACCGGTCGAGTGGACTTCGCCGGCCCTTCGGGTCCGGCGTGAGGATCTCCGGTCGCTAGGATCCGATCGCGGATGCATCAGCGGATCGGAGGTAATGCGCGTGGTCGCATGGGCGGTGGTTGGCCTCGACAACGGCGGGACGAAGAACAACGCGACTGTGCTGGACGACGAGGGCATATTCCTCGTCGACCACCTCGTCGAGATGCCCAGCCGCGTCATGGAAGGCCCGCGCGTCGCGATCGCCGCCCTCGGTGAGGCATTCGACAGCGTGCTGGCCCGCACCGGCGTACCGCGCGGGGCGATCCGCGCGGTCGGCCTCGACACGCCCGGACCGGCCAGCGCGGACGGCGTCATCTCGTCCAAGGGCTCGACGAACTTCTCGCAGCCCGAGTGGCGCGGCTTCGATGTGCGCGGTGCGCTGGAGGAGCTGATCGGGCTGCCGGTCGTCTACAACAACGACGCGAACGCGGCCGGACTCTATGCCCACTACGTGTATTTCGGCGTCGGGTCACCGGACCGCTCGTCGGTGTCCATCGTCATCGGCACCGGACTCGGCGGCGGCATCGTCGAGCAGGGCCGGATTGTGCGCGGTGCGGCCGGCATGGCGGCCGAACTCGGCCATGTCCAGATCCCACTCGACGGGTTGCTCGACGTCGGCCAGCCCACCCCGGTGTGCAACTGCGGTCTGCCCGGCGACGCGGAGAGCATCGCCTCGCTGACCGGCATCGAGAACAGCCTGCTGCCCTACTGGCTCGGCCGCTACCCGGGACACGAACTCGCCGCGGTGCCGCCCGCGCAAGCGGCGAAGCTGGTGCGCGCATATGGCGAACGCGGCGACCCGATGGCGCGCCACATCTTCGAGCAACAGGCGATCGCGGTCGGCCGGCTCTGCTCGATCGCGGCGAATTTCACCGACCCACACGCGTATTTCGTCGGTGGTGGTGTCGTCGAGGCCGCCCCAGCGTTCCGGGACTGGTTTCTGGCCACCGTACAAGCCAACACCTCGCTGCGTGACGAGCAGCGCAAGGTGGCGACGTTTGCCCTCGTGCCAGATCTCGACATGGCCGGCGCGCGCGGCGCCGCGCTCGCCGCGGCGGCCACGATCCACGGCTAACCGGTGGCACGCAGCCGTTCGATCGGTCAGAACAGCGCGCGCAAGCTCGCGATGAGTTCGCCCGTAGCGTTGGCGTCGGCGGCGAGGACGCCGACGGCGACCAGGATTGCACCGATGACGACGAGTCGCAGCGCGGTCGGCGCCGGCCGCTGCAACGCCACCACGCGATCGACCGTGGCGAGACCATTGAAGGCGAGCGGTGCGCCGGACGTGGCCAATGCGGCACCGCCCCCCGGCTTCGGGCTCGGCCCGCCGCCGTGCGCCAGCGCGGCGGTCGCGATGGCGGCCGCGACCAAATTCCGGCTGCCGACCGCGACGCCGGCACGTTCGTCCGCCGACCGCTCGCAGAGGAAACCGACCGCGTCCCGGGCCGGGATCAGCAGCGGGCTCGCGGCCGCGGCGAGATCCGCGGCGGCACGGAGGAGGTGGTGACCGCCATCGAGGTGCGCACGCTCGTGGGCGAACAGCGCTTGCTGCTGATCGTTGTCCAGCGCGGCCAACATCCCGTTCGTCACGACGATCCAGGGGCGCTGCCGCCGGAGGACGCCGGCCCGCCGGCCCGGAACCGCGAACGCGTCCGGCAGACCGTCGGCGATGACGACGACGTCGGAGTCACTGGACGCCACGCCATGCAAGGCACCGCGGACGCGACGATGGACGCGTCGCCGACGCCGGATCGTGCCAGCGACGCGTACCGCTGCCACGAGAACACCGACCGCGGCCACCAACGCGACCGGATCTGGCACGGAGAACACGATCGATCGCGGGTCGAGCGCGGGTACGTCGTCGATGCCGGTCACTGCCAGCAGCGCCATCGCCCAGAGGCAGCCGGCCGCGGCCACCACCGAGACGGCCGACAGCACGATCGCGGTGACCGCCGGCCGGCCGCGACGCGCCACTATCGGACTCGCCACGCAGATCACGAGGCTGGCCAGGAACGGCAGGTAGACCGAGACGTTCATGTCTCGCGGCTCGCGTCGAGCGCGGCACGCAGCGCGGCCTCTTCCTCACGTGACAGCGCCGTCACGAAGCGTTGCAACACCTCGCCGTGCTCACGGCTCGCGGCCAACGCGTCTCGCATGCGGTCCGCGGCATCCTGCGCGGCGTCCTTGACCGGTGCATAGCCGGTACGGGCGCCGCAGCGTACCCGCATCACGTCGCCCTTGTCCTGCAGCCGGGTGAGGATGGTGTGCACGGTGTTGTAGGCGAGATCCGGCCCGACCTTGGACTGGATTTCGGTCGGCGTGAGCGGGCGGTCCGCGGCACGTAACACCTCCAGCACAGCGGACTCGAGCGCGCCGGCGGCGCGCCGTTCGGGCCGGGCCGGAACGCCTGTGGGGTCGCGATGCCGGCCGCGGTCCTGGCGGTCCCGATCGGTCACGCGACCTCCTCGTAGATGGTGCCCGAATCGACGCAGCGGCGAGCGCGTGCCATGGGCTAGGAGCCGCCTCGACGGCTGGTGCGAGCGGCCCGGTGGAGTGACGCGGCGAGCAACAGCGCGACGGCGACTGGCAGCAGCCACCACGCGACGACATCTTGGTGAGCCAGGACGGCGGTCAGCGCGATCGCGACCACGACACCGGCTGCGATCGTCGCATCGTCGCCGACCACGAAGTCATACCAGAACAACAGGAATCCACGTAGCGCGCGCATCAGGGCACCTTCACCGGTGTTGGTGTGTCAGTGGGCGCGTCATGTCGGGCGCTAGTGCGCAACGCGGCCACGCCGGCAAGCGACAAGACGAGCGTGGCGGCAATCAGCGCCGGAATCGCCGCGTCGTCACCGGGCCAGTGCGCGCCGGCACCCTCCGCCGCCCAGAACATGCCGAAGCTGGTCAGTAGCACGCCGACGGCGTACTTGAGCCCGTTCTCGGGCACCCGGGCGAGCGGCCCGCGCACTGCGACTCCGGCGGCCGCGACGACGACAACGGCGGCCACCGCGGCCAGGGTCGCCCAACCGATGCCGTGCTGGTTCGCGCCGAACGTGATCACGATGAAGACCACTTCCAGGCCCTCGAGAACGACACCCTTGAACGACAACGTGAACGCGTACCAGTCGGGCACCCGGAAGCGGCCTCCGACGGCGGCCGATCGCGCGGCCTCGACTTCCGTCGCGTAGATCGCGTCTTCGTCATGTGTCGCCTTGAGCCCGGCGGCACGCAGCATCGCCTTGCGCAGCCACTGCAGGCCGAAGATCAGCAAGAGCCCGCCGATCACGACGCGAAGCGCGCCGAGCGGGATCGCGGTGATGGCCGGACCGAGCACCGCGACGATCGCACCGAGGACCACGATGCCGGCCGCGACGCCCGTCAAGGCGGATCGCCAGCCGCGGGTGGCGCCGGCGGCGAGCACGATCGTCAGCGCCTCGACGGCCTCCACCAGGCAGGCGACGAACACCGACAGCACCAGCAGCCACACACTCACCCGGCTACCTCCTGGCTCGTCGTCGGGCCTGCGACCTGGCCACACTACATGTTGTAGGACGGCACGGACTACCGTGGCTGCCAGATGCCGGGCCGGCGTATGGGGGTGAGCAGGCATGGCAGGCCGACTGCGACAGCGGCTGGGTAAGCGATGGCTGAGCGATGCGTCGTTGGGCGGGGTGCTCTGCGGTGCGGCGGCGCTCGCGCTCGTGCTGTCGGGCTGCGGCGGCGGGCCGGCCACCCCTGTCGGAGCGCCAAACTCGGCTGGCCGGACACCGGCCGCTGGTCGGACGCCGACTACGAACGCGCCTGCGCCTGGCACGGCATCGAGCGCCGTACCGCCACGACCGGACCACCTGGTCGTCGTCATCTTCGAGAACAAGGGCGCGTCGTCCCAGTCGGATCCGGCGAACGCGCCGTTCCTCGCGTCGCTGTTCGGTCGTGCGGCGGTGTTCACCAACTCCCGAGCGGTCACGCATCCGAGCCAACCGAACTATCTGGCGCTGTTCTCCGGGTCGACGCAGGGCGTGACGAGCGACCGCTGCCTCACGCCGTTCCACGACCGCGCGAACCTTGGCCAGCAACTCGACGCCGCGGGCTTAACGTTCACCGGGTATTCCGAGAATCTGCCGGCGGTCGGCTTCGCCGGATGTTCGAGCGGCCGGTACGCGGCCAAGCACAACCCGTGGGTGCACTTCGACAACGTGCCGGCCACCGCGAACCAGCCGTACTCGGCGTTTCCGCGTACGTTTGACCGGCTGCCGTCGGTCTCGTTCGTCATACCGAATCTCTGCAACGACATGCACGACTGCTCGACCCGGGTCGGCGATCGGTGGCTGCGCGACAATCTCGGCCCGTACATCGCCTGGGCACAGTCGCACCACAGCCTGCTCTTGGTGACGTACGACGAGAACGACGGCGCCGCTGGTAATCAGATCCTGACGCTGCTCGTCGGCGCCGGCATCCGCCCGGGACGGTACGCCGAGCCGGTCACCCACTACCGCGTGCTCCGGACGATCGAAGCGATGTTCGGGCTGCCGCCCATCGGTGCGGCGGCCGCGACATCGCCGATCACCGACGTGTGGCGCTAGGAACTGGGCTCCTTAACCGGGCTACCGGTTTCACTACACCGTGTAGGGTTCGTGCGCTATCGTC
The DNA here is from genome assembly GCA_035713725.1 of Micromonosporaceae bacterium. Lineage (GTDB taxonomy): Bacteria > Actinomycetota > Actinomycetes > Mycobacteriales > Micromonosporaceae > DASQPR01. The sequence continues at coordinate 17,568 of DASTMZ010000046.1, forward strand.
GATCGAGCCCACGATCCTGTGATGGGTCACGTACGAGGAGCCGAGTCCATGACGATCACGTACCCGGAAGCGATCGTCGTCGGGCTGCTGCAGGGCGTCAGCGAGTTGTTCCCAGTGTCGAGTCTCGGGCACAGTGTGCTCGTTCCGGCGCTGATCGGCGGCCGCTGGGCCAAGGACCTCAGCGTGTCCGCGCCAGAATCGCCATACCTGGCCTTCATCGTCGGGTTGCACGTGGCCACCGCGCTGGCGCTCGTCGCGTACTTCTGGCGGGACTGGTTGCGCATCGTGCGCGGCTTCGTCACCTCGATCCGGAACCGTCGCATCGATACGCCGGACGAACGTCTGGCATGGATGATCGTGATCGCCACGATTCCGGTCGGCTTGGCTGGTTTGCTGCTCGAGCACACGTTCCGAACCGTGCTGGGTCGACCCGTGCCGGCCGCAGTGTTCCTGATCGCCAACGGCGCGATTCTGTATGGCGCTGAGCGTCTGCGGCGGCGGAACGACGGCGAGCGGACGTCGGTCGTCCGGCGACCGATTCTTGTCTCGTCGGACGGTCGGGCCACGCTCTACTCGTCGCGGGTGGCCGGCCGCGTCGAGGTCGTCGAGCCGGCCGCGCTCCGTGCCATCGACGCGACGGGGGCGATCGATGCCGCGGGCACGGCCGCGACGGCCGGCCCGATGCCTGTCGAACCAGCGACCGTCGACCCAGTGCCGGTTGCCCCAGCAGTCGTTGATGCGATGGCGCCAGCCATATCCGAGGGGGTCGGACAGGCCGGTTCGGATGCGTCCGAACCGGCCGAGTCCGATGCGCGCATCACCCGCCACCGGATTGGCGAAACGACGCTGATCGGATCCGCGCAGATCCTCGCGCTGTTGCCGGGGATTAGCAGGTCCGGCGTCACGATGGCGGCCGGCCTACTGCGTGGCCTCTCGCACGAAGACGCTGCGCGGTTCTCGTTCCTATTGGCTACGCCGGTCATTCTCGCGGCCGGCGTCCTCAAGCTGCCGGACCTGACCGGACCACTCGGCCACGGCATCGGCGGACAGGTGCTCGCCGGTAGCGTCGCGTCCGGCCTCGGCGCGTACGCCGCGGTCCGTTGGCTCACGCGCTACTTCCAGACGCGTACCCTCACGCCATTCGCGATCTACTGTGCGGTGGCCGGCGTGCTGAGCCTCGCGTGGTTGACGCTGGTCTGACGGCCATGGTGGTTGGTGCCAGCGGTTAGCTCGGCCAGCGGTTAGCTCGGCCGGGATGCCTCGGCCGGCTGGTGCACCAATGGCAGGCCGCCGTTCGGCAACGTCACCTCGGCCAGCACCGGCAGCGTACGTTTGCCCTCCGCGAGCGGACGGCTCAGTGGTACGACGGTGTTGCTCGACACCGTCAACGAGGCACTGACCGTCATCTCGCCCGACGTCAGCTCCGCGATCCGACCGTTGCGAACGACTGCGACGAGCCCAGTGATGTCGACACTGATCGCCGCGACCACGGATACCGTCGCAATTGTCTTGTGATTGAACGTCACGTCGACGTCCACGCCGTGGTCCCAACCGAACGAGTAGTTCTTGAGCGTGACCTCCTTGTGCGCATCCGGCTTGCCGACCGTCTCGCGCGCCGCCTCGAGCAGCGCCGACCTCGTCCGCCACGCGCCGACGAGCACGTCGTTGACCGGGAAGTCGAGGACGTCGGCGACCTTCGACATCACGGTGCGCGCGATTGCCGCCGGTGGCGCCTCCCGGCGTTGCGGAACGGCGCCGGCATCGGTCAGGCGTTCGGCGGCCGCCTCGATCTTCTCGGCGGGCGGGCCTACCTTGCCCGGCAGCACGTCACCGAACAAGATGTCGCGGATGGTCGTCATACGGTTTCCCGGAAGTCGTGGAGTCGGTAGGTGCTGCGCTGTGCCCGTACCACCGCGGTGAGCGCGGCCGACGGCGGCCGCCGGCGGCGTTCCCGGTCACCGTTTCGGATCGAGCGCCGGAGCGCGAGGGCGGCGAGCAGCGCGAGGACGATGAGCAACAGGACGCCCGCGCTGATGCCGCCGACGACCAGGAATGAGTTGTCCGCGACGTCTCGTCGCGGCCCCGTTGTCGTCGGTAGCCCACCGCCCGCCGGTGAGCTGGATACCGGCGTGGCCACCGCGACGAGGCACAGCGCCGTGACGTTGAGGCTGGGCGCGGTCGGGACCGTCGATGTCCCATTGACCTGCACGATCCACCCCGGTTTATCGACCGGAGCGTTCACGAGCACCGAATACGGACCCGGCAACGCACCGTCGGTGACCTGGTAGCCGCCGCCGCTGAGGATCTGACCGTCGGCGCAGCCCACCAGTTGATTGCCGGTGAACGGCGTCACGCAGTTGACGGCGATGCCGGCGGACAGCCCGGTGCAGTTCGGCGTGCCGGGCGTCAGCGTGAGCGGTGTCGGCGCCACGTCGGCGAGCTGGACATTTCCGTCGACGCAGACCGCGAACGCGGTGACGGTGTTCGCTCCGATCACGGCTGCCGGTGTCGAGATACCGACCAGAACAACGTCGATGCCCCAGCTGTCGTCCGGGTTCGGGTAGCTTCCGGTGACCGCCGCGATGCCCGACCGCGGGTTCCATTGCGAGGCGTACCCGCCGCTGGCGAGCTGGGTGCCACCGGGACACGCGGCGCTCAGTGAGAGGCTGCTCTGGTCGACGATCTTGGTGTTTGACGAAACGTTCGTGGTCGCCGCACCACCGGCCAGACACGCCGCGCTCACCTGCACGCGCGGCACCGTCTTGGTGGTGTTGACGATGCCGACGGTCCACGCGGTCGGCTGCGCGCCGTCCGCGGTCGGCGTTCCGTCCGCCGCCGACGGGTAGCTGAACACCAGGCGCATGCCATCGGCCGAGGCGTACCCGCCGCTGACCAGCTGTTCGCCGGCGTCGCAGGCGGTGGTGAACAGCTGCGGCTGGCCGGTCGGCTCGACCACGAAGACCGACGTGTGCACCACGAGCCGGCCGAGTTCGTCGACCCGGAGGGCGGCCGAGGAGGCGGCCGCGATCCCGGCCGCCGCGATCCCCGCGGTCGCATTGGGGGCCGCCGGAGCGGCCGCCGCCGGGGTTCCGGTCGCTGTCAGCAGGAGCACCGCGGCACACAGCATTGCCCCAAGCCGGACCCGCACCGCGCGATTCATGGCGCACAGGATCGCATGACCGCGCTAGTTCGGGCTGTCCGCCGACCGACAGGCGACCACGTCCGCCGCGGATTGCGGCACGTTGTCCGTCCGCCTCGACGCCTGGTGGCCAGGCGATTTGGCATGATACGCGGCCACCGGTGCCCGGCCACGGCTTCCGGCAATGAGCCCGTGGCCCGAGCATCCTCGACCGATGATCAATGCACCACGTCGCGCCGCGCGCTGCGCGGCCGGACCGTGCGGACCCGACGGGGGGATGCGGGATGGCAAATGCGACCGAGGAGTTCTTCGACGGACTGGGACGTCGGGGGCATGAACCCCTGGTAGCGAGGGTCCATGGAGCGCTGCGATTCGACGTGACGCAGCACGGCAAGACCGACGTCTACCGACTGATCATCGACGGCGGCCACCTCACCGTGTCGCGCGACCCCGGCCACGCCGACTGCGTGATCCGCGTCGACCGGGCGGTGCTGGACGGCATCGTGTCCGGCCGCATGAACGCGATGGCGGCGCTGCTGCGCGGCGCGCTCGCGGCCGAGGGCGATCCGGAAATGATGGTTATCTTCCAGCGCCTGATGTCTCCGCCAACGCGCGAGACCCAGCGCGAGCGCATCACGACTGTCGCGGGGTGGTGACGATGACCAAAGAGGTACGCATCCTCGACGGCAACACGTTCGTAGTGAGCGACGACGCTGGCGACGTCACCGCGTCGCCGACCGAACCGACCGGGCTGTTTTCCTACGACACGCGATTCCTCTCGACGTGGGCGTTGACCATCGACGGCAAACGTCTCACCACGCTGTCAGTGGACGACCTGCAATATTTCGAGACGCGCTTCTTCCTCGTCCCGGACACCGGCAGCATTTACGTCAACGCGACCCTGTCCGTGATCCGGCAGCGCACCGTCGAGAGCGGCTTCACCGAGCGGCTGACCATCATGAACCACGACGACAAGGTCGTTGACCTGTCGGTGCGCATCGAGGCCGGCACCGACTTCGCGGACATGTTCGAGGTGAAAGACGCGCTTGCCAAGAAGGGCAAGACATATACGCGTATCGAGCACGGCCGGCTCACGTTCGGGTACGAGCGCGAGACGTTCCGTCGTGAGACCGCGATCTCCAGCACCGCGACGGCGGATGTGGACGAGAAAGGGCTGTCCTTCACGGTGCACATCCAGCCGCACAAGGAATGGACGACAATACTTCGCGTCGAGGCCATGATGGTCGGACCGGACGGTAAGCCGGTGCTGCCGCGCCATGCCGATGACTCGGATGGCCCGAGCAACATGCTCGCCGAGCTTGACGGTTGGCTGTCCGGCGCACCACGGCTGGAATGCGACTGGGAACCGTTGCAGGAGACGTACCGGCGCAGTCTCGTCGACCTCGCGGCCTTGCGCTTCGCTCCCCGGGTGACCGGCGGGAAGCACAGCCTGCCCGCCGCCGGCCTGCCGTGGTTCATGACGATGTTCGGTCGGGACAGCATCCTCACGAGTCTGCAAGCGTTGCCGTTCAACGCGGATCTGGCCGCGACGACGCTCCGTGTGCTGGCCGACTGGCAGGGCAGTCGCGTCGACGACTTCCGCGACGAGGATCCCGGCCGCATCCTGCACGAGATGCGCTACGGCGAGACGGTGGCCTTCGAGGAACGGCCGCACTCGCCGTATTACGGAAACGCCGATGCCACACCGCTGTTCGTGGTGCTCCTCGACGAGTACGAACGGTGGTCCGGCGACACCGAGCTAGTGCGCGAACTCGAGTACGAGGTGCGCGCCGCGCTCGCGTGGATCGACGACTATGCCGACCTGATGGGCAACGGATACATCTCGTACCAACGGCGCAACGAGGAGACCGGCCTGGAGAACCAGTGCTGGAAGGACTCGTGGGACTCGATCGCCTACCGCGACGGCCGCCTGCCGGGCTTTCCGCGCGCGACGTGCGAGTTGCAGGGCTACGCGTACGACGCGAAGGTGCGAGGCGCACGGCTGGCACGTGAGTTCTGGAACGACCCGGCCTACGCGGACAAGCTGGAATCACAGGCCGCCGACCTCAAACGGCGGTTCAACCGGGACTTCTGGGTGCGCGACGGTAAGTATTTCGCGCTCGCGCTGGACGCCGACGGCAGCCAGGTAGACGCACTCACGTCCAACATCGGCCACCTGCTGTGGAGCGGCATCGTCGACCGTACGAAGGCGAAGGCGGTCGTCGGCCACCTGATGGGTCCGCGCCTCTGGTCGGGGTGGGGAGTCCGGACGATGGCCGAAGGCGACGGGCGGTACAACCCGATCGGCTACCACGTCGGCACGGTGTGGCCGTTCGACAACTCGTTCATCGCCTGGGGTCTGCGGCGGTACGGGTACAAGGCGGAGGCGGCCCGGGTGGCGGCCGGCATCCTCGAGGCGGCCACGTTCTTCGACGGACGATTGCCGGAGGCGTTCGGTGGCTACGAGCGGAGCCTGACGAAGTTCCCGGTGCAATACCCGACGGCGTGCAGCCCGCAAGCGTGGTCCACCGGGGCACCGTTGCTGTTCCTGCGTACCATGCTCGGTCTCGACCCGGTGGGCGACCAACTCGTTGTCGATCCGGTGCTGCCGTCCGGTTTCGGTCAGCTGGAACTGCTCGACATCCCGGGCCGCTGGGGGGTACGCGACGCGTTCGGTCGCAGCCGCAACGAGGCGCCGGCGCGCGCCAATGTGGCGGGGAGCGCCAACGCGGCCTCGCGCTAACCCGGCGGGGGCGGCGCCGAGCGCGGCCTCGCGCTAACCAGGCGGGGCGCCGCAGCGCGGCCCGCGGCTCTTGACGAACGCGGGTCGGTGGCGTCCGCCGTCGCAGTCGGCACTTACGCCGAGGGTAGATAGCGCCGTGGCGCGTCGCCCGACACTTGACGCGGTTATATCGTCGTCACATGACCACGCGGCCCTCCGGTTGGGTGGCACGGTTCCCGTACCGCCAGCCGGACCCGGGATCCGAGTCCGGCCGCCCCGAGCCGCACGGCGGCGTGCCGCCGTGGCTTCAGGAGCGCCTGTTCGACCGCCGCATCGTGATGCTCGCTGGTCCGCTCACGGGTGACGCGGCGAGCCAGACGGCAGCCGCGCTGATCACGCTCGACGCGATCGGCGTGCGTCCGGTGCAGCTGCACGTCACGGCCGTGGACGGCGAACTCAGCGCCGCGTTCGCGGTAGTCGACGCGATCCGGTCGATGCGCGCGCCGGTCGACGTCGTCGTACCGTCTCAGGCCGGCGGCGCATCACTTGCCGTACTGGCCGCCGCCCGCCGCCGCCTCGCGTTCCCGCACGCGCGACTGCGGCTAGTCGAGCCGGGAGCGGCGCTCGCCTCGGGTACCGCGGACCGGGTGGCTGGCGCCGCTGGCGAATACCTACGCGAGCTCGAAGAACTGATCGTCGCGTTGGCGGACATGACACGCCAACGGCGCAGTCGCATCGAAGACGACCTGTCCGCCGGTCGGGTACTGACCGCGCCAGAGGCGAAAGAATATGGACTGATCGACGACATCATCGACCGGGCGCAGGAGATCTAGGCCGGCCACGAGCCGAAACATAGACCCGGCGCCGCGGTCGTGCGAGCCCCGCCGGCCGGTGAACAGATCCGCGATCCGGGCGACGCGGCACTCACCGGCCGGCTGATCGGCACCGCCCTCCGGAGCATCTCGTGTCCGCTCTAGGACGCTGGGCCGGCCCAACCGTACGAGGTGAATTCGATCTCCGTTTTCGTACCCTGCACTCATGGTGGCGAGGCCGCCGCGATTCGAGGGAGGACTGACACTTCGCCTGGTCGGCGAGTTCGCGGTCCTCACTTCCGGCCGCCCTCTTCCGGCGCCGCAGGTCGGCAGCCGCAAGGCGCGGACACTGCTGAAGCGCCTCGCGGTCGAGCGCGACGGCTGGGTTCAGCTGGATCAGATCGTCGACGCGCTCTGGGGCGTCGACGCACCGCGGCAACCCGGTGACAACGTCGCCACACTGGTCAGCCGGCTGCGGGCGAGTCTCGGCGACGGCATCATCGACGGCGGCCGGGACGGCTACCGGCTCGGCCGACCGCCCGGGGTTGACGTCGACGTCGCGATCGCCGCACGCGATGTGGCGTACGCCCGGCAGCGTCTCAGTTCGGGGGAGTACGCACTGGCCGCCGCGGCCGCCGGGCGGGCGCTGGCGATGCTCGCTGACGGGCGGGCGCTACCCGCCGAGACGGATGCCGCGTGGGCCGATTCGGTGCGTGCGCTCGCCGCGGGACTGCTGCGCGACGCCCGTACCGTGGCGGCCGAGGCAGCGCTGGCCGTTCACGATCCGGCGACGGCACGAGGTCTCGCGGTGGCCGCGATCGACTCCGACCCGTTCGACGAACCGGCCTACCGAATCGCGATGCGCGCCGAGGTCGCCTACGGCGCGCCGTCCCGGGCACTGGCCATCTACGAACGGCTCCGCACGGTGCTCGCGGACGAACTGGGCACCGATCCGGCGCCCGAGTCCCGCACGTTGCACCGCGCGATCCTTCGCGAGGAACCGTTGCCCCGCAAGGCGAATGCGCCGGTGTCGTCCGGACGGCGTCCGGTGCTCGCCGGCCGCGGCGGTCCGATTGACGTCGCATCGCGCCGATGGGCCGCGGCCGCCGCGGGCGCCCCGTCACTGTTGCTCGTCACCGGCGAGGCGGGCATCGGCAAGACAACGTTCGCAGCGGCGCTCGCCGACATCGCGTCCGACAGCGGCGGTACGGTGCTGCGCGCGCGGTGCTATGAGGCGGAGCGCTCACTGTTCCTCCAGCCGATCGTGGACGCGCTCGGCGAGCACGCGTCGACGGCCAATCCGGCCGCGATCCGTTCTGCGGCCGGCGAGTGGGCCGGCCCGGTTGCCGCGCTGGTGCCGCAGATCGCGGCGATGCTCGAACCGTTGCCCGCGCAGCGAGACCGTGGCAACATCGCGCGCCGGCGGTCGTACGACGCGTTCACGCGCTACGTGTGCCGGCTGGCTAGCTCGCCGGTGCTGCTGCTGCTCGACGACCTCCAACATGCCGGCATCGCCACCGTCGAGCTGTTGCACTATCTCGTACGCCAGGCCCGCGACGCGCGACTGCTCGTGGTCGGAACAGTGCGCACCGAGGAGGGTGCCGCGGTGCTGACCTCGCTCGCCGAAGTGAGCCACCGCATCGAGTTGGACCGACTCTCACGACCAGCGGTCGCGGAACTGGCCGCCGCGGCCGGACACGCCGAACTCGCCGACCGCATCTCGACCCGGACCGGCGGGCACACGTTGTTCGTAGTGGAATCGTTGCGCGCGCTCGCGATCGGCGACTCGAGCATTCCCGAGTCCTTGCACGCGGCAGTGCTGTCGCGGGTGGCGCGCACCGGCGAGCAAACGGCGCACCTGCTGCGAGCGGCCTCAGTCCTCGGCGCCGCAATCGAACCGGACATGCTCGCGCGGATGCTCGACATGTCGCCGATTGTTGCGACCGAACGATGCGAGCAGGCCATGATCGCCTACCTCTTGGTGGTTGCGGACCGCGCCTTCGAGTTCGCCAACGACCTCATCCGCGAGGTGCTCTACGAGAGCATTCCGATTCCGACGCGGATCGCGTTGCACCGGCGCGCGGCGGACCTCCTCGGTGACCGTCCGGAGGCAGTCGGCGCGCATGCCTCGGCCGCCGGTGACTGGTCGCGCGCGGCACGTGCCTGGCTCGTCGCTGGCGAGCAGGCCTACGCCCGGATCGCGTACGCGGACGCCGATGCACTGCTGACTCGCGCGATCGAGGCGTCGGTGCCGGCCGGCGAACGTGAGGTGGCCGGACGTGCTCATTTGGCGCGTGGCAAGGTACGCGACGCCACGGCGGCGTACTCGGAGGCGGTCGCCGATCTCGAGGCCGCGGCGGACATCGCGCGGCAGGTCGGCGACCGCCGGTTGGAAATGCTGTCGTTGCGAGAGTTGGCCGGCGATGTCATGGTCGCGCGTGGTACGCCGGCCAACCAGTGGATCGCGCGTCTGCACGAGGGGCTAACCATCGCGGAGGCGCTCGGGGACCGGGCGATGGAGTCGGAGATGCTGTGCCGGCTCAGTGTGGTGGCGACCAACCAGTTGCAGGTCACCGACGCGCTCGCGTACGGCCATCGGGCACTGACCGCGGCGCGGACAAGTGGCGATGCGCACACCCTCGTACCCGCGCTCGACTGCCTGAAGACCGCGTACGCGTATCTGGGCGAGATTGACTCGCTGATGCCGATCCTCGCGGAGTTGGAACCGCTGGTGCGCCTCACCGACGATGTCTACCGGATGCCGTGGGTGGTGCAGGAGAGCGCGTTCCCGGCGATCGCCGCATCGCGATGGGATGAGGCGATCGCGCGGCTCACCCAGGCCCTCGAACTCAACCGGCGCAGTGGGTATACCGCTTATGAAGGATGGTTCGTCGGACATATCGCGTGGGTGCACCGGTTGTCCGGCGACATCGACAACGCGCTGACCTTAAGCCGGCGCGCGGTGGACCTCACACAGCACGACGAGCACGCGTGGTGGTCGGCCTCCACCCACACTCAGCTCGGCATGGCGTTGCTCGCGACCGGCGATCGAGACGGCGCCATCGAGCAGCTCGAACGCGGGCGTGCGTACGTTGACCACGACGGATCCGAGGCGCGGCTGATGAACTGCCTCGGGCCGCTCGCCGAGGCGACCGGAGCGCGCTCGGTGCTCGCCGAGGCGGACCAGTTGCTCGACACCGTACGCGTACCGGAGGGCAGCGCCTGGATGCTCGGCGCGGAGGCGTATCTGGCGATTGCCCGGGCATGGCTGGCGCACGGCGAACCAGCCCGCGCGCGTGCCACCGTCGAGCCACTGCGGCGGGCCGCGCTTCGCACCGGCTGGGGCTGGGTCGCCGACGCTGCTGCCGCGGTCATCGAATCATCCGACGCTGTCGCGGGCGGAGGTGCCGCCGCGGCCGCCGAGGGCAACGCGCCAGCGGACTCGGCCGCGGCCGGCTAGAGCGGTTCGGCTGCGTAGGCGGGGGGCCCGCGCGGTGCCGCGTCATGCGGTTCGCGACGAACAGCGATCGGTGCGGTCCGAAGACATGACCCATCGTGCCGGCCCAGATTTCAGTGCGGTTGCAATGCGCTTGCAACTGACGCGCGCAGTCTCGGCCCGACAACGCGATGCCCGTGGCGAGAACGGGTCCTGCGACGCTCAGAAGGGTCACCATCATGGCATTCGACGAGAACAAGCTCAACGAGTTCATCGGCAAGTTCCTCGGCGACCTCGGCGCAACTGCGGCGGCCGGCAACGTCGTCGTCGGCCACCACCTCGGCCTCTACGAGGCGCTGGCAAAGGGTCCGGCGACCCCGGCCGAACTCGCCGCTCGGACCGAAACCGTGCCGCGCTACGTCGACGAGTGGCTGCGCGGCCAGGCGGCCGGCGGGTACGTCGAGTTCGACGCCGGCTCTGGCACGTATTCACTCACCGAGGAACAAGCATTCGCGCTGACCAATCCGGACGAAGCGCTCTACGCGCCGGGCGCGTTCCTGCTCGCCCTCGGCGCGCTGAAGGCCGAACCGGAGATCACGAAGGCATTCCGCAGCGGCGCGGGCCTCGGCTGGCACGAGCACGACGCGGCCGTCTTCGTCGGCTGCGAGCAGTTCTTCCGACCCGGCTACGTGGCGAACCTCGTCGCCAGCTGGATCCCGGCGTTGGACGGCGTCGACGCAAAGCTTCGCGGCGGCGCGCGGGTGGCCGACGTCGGCTGTGGCCTCGGCGCCTCGACGATCCTGCTAGCCAACGAATACCCGTCGGCGCGATGCCACGGCTTCGACTATCACGCCGGATCGGTCGAACTGGCGCGCAAACGGGCCGCCGACGCTGGTGTGGCCGACCGCACCGCGTTCGACGTTGCGTCCGCTCAAGACTTCCCGGGCACCGGATATGACCTCGTCGCGACGTTCGACTGCTTGCACGACATGGGCGACCCGCTTGGTGCCGCATCGCACATCCGCGATGCACTCGCACCGGACGGCACCTGGCTGATCGTCGAACCGGCGGCCGGCGAACACGTCGCGGACAACCTCAACCCGGTCGGTCGCGTGTACTACAACTTCTCGACGTACCTCTGCGTGCCGAACGCCATGTCGCAGCCCGGTGGGTACGCGCTCGGTGCGCAGGCCGGCGAGGCGGCGATCCGCCAGATCGCCACGGACGCCGGGTTCACCCGGTTCCGCCGGGCCACCGAGACGCCGTTCAATATCGTGTACGAGGCCCGTAGGTAATTGGGCGGGGATTGCGGTCGAAGCGACTGGACCTTCGCCTCGGCGCTCCGTCCCCGCCGCCCCGGCGCACCATCCCCTCCGCATCGGCGCTGGTCCCCTAACGTGATCGGGACGGCCTCCGGCTCTGGCTGGTAGCCCCGGCATCTCGCGGTTTGGCAGCGAGATGCCGGGGTAGCGGCGAGAGTTGGGGAGGCAACGGCACGGAGGAGGGGTCATGGCACGACCGCGCATCGTGATCGTCGGCGGCGGCTTCGCGGGATATCACTGCGCACGGCGGCTGTCCCGGCTCTCCCGCGGCCAGTTCGACATCACGATGGTCAACCCGACCGACTACTTCCTCTACCTGCCGCTGCTCCCGCAGGTGACCGGCGGACTGCTCGACCCGCGTCGGGTGACGGTGTCGATTCCGGCCACGCTGCCACACGTTGGCCTGCGACTCGGTCAGGTGCGCGGCGTCGATCTCGACGCGCGTCGGGTCGAGTACGTCGACCTCGAGGACCGGTCCGGCAACGTCGGTTACGACCGGCTGGTGATTGCGGTCGGCAGCGTGAACCGGCTGCTTCCGGTGCCCGGCATCGACGACTACGCGCACGGGTTCCGCGGCATTCCGGAAGCGCTTTACCTGCGCGACCATTTGGTCCGGCAGATTGAGCTGGCGGAGGCGGCCGACGACCCGCACGAACGCGCCGCCCGCTTGACGTTCGTCGTGGCAGGCGCCGGATACACGGGTACGGAGGTGCTGGCGCACGGCGAGCGGATGACCAGATCGCTGCTGCGGTCTCGACCAGCACTGGCCGGCGAGCGGTGCCGATGGCTGCTCGTGGACACGGCGGATCGTGTGCTGCCCGGGCTGGATCCGCAGCTATCGGCTGCGACCGCACGCGTGTTGCGGCGCCGTGGTGTGGACATCCGGCTCGGTACGTCGGTGCAAAAGGCGACCGCCGACGGCATTCAACTCAGCGACGGTTCATTTGTGGCTACCCGCACGTTGGCGTGGTGCGTCGGCGTACGCCCCGATCCTCTCGTCGAGGGCGTCCACTTGCCGACCCGTGATGGTCGGCTCGTCGTCGACGAATACCTCTCGGTGCCCGGTCATCCGGAGGTGTTCGCATGCGGCGACGCGGCGGCGGTCGAGGACGTGACGATGCCGGGCAAGCTGACCCCGATGACCGCGCAGCACGCCGAACGGCAGGGCAAGCTGGTTGCGATCAACATCGCCGCTGAGTATCGGCGCGCCGCCCGGCGTACGTACGAGCATCACGATCTCGGGTTCGTCGTGGACCTCGCTGGCGTCAACGCCGCCGCAAACCCGTTCGGCGTCCCGCTATCCGGGCTGCCGGCCGCCGCGGTGACCGGCGGATACCATCTGCTTTCCCTTCCGGCTAACCGTGTTCGGGTGACCGTGGACTGGTTGCTCGGTGCGTTCTCGATGCGGCAATTCGTCCAACTCGGTCTGATCCGCAGCGGCGAGGTTCCGTTGGATAGCGCGATGCCGGAATATCCGTCGCGTCGTCGGTAGCGTTGGGTGTCCACACGCACCGCAGCTGAATCGGAGTCAACAGCGATGGACTCCTCGTTGGCGAGGGCTCTCGACATCGTCTTGACAGACGTCGCCGCGACTGGCCTGCCTCGGCCGGTGATTGAAGATGTTGACTGGCCCGATCTTGAAACCCAAATTGGAGCGACGCTGCGCTCCGACTTCGGGCAACTGGGTGTCTCCATCGTGGCGACTGACTCCGAAGATGCTCAGTTGGTCAGCTTGGCAGATCAGATACAAGAGTTCGTGCATGAGCAAGTCCTGCACAAGGCAGGGTTGCCTGTCGTGTGGCCGGAATGTCCATTGCACCCGGGCTCGCATCCGTTGCAAGCTGTCGAAGACGATCTAGTCGGACCGGCATGGCAGTGTGCCCGCCTCGGCCGCACAATCGCCCGGGTCGGAGATCTCGGACGCCCTGGAGCCACCGGTTGGGTGTAGACGTGTGCGGCCGGCCGCTTCGGCCTTCCGCACACAATCCGGCGATCGCGCGCAGCTTCAACGGTCCGTCATGGATTCGGTCTAGTTCGCGTCGCGGAGCACCTCGGCCGGTTTCGCGCTGGCGACTCGTGCATGTGCGTAACCCGAGGCCGTTATCGCGGTGAACGCGGCGGCGGCAACCGTGATCGTGAACGCCGCGATGGGCAAAGTCAGCACCGCGCCCGGTGGGATGGACGGGTCGACGTCAAGGCCGCTCCGCAGGGCGTTGATGAGCAAGATCACCGCGCCGACGCTGATGACCAGTCCGGTGCCCAGGATGCTCCCGAACTCCCATAGCAGGGCGGCACGGTGGGTTCGGGCACGCATGCCCATGCGGCGAAGGTGGATGTAGGCGCGGCGGTGACCTACCGAGCGCGCCTCCAAATGCAGGAGAAGCCCGACGACCACGATCACCGCGGTCAGTACCGCGACCGCGACGAAGTATCCGAATGTGTAGGTCACCGGCTCGTAGAGCGTGCCGACGAAGATGTCGTCGGCAATCGTGACAGCGCGTGCGCCGGATAGTCCGGCTGCAGCGGCCGCCACTTGTTGCGGGCGATCAGTGTGAATCCAGATCGCTGTGTGAGCGTCGGCCAGCACTGCGGGCGGCACGCTGGCACGGGCGGCGATCGCCAGCGGCTCACCGCCATGCCGCCCCGGCAGATCGGGCACCGAGATGACGCGGACCGTCCAGGTCACACCCGTACTCGTCCGGAGCTGGCGTATACCGCTCGGAACTGGTGCCGTGGCGACGATGGTTGGCGGTTGGCCACTGCTCGTCGGGCGCAATGCATCGGCGACCGGTCGTCCGGCCAGCAGGTCGCCGATCGGTGCGACCTTGGTGAATTCTTCCGGGTCTACCGCGAGGAGCGACAAAGTAATGCTGGCGAGCTGCACACTGTCGGTCCGGCCGACAACGGTTGCGGCGTCGTCCGCTGCGATCGCAGTCGGCACGCCGGTGGCCGCGGTCGCTGGCTGGTCCGTGTCCACGACGACGTCTGCGCCGGTGACCGCGCGAGCCTTCGCCGCAACGGTCGCCTGCACCGTCGCGGTGACCGCGGCGCCATAGCCCGCCAGGCTGGCGGTGACGATCGTGGCGACCAGCAGCGCCGCCACGACGATCGGATCGCGCACTAGTCGTCGCCACGCCAGGAAGCGGGCGTGGCCGGATGGCGTGTAACGCTGGCCACGGCGGCGCAACGCCACCGTCGCGGCGCGCGCCACGAATGTCGCACCCGCGACAATGACGATGATGGGCACCAGGAAGTCCCGACCCGGGAGCTCGACGACCGCACCAGTGAACGTGTCCGCGGCACCCGATTCGCGAGTCGCACCACCGAGCACATGCCATAACGGCAATGCCGCGGCCAGCGGCACAAGCTCCCATGGGACGAGTGACCGCCAGCCGGGAGCCGTGCGCGGCCGCGGGTCGACCAGCCGACGGCAGCGGTGAGCGGCGACCGCGGACACGGTCACCAGTCCGGCCGCCAGCACCGCAACGGCGGCGATGCCACCGGCGATCAGCATCTGTGGGTCGACGCGGTCGGCCGGGCTCAACCAGCCGGCGAACGTACGGGAGCTGAACCAGGCCGTCGCCGCACCGGCGAGAAGCGCCGGCGCCGCCTCCAGGACCGCCTTCCCGCCGATGCCCGCCGGCGAGGAGCCGTGCACGGCTAGGACCACCAGTTCATGTCTTCGCCGTCGGCTCCACAACAATGTCGCGGCGCCGATCACGAATAGGCCGACCAGCACAGCCGCCCCGGACACCGCGTATATCGGCAGCCGAAGGCTCGACGCCACCAGATCGGAACGCTGCGCGAACCTCGGCAGCGCCGACGTCACCGAGAGAAACTGAGCCTGGTCCGATCCCAGGCCGTCGCGGATCGCCGGCAACAATGCGGGCAGTGCCGCGACGGTACGTCTGGCTGTCGCCCGGTCCGGAGAGTCGTCCGCGAGTGGGAACTCAAACATGTCGTCCGCCGCCGGCGCCTGGACGGCATCCACAACGGTCACCACGGTGTCGACATCCGCGAGGATCAGTGGCGGCAGTGCCTTGGCGAACGGGTCCAAGACTTGGTAGAGCGGCCGAACCGAGCACCAGTATGAGTCCGCTTTGAGGTAGCGCATGTCCCGATAGGTTCCCGCGACAACGACGGGCAACGGATTGGCCTGGCCGGTCGCCGTCATCCGGTCGCCGGCACGTACGCCCAACTGCGCGGCGACGTCATCGGGCACCCAGACCGTGGGTACGCCTGTCGGGACGTCGGCGCGCGTCATCACGTCAATGTGGTCCAGAAAGCCTTGACGGCCAACGAAAACGCTCGACGTCGAACCGACGGCGGCGACGAACGTCACCGACTGGTCGGCGGTCACGCTCACGACACCGGGCGCCAGGTTGGGCACCGCGGCGGCGGCGCGCTCGGTGACCGAACGCTGCGCGGCGAACCCGTCGGCGCCGCCGATGACCTTGTTCGTCACCGTGGCGCCGCTGCGTCCCGGGCAATCGCTTTGGACCTGGCGATGAAGCGTCGCGGTCTGTGCCGCGGAAACGAACATCGGCGCGACCGCGGCCGGTAGGGTTGCCACAACCGCGGCGGCAGCCAGTGCCAACGCCGTGCCGGGCTGCCGTACCAACAGCAGTGGCGCCCGCCACCACGGACTCGATGACAGTCGCGATAGCAACATTGGCAATTCGCTCCCGGCCGCGCGTCTGCGCGTGCTGTTCGACTGGCCCGTGTGCGGCTGGTGGTCTGCGCGGCACGACGGTATCGACGCGACTGCGCATCGCGCAAGACCGCTCGCGCGCTACCGTGACTCGTCAGTTGGAGGGCGGTCGCGGTGACTAGGTGGCGAGAGTTCGTCGAGCAGCGCGACGCACTGATGCGCGCATTCGCGGCAACGGTGTTGGAGTCGGTGGCGCGCACCGACACCGAGCATCCGGCGTTCCACGGCTGCTACGACTGGCACAGCGCCGTGCACGGCACGTACGCGTTGCTTGCCGCGTCCCGGCTGACCGGTGACGCGAGCTATCGCGAGGTCGCGATGCGAGAGACGGGCGAGGAGCGCGTCGCTCGCGAGGTAACGGCACTCGTCGAAGGCAAGCTCGATGTCGAGATCCCGTACGGCGTCGGCTGGGTGCTGATCCTCGACACGGAGGCGGCGCGCAACGGGATCGGGTTGTTCCGGGATCTCGCGTACGCG
>DASTMZ010000047.1:0-47166 GCA_035713725.1 Micromonosporaceae bacterium
CCACGTTAGTGCGGATCAAGCCACGCGTGTACGCCGGGACGCACGTGTCGCACCCGATGGTCACGTCGTATCGAGCACGGGTCGTGACCGTCGACGCACCAGACATCACGGCGTACGTCGACGGCGAGCGCGCCGCACCACTGCCGGTCACGGTAACCGCGGTGCCCGGCGCGTTGACACTGCTGGGATGAGTTGACGCGGTAGAGCGTCGGGCCGGGTTGACTGAGCCCGGCTTGTGCCGTCGGTTAGGTGGCTGCCGGGTAGCCGGCTGCGGGGGCGTTGGCGAGTGCGCAGACCGCCGCCAGGCCGTTGACCTTGCCGGGTCCGGCGGCCGGCACGACGTAGGCCGCGCAGCCGATCGCGACCGCGGCCGCGTCCGCTGGCGTGTCGCCGACCATCAACGTACGTTCCGGGTCGACATGTAGGCGGGCGCACGCGTACTCGAAGATCGCCGGATCCGGCTTCACGCGTCCCACTTCGTAGGACAGCACGACAGCGTCGACGAGCTCGGCCAGGCCGTGATGCGCCAGCAGCGGCCGGATGTCAAAGCCGATGTTGCTGACCACCGCGACGCTCGTACCCGCCGACTTGAGCGCACGAAGTGTCGGCGCCGAGTCGACGTACGGGAACCAGGCACGCGGTGACAACGCGCGGTCGTAGAGTGCCTCGGCGAATCCGTCGATGTTCGCGTCCACCGTTTCGGCGAGCCCGACGAACGCGGCTCGGTGCGCGTGTTCGTAGAGATCGCGTTCGGCCCACACATCGACAAGGTGCGGCGGGATCCGGGTGGGCAGCGGACCACCGGGCCGTCCAGCGGTGACCAGCCGGTCGGCGAGCACAGTGGCCTTGCCGACGTCCAGCGCGACGCCACACTCGGCGGCCGCCGCTCGTACCCAGGTGATCGGGTCCTCGACCTGAGCGAGCGTGCCGTGGAAGTCGAAAAGCACGGCCTCGGCGCGGCGCCCGGTGCGCGTGGTGGCCGCGACGATCGGAAGACTCGGCTGCCGGGAGGCGGCTTCGGTCGGCGCGGATGCCGCGGCAGCGGGTCCAGCGGGCGGACCGATGGCGGGTGGTGCGGACGCCGAGGCAGTCGGTCCGGTGGGTGGCTGTGCCGACGCTGGCGCCGGCCTTGGTGGACCGACCGCGGACGGGCCCTCCGAGCTGGGACTCGGCGGTTCGGCTTCGTCCGGCACGAAGGCACCATACGCCACCGGGCGGGTGGACCAGCGCGACCCATCCGAACCACCTCGGATCGTCACCAAGCGCACGGCGCGTCACGCTCCGCACCCGCCGCGCGACTGGCCGGCGTATGTATCGATTAGCCTTCAATACATGAGCAGTCCCGCCGAGCGGTACGCGGCATCCCGTCGGCGGGCGCAGCGGGCGGCGCGTTATCCGGCGCTCACCGAATTCGCCGCGGACCTGCCGTTCGACCTGGACCCGTTCCAGCGCCAGGCGTGCGAGGCGCTCGAGAACGGCGGGGGCGTGTTGGTGTGCGCGCCGACTGGCGCCGGCAAAACGGTGGTCGGTGAGTTCGCGGTACACCTCGCGCTTCGGGCCGGCACGCTTCGGTCCGGCGCCGGCCGCGTACGCCGCAAATGCTTCTACACGACGCCGATCAAGGCGCTGTCGAATCAGAAGTTCCGCGATCTCGTGGAGCGGCACGGCGCGGCCAATGTCGGACTGCTGACCGGTGACAATTCGATCAACGGGGACGCCCCAGTCGTCGTGATGACGACCGAGGTGCTGCGCAACATGCTCTACTCCGAATCGTCCACTCTGGACGGTCTGGCGTACGTGGTGATGGACGAGGTGCACTATCTGGCCGACCGATTCCGCGGCGCGGTGTGGGAAGAGGTCATCATCCATCTGCCGGCAAGTGTCACGCTCGTCTCGCTGTCTGCCACGGTGTCGAATGCCGAGGAGTTCGCGGACTGGCTGACGACCGTACGGGGCGAGACGACCGTCGTCGTGACCGAACATCGGCCGGTCCCGTTGTGGCAGCACATGCTCGTGGGCAAGCGGATGTTCGACCTGTTCCACGATGCCCATGCCGCGGCGAAGCACGACGTGCATCCGGAACTGTTGCGTTACACCCGTGATATGGGCCGTCGTCTGGACGCCGAGGAGTTCCATCGTCGCGGGCGGTCGAGACGGTGGCCGCCACCGTCGCGGCCGGACATCGTCGAGCGCCTCGATCGGGCCGGCCTGCTGCCCGCGATCGACTTCATCTTCAGCCGCGCCGGGTGCGATGCCGCCGTACGGCAGTGCCTCGACGCCGGACTCCGCTTGACGACGCCGGACGAGCGAGCTGAGATCCGTACCATCGCGGAGGCCCGCACCGCGAACATCCCGCCCGACGACCTCAACGTGCTCGGTTACTGGGAGTGGCTGGACGGACTCGAGCGCGGTCTCGCCGCACACCACGCCGGACTGCTGCCGACGTTCAAGGAAGTGGTCGAGGAGCTTTTCGTACGAGGATTGGTCAAAGCGGTGTTCGCCACCGAGACTCTGGCGCTCGGCATCAACATGCCGGCGCGATGCGTTGTCCTCGAACGGCTCGTCAAGTTCAACGGCGAACAGCACGTCGACCTGACCGCCGGTGAGTACACGCAACTGACCGGTCGGGCCGGCCGGCGGGGCATCGACGTCGAGGGACACGCGGTCGTGGTGTGGTCGCCGGAGATCGATCCGCGGCACGTCGCCGGGCTCGCCTCGACGCGTACGTACCCGCTGCGGTCGAGCTTCCGCCCGTCGTACAACATGGCCGTCAACCTCGTCGGTACGGTCGGCGTCCCCGCCGCGCGCGAGTTGCTCGAGTCGTCGTTCGCGCAGTTCCAAGCCGACCGGTCGGTGGTGGGCATCGCGAAGCAGGTCCAGCGCAACGCCGAGACGGCACACGTCTACGAGACCGAAATGGCGTGCGACCGTGGCGACTTCGGTGCGTACTTCGAGATTCGAGTACGCATCAACGAGCGCGAGCGGGCGATGGCACGGCACGGTGCGGCGGCTCGCCGCAACGCAGCGCTCCGCGCGCTCGAGAAGCTCAAGGTCGGCGACGTAATCCGGGTGCCCAGCGGCAAGCGCGCCGGCCTCGCGATCATCATCGATCCGGGCGTCGGAGGCTTCCAGGAGCCGCGACCACTGGTGCTGACCGAACAGCGGTGGGCCGGCCGCATCTCGGTCGCAGACTTCTCCGTTCCGGTAGAGGCCCTCGGGCGGGTACGCGTACCGCGCGGGTTCAACCCGAGATCGCCGGCCGAGCGCCGCGACCTTGCCGCGAGCCTGCGTGCCGCGCAGCTCGGTCACGACCTGCGGCGGCCGGCACGCGGACGACGCGCCGCCGCGGACGACCGCGAGCTCGAAGGTTTGCGACACGAACTGCGAAAGCATCCGTGCCACCAGTGCCCCGATCGCGAGGAGCACGCACGGTGGGCAGAGCGGCGCTGGCGCTTGAACCGCGACACCGAATCGTTGCGGGAGAAGGTCAACAGCCGGACCGGTTCGCTCGCCAAGATGTTCGACGCGGTGTGCGCGGTGCTCACTGGGCGCGGATATCTGGACGGCGACGGGGTGACCGAGCCGGGCCGGCTGCTTGCCCGGATCTGGACCGAAGCGGACCTGCTCGTCGCCGAGTGCATCCGGCGCGATGTGTGGGCAGCACTGTCGCCGGCCGAGCTAGCCGCGGCGGTGTCGGTCGTGGTGTACGAGGCACGGCGCGACGCCGAGGAGCACGCCTCGGTGCCGTACGGACCGGTCAGCGAGGCCGTCGACGCGACGCTGGATTTGTGGTCGGAGCTGTCCGGAGACGAGCAGGCGGCCGGCGTCGACCTGACGCGGGAGCCGGATCTCGGTTTCGTCTGGCCGATCTATCGGTGGGCGCGTGGCGAACCGCTGTCGAAGGTGCTGGCGAGCGGCGCCACCGCCGACGGCGACATGCCGGCCGGCGACTTTGTACGGTGGGCGCGCCAAGTCGTCGACCTGCTCGGGCAGATCGGTGACGCCGTGCCGCGCGCACATCCGATGAGAGCGGCGGCAAAGGAGGCGGCGCGACTCGTGAGCCGGGGGATCGTCGACTACTCCGTCGCCGCGTAGCCACATTTGCCCCGACCGGCTACCCACCGTACGCAAACCTCGCGCTACGATGCGTGGTACTCGCAGCTCAGGCCTCATGCGTCGCGACACGATTACGCTACGTGACTTGTCCTGGTGGCGTTGCATCAGCGACGATTGGCCACGCGCGTGGTCTCGCCGAACAGGGCTGATCACGCCGCGGCGAGCGCAGTTGGTCGCTCGCTTGCACCGGTCGCCCACCGTCCCGTGACGCGACCCCCCGGGGAAGGCACGCAGTTGGCGCACGTGACAGAAACTCAGTACGGGTGGCTCACCCCAACCCTGGCCTACCTGTTCTCATTTCTCGGTTGCCTGCTCGGCTTGAAGGCAACGGCTCGGGCGCGAATGCTGCCTGCGAGTGGGCAGCGGGCACGTTGGTTGATCCTCGCGGCATGGGCGATCGGCGGCACCGGCATCTGGGTGATGCACTTCGTCGCGATGATCGGTTTCGCGATCACCGGCACACAGGTGCGCTTCGACCTGAGGATCACGCTGGCGAGTTGGATCGCCGCGATCGTCATCGTCGGCTTCGGCCTGTTCGTCGTCGGCTACTCGGCTCGCCCAAGCGCGCCGCGGATCCTGGTCGCCGGCGTGTTCATGGGCGTGGGTGTCGCGGCCATGCACTACACCGGGATGGCCGCGATGAACATCAACGGCACCACGATCTGGGATCGGCGACTCATCATCGCGTCGGTGGTCATCGCAGTCGTCGCAGCCACCGTCGCGTTGTGGTTCACGGTGTCCGTTCGCCGCACCGGCTCGGTCGTCGGCGCCGCCGCGATCATGGCGCTCGCGGTGTGCACGATGCACTACACCGGCATGGCCGCGATGAGTGTGCAACTGCACGCCGCGCCCGCCACGGTGTCTGGCTCCGACGCGATCACGTACCTGGTGCCGATCTTCGTGTTCGTCCTCGTCGTGGTGGTGGTGCTGGGCTACGCGATGCTCAACTCGGTCTCCGAGGAGGACGCGGCCGCCCTCGAGGAACTCGAGCAGCGCCTGGCCGGCGCGACCCCGCGGCAGCCCGCGCAGCATTCGTCGTTCGGCTTCCGAGTGGGCTCCTAGCCAGGCGCTTCAGCTAGTAATAGCGTCGACCAGTCGTCTCGCGGAGCCGGCTAGGTTGTAGCGCTCGGCGAGGGCGACCAACGCGTCGCCGTCGGCCGGCGCGCCGGGCAACGTCGGATCGAGCTTAGGCAGCCGAATGTCCCGTGCCACGGCGACGACCTTGGGCGCCACGTTCAGGTAGTCGCGTGCGGCGGCGAGCTTGGTGCGCACGCCCGGCGCGAAGCCCGCGTCCGGATCGTCGAGCGCGCCCACTAGCGCGTCAAGGCTGCCATGGCGCGCGATGAGCCTGGCGGCAGTCTTCTCGCCGATGCCTGGTACGCCTGGGAGTCCGTCGCTCGGGTCGCCGCGCAGCGCCGCGAAGTCGGCGTACCCGGACGCCGGCACGCCGTAGCGCGTGGTGACGTACGCGTCGTCGCACACCTCGAGCTTCGCCACACCACGGCCGACATAGAGCAAGCGCACCGGTTTGGCGTCGTCGACGAGTTGGAAAAGATCCCGGTCGCCGGACACAACCTCGACCGGACCGGGCTGGGTGGTCGCGAGCGTGCCGAGTACGTCATCGGCCTCGTACCCGTCCGCGCCGACCGCGGGAATGCCGACCGCGGCCAGGACATCGAGGATGACCGGGATCTGCGGTGTCAGGTTGTCCGGCACTGTCTCGCCGCCGGCGGGTGCGACGCGGTGCTTCTTGTACGAGTCGATCAGCTTCACCCGCCACGCCGGCCGCCAGTCGTTGTCGAGCGCACACACCATCCGGTCCGGTTGCCGCGCTTTGATGAGCGTGGCGAGCATGTCCAGGAAGCCACGGATGGCGTTGACCGGGCGGCCGTCGACGTCGGAGGCCGACGACTCCGGCACGCCGAAGAACGCGCGGAAGTAGAGGCTCGGTGCGTCGACGAGCAGGATCGGCGGTTTGGTCACGACTGCTGAGCTTGCCACGTCGGGGGCCGTCGCGCCCGTTTGCCGCGAGGCGTCGATGGTGCAGCCGGCGCTGTCCCAACTGGGCACCAGAGTTTCAGCCGATGCGTAGCGATGCCTCGTGGCGCCAGATTTCCAGCCGAGCCGAACGAGCGTTAAGCTAACGCGCGTGGCAACGTCTGGTCTGTTCACTGCGGAGCGACTTGCAACGGCGCAGCGCGCGGTGGCCGCCGCCGGATTGGATGCGATCCTCGTCGCTCCCAGCGCGGACCTGCGCTACCTGACCGGCTACAACGCCCATCAGGCCGAACGGCTCACCTGCCTCGTCCTGCCGGCGGACGGCCCCGTGACGCTGGTGGTGCCGACATTGGAGCGCCCGGCGGCCGAGGCCTCGCCGGCGCCGGGCACCGGGCTTCGCATCGTCGACCACGCCGACGGCTCCGACCCGTACCCGCTGGTGCGCGCCGCCCTGGGCCGTGCCGCTGCCGACGGAGCCGGTGTGGGCATCGGCAATCGCATGTACGCCGAGCACGCGCTGGGCCTGCGCGACGCACTGCCGGGCGTGACGCAGCACCTGGCCGGTCCGGTCACGCGCGAGCTGCGGATGCGCAAGACACCGGCGGAGATCGACGCGCTGGCCGAAGCGGGTGCCGCGATCGACACCGTGCATGCGCGGCTCGGCGACTGGCTACGGCCCGGCCGGACCGAGCAGGCGGTCGCGGCGGACATCCTCGACGCGATCCGGGCCAGCGGGCACGCAACGGCCGACTTCGCGATCGTGGCGAGCGGCCCGAACGGCGCGAGCCCGCACCACGGCACGTCCGGCCGCGTCATCGAACCGGGTGATCCGGTCGTCGTCGACATCGGCGGCACGATGCCGTCCGGCTATTGGTCGGACTCGACGCGGACGTACGTCGCCGCGGGCGAGCCGCCATCGGAGTTCGTGGCTTACTTCGCCGTGCTGTTCGAGGCACAAAACGCAGCGGTGGCCGCAGTCCGGCCGGGCGTCACGTGCGAGGCCGTGGACGCCGCCGCGCGTGACGTGATCGCGGATGCCGGCTACGGTGACGCGTTCCTGCACCGCACCGGGCATGGCATCGGAATGGACGGCCACGAGGATCCGTACATCGTGGCAGGCAACACGTTGCCGCTCGAGCCAGGCATGGCGTTCAGCATCGAGCCGGGCATCTACCTCGCCGGCCGCCACGGCTCGCGCATCGAGGACATCGTCGTGTGTACGGACGACGGTGTGCGCCGGCTCAATAACCGACCGACCGATCTCGCGTACCTGTAACGCCGTCAGGCACGGGTACCCGTTGCACCGAAGGAACTGGCACCGTGACGATCGAACGCATTCTCCCTACCGAGGACGCGGCCGCCCTGCTGGAGCTGACCACCGATCTCGCCGACCGCGAGCTTGCGCCGCGCGTGAACGACTTCGAGACGAGAGGCGAGTTCCCGCGCGACGTGCTGCGGACGCTCGGCCGCGCCGGGCTGCTCGGACTGCCCTACCCGGAGGAGTACGGCGGTGCCGCGCAGCCGTACGAGGTCTACGTCCAGGTGCTGGAGATCCTCGCGAGTCGCTGGT
This sequence comes from Micromonosporaceae bacterium, assembly GCA_035713725.1. Classification (GTDB taxonomy): domain Bacteria; phylum Actinomycetota; class Actinomycetes; order Mycobacteriales; family Micromonosporaceae; genus DASQPR01. The sequence continues at coordinate 7,685 of DASTMZ010000047.1, forward strand.
TGGCGGTTGCCGAGGCAGTGTCGGTGCACACGCTCGCGTGCTATCCGATCGCCACGTACGGCTCGGATGCGCAACGCACCCGCTTCCTGGCCGACATGCTCGGCGGCGAGTTGCTCGGCGCGTACTGCCTCTCCGAGCCGCAGGGCGGTTCGGACGCCGCGAATCTCGCGACCAGGGCGGTGCGCGGCGACGCAACAACTGACGGTGGCCCGGGCTACATCGTGACCGGAACCAAGGCCTGGATCACGCACGCCGGCGTCGCCGATTTCTACAACCTGTTCTGCCGCACCGGCGGCCCGGGCGCCGCCGGCATCTCCTGTCTGCTCGTCGACGCATCAACGCCGGGCGTCAACCCGTTGGCCCGCGAACGCACGATGGGCGTGCGGTCGTCGCCGGTCGCGCAGATCGCGTTCGACGGTGCGCGCGTGCCGGCCGATCGGCTTGTTGGCGAGGAGGGCATCGGGTTCCGCATCGCGATGAGCGCGTTGGACTCGGGACGGCTGGGCATCGCCGCGTGTGCGGTCGGGCTCGCACAGGCCGCGATCGACTACGCCGCCGCGTATGCCGCCGAACGCGAGCAGTTCGGTCGCCCGATCGCGTCGTTCCAGGGCATCGGCTTCATGTTGGCGGACATGTCCACACAGGTGTCCGCGGCGCGTGCACTGCTGCTGTCCGCGGCACGCCTTCGTGACGCCGGCCGGCCGTACGGGACGGAGGCGGCCAAGGCGAAGCTGTTCGCGACGGACATGGCGATGCGCGTCACCACGGACGCCGTACAGGTGCTCGGCGGGTACGGCTACGTCGCCGACCACCCGCTGGAGCGCTACATGCGCGAGGCGAAGGTGCTGCAGATCGTCGAGGGTACGAACCAGATCCAGCGCCTGGTCATCGCGCGATCGCTCACCAAGTCCTGACCGGCGCGCTACATCTGGAATGCCGTGGTGTGGCGCGGCTCGTAGAGCCCGAGCTGTCCGCCGCCGGGTAGCGTCAGGGTCACGACCAGGCCATAGCCGCGATCGGTCACCTCTGTCGTCGGCACGCCGCGCGCGACCAGATCCGCCACGGTGGCGTGGATGTCGTCGCACATGAGGTGCATCTCGGTGAACTCGGGTCCGTCCGTGGGGTGCACGCCGACCTCGGTCGGTGGCGTCTTGAAGATCAGCCAACCCGGGTCGGGACCGGCGTCCTCGACGTACGGCCAGCCGAGGACATCCCGGAAGAACGCACGATCGGCGGCCGGATCGTGGCTGTAGAGCAGCACGTGCAACGCATTGATCATGTACACGGATGCTACCGGCGGTGACCGACCGTCGCCTGCGAACCGCTGCGCGCCGCGTCGCGCCCCTCGAACAGGATGACCAGTCGCTCGCCGGTGTCGCGTACCCAGTTCTGCAGCTTCAGCAGTTCGATCTGCAGCAGCCGCTCCGCGTGGTCGTAGTCGGCGCGGGGCACTCGCTCGTCGTACGGGTAATCCTCGCGCCACGTGTCCACCGGGGAGCCATCGCGCTTGAGCAGCACGGTGTCGTCATCGTCGTCGTCGCACACCTGATAGCCGCCGAGCAGCTCGTCGGACATCGACACGGCAAATGACGTGCCGTTGCCGGATCGGGCCGTCGGCACCCGCGCACCCGCCGCCGACCTGCGTGACGTCGCCGCTTCCCGGTCTGACATGGCCGCCTCGCGGTCTGACATGGCCGCCTCCCGACGCCGGTGCGCCACAGCCTAGGCAGCGCGGGAGAACCGGAGGTAGCGGGCGAGTGAACGCCGCGCACGCGAAGCGACCAGCGGCATGATCGCCGAGCGACACGGTGCGGCTCACATGTCGATGGTCGGCCGCACCTCGACACTGTTGGAGCCGCGCAAGGTAGGCCACTCGGACGCGATCGATACCGCCTCGTCGATCGAATCCGCCTCCAGCATGACGATGCCGCCGATGACCTCCTTGAGCTCGACAAATGGCCCGTCCGTCACGACGACGCCGAGTTCGGCGCCCGGGCGGATTGTCTTCGCGGTGTCGACCCTGTCCAGCTGCGCGCCGCCCGCGCCGATCTTGCCGGCTGCCGACCACTTTTCGAACCAGTTCCCGACGGCAGCCATCGACTCGGCGCGCATTTCGGGCGTGGCTTCGTACCAGTCGTCCTCGACACCGTTGATCAACATCACGTATCGCATCTCGCCGTTCCCATCTCGTTCGGGTCGCCCTGGGCCGTTGTCGCATCCGTTGTCACGTACGACGAACGGAACGGCGCGGAATCGACAGCGCTGGCGGTAGCTTGTCCAGTGTGGAAGACATCGACCGGCAGATCGTGGCGGCGCTCGCGAACGACGGGCGAATGTCCTATACGGACCTGGCCGAGCAGGTCGGGCTGTCGGTGTCCGCGGCGCACCAGCGCGTGCGTCGGCTCGAGAGCCGCGGCGTCATCAAAGGCTACGGCGCGCGCGTCGACCATGATGCGCTGGATGCGCCGCTGACCGCGTTCATCGCGATCCGGCCGATCGACGCCGCGGCGCCGGACGACGCTCCGGAGCGGCTCGCGAACCTCGCCGAGATCGAGTCGTGCTATTCCGTTGCGGGTGAGGATTTCTACCTCCTGCTGGTACGCGTCGCCAACCCGGCCGCGCTGGAACGGCTGCTTCAGGACATCCGTACCGCGGCGAACGTGACGACGCGGACGACCGTCGTGCTCTCCACACCGTTCGAAGGACGCCCGCCGCGCATGTCCGGGTAGGCGTCAGCTCGGATCGTCACCAAGCGCGCGGCGCGCGACTGGTCGTTCGTTCCAGCGGTGCAGCACCGGTCGACCGTGCTCGAAGCCGAACGCCGAGATGGTCGCGGTATCCAACAGATAGAGCGCACCGGCGGCGACCGGCTGGCCGAGCCAGCGCGCGGTGGCCACTCGCGACGAATGGCCGTGCCCGATCAGCACCACGTCCCCGTCGTCGGCGTCCGCGTCGAGGTAGGACCGCGCACGATCGAGGACGCGGTCGAGGCGCGCGCCGACCTCGTCCGGCTGCTCGCCGCCCGGGCATCCGTCCCGCCACAGGTCCCAGTTCGGGTCCCGCTCCCGGATCTGCGCGGAAGTGATGCCCTCGTAGTCGCCGTACCGCCACTCGGCGAGATCCTCGTCGATGGCGGTGATGGCGAGTCCGGCGATCTCCGCGGTCCGCGTTGCGCGTGCCCGTGGGCTGCACAGCACGGCGGCGAATGTTCGTCCGGCAACCGCCGGGCGCAACCGGGCGGCCTGCGCCTCGCCGTCCGCGGTCAGCGGAAGGTCCGTCACCGACGTGTGTCGCCCGTCCGCGCTCCACTCGGTCTGACCGTGCCGGATCACGAGAATCTCCGCCATGCGGTCATTGTGCCGGGGACGGCATCGCCGGAGTTCATGCGGCGGAACTGATGTCAACGCCAGTGACCATCCTAGGACGCGCTACACGATGTGGCCTACGGCCACCAAAACACCAAAACCCCTTAAGGCGCCGCTTCGCGGCACTCACCAACCAGATCGAACCCGGCACGAGATCGTGCCAATTGCAGTTCGTAGTGGGGCCGTGGGTCGACGGTTGCCCGGATTGGGCCTCAGGGCGTCGACGGTCGCAAAATCCGTTGGAAGACGTTCGCCGTCGCGGTCCGGACGCGTTCGTCGAGCCTGCTGGCAGCGCCGAGCGCGAGCGGCCAGTTCATCGTGCCCGCTGCGAACACCACCGCGCCGTTGGGCATCTCGCACACGCTCGTGTTCTGGATCTCCTGCCGCGGCACCAGGTCGGGGTAGAGGAACGGGGACGCCGACAACAGCGTCTGCTTCGCGCCGGCCGGGCTTGGCATCTTTGGGTTGAAGCCGTCCGCCTCGACGCCGACGAGGCGCGGGATCTGGTCGCCGTCGCGAACGCCAGTACCCTTCCACATCCAATGGTCGGCGCGTTGCACGACCAACGGCACCTCAACCGCGACGATCCCGTTGTACTGGACGCCCATCAGGCCCTGTTCGGCATGGCTTGGCGCGTGCGGCATCAGCCGCCACTGAGTCGTCGGCCCACTGGCGTCCGGTGTCGGATCGCGATCGGTTTTGTAGCAGTGCATCGATCGGATCTCGCCGACCGCGGTCGGCTTATCGCACCGTACGTGCCAATAGACGTTGTTCGCCGACAGATACGCAAGGCTCGTGCCGCTTGCCACCGCGGCGGTGACCTGCTGCCGCATCGGCATCGACCAGTATTCGTCGTGACCGCTGAAGATGACGCCGGCGTATTGCGTAAGGTCCAGCCGGCCGGCATGCAGGTCGAGGCTCGTCGCGTACGTCATGTCGTAGCCGACTGACTCGGCCCAGAGTGCGAATGCCCGGTCGTCCTGCGCATGCTTGGGGAGTCCCGTCATCGCGAACGGCCGGTCGAACGACACGCGTCTGGCTCGGTCGTCGTAGGTGAACCCGGCGAGCTCGGAGAGCACCGGACCTTGCTGGAACGCCGGCGACCAACCGTAGTAGAGCGATTTGCCGAGGCGACCGTTGAACGGGAACTGGTTGTACGCCTGGTAGGTGGTGAAGGGCACGACGACGAGCAACTGTGCCGGACGGTCATCCCGTACCACGAACGGGACGTACGACCGGAAGCCGGCCGCGGAGGTGAGCACCGCCACGTACATGCCCGACACCCAACTTGTCGGCACTCGCAGCGTCCACGACGGCGACCACGCGCAGGTGATGGTTCCGAACGCGTCCAACTGCGGCGCGGGCTGCGTCGTGCCGACAAGCGACGGGCTCGACGTGACGAGCCGGGCGCCGAGGCCGCGATAGTGGCCGAACCGGTAGACGTCAATGCGCAACCGCTGCGCACGGTTGCATGACACGTGAAAATCGATCGTGTCACCGACATGCACGCTTGTCTTGGACGCGAACCCCTTGATCTCCATCGCGACGTCGGTCGCCGACACGGTGTGGTGCGCACCGATCTTCCAGGCCGTGGACCCGCGACGCGCGTTCTCCTCGCGGATCCGCGTCGACGGCACCGGTGGCCCGTTCGGCGCGGTGCGGAGTCCGGCGCTGGCAATCGAGTTGTGCTTCCCGCCACCGGAGCCCATCAGCTCATAGCCGGCCAAAGCCGCCGCCCCAACGGCGCCCACGCCGACCGTACGCAACATCGCACGGCGACTGAGCTCGGCCATCGACGGAACGCTCCGGGCGGTTGTTCGCCGTCCGCGTGGGGTGGGACACGGGCGACGTCGGGGACGATACGAACCATCCGGGCACAACGGGCGCAGATGTGCTCTGCATGGTAGTCAAATCCCGGCCGGTGCGCCGTCCGATTCGCGCGAAATCTCGGGCAGTTCTCAGCGGCGTCGATCGCAACTCCGAGGTCCGTTCCAGCTTTGTGGCGTCTTGCGGTCCGCTGCGACCCGCATCGGTCGACGGCCGCGAGCGGCGCACTGAGCAGTCACGCAGCCACCGGTCACGCCGTGCCGGTCACCTCGGCCGCGATCTTCTTGCGCCACCAGTCCTGTCCAGAAGCCGACAATGTGTCGATCGGGTCGTAATACTCGTAGCGCCGATCGAGCGCGTTCGGGTCGTCCTTCTCGATCGACGTGCGGTAGTTCTTCGTCCAGTACGAGATGCCGTGCTCGCGGTCGTATTCGGCGAGCATGTGCACCCAGCGCTTGCCGACGAAGGGTACGTCGCAGATGATCCGCGGCGTCGCGTACCCCGGCAGGTAGCCCATCATGTCGTGCTGCAGCCGCTGCGCATGGTCGACCGACACCCGCCAGTGCTCCGCGTTGGGGATCATGTCGCACATGTAAAAGTAGTAGGGCAGGATCGACGCCTCGCCCTGCAGTGCGAAGCATAGGTCGAGCAGCGCGGGCGTGGTGGAGTTCACGCCACGCATGAGTACGCCCTGGTTGCGTACGTCGCGTACGCCGACGTCCAGCGCCGTCCGGGCGGCCTTCGCGACCAGCGGTGTGACCGAGTTCGCGTGGTTGACGTGCGTGTGGATCGCGAGGTTCACGCCCTGGCGGTGCGCTCGCTCGGCGACGCGACCGAGTCCCTCTACCACGTCCGGCTGGAGCCAGTGCTGCGGAATGGCTGCGAGTGCCTTGGTGGCGAGCCGGATGTCCCGGATCGTGTCGATGTCCAGCAGTCGCATGAGGAAGGACTCGAGCTGCTTCCACGGCACGTTCGCCACGTCACCGCCGGAGACGACCACGTCGCGTACGCCGGGGGAGCGGTGCAAGTAGGAGATCATGGCGTCGTACCGGTCGACCGGTTTCAACGTGAGCTTCAGCTTGTCCACTTGAGGCGTGGAGTTGCCGACGAGATCCATGCGCGTGCAGTGTCCGCAATACTGCGGGCAGGTGGAGATCAGCTCGGCGAGCACCTTGGTCGGGTACCGGTGCGTCAGCCCTTCGGCGACCCACATGTCGTGCTCGTGCAGTGAGTCCCGGGTCGCGTACGGGTGGCTCGGCCAGTCGGTCCGCCGGTCGGAAGCGACCGGGATCATGTATCGCCGGACCGGATCGGCATAGAACGACGCGGTTTCCGGAGTCGCGTGCGGCACCATGGTGTTGAGCATCTGCGGCGGGAGCAGCATCGACATGGTGGCGAACCGCTGCTGATCGGCGTCGAGGTCGGCGTAGAAGTCGTCGCCGACCGTGTCGCCGAGCACCGCGTGCAACTGCTTGACGTTCTTCACACAGTTGGCGCGCTGCCACTGAGCGGATTCCCACTGCTCGCGGGTGACCGCGTGCCAACCGGGGAGCCGCGTCCAGTCCGGTTCGATCAGCTCACGCCGTCGATATTCATGCGGCTGGCCGCTGTCGACGACTGGTTCACAGGTGGGAGCGGAGACGATCGGCGTCACGGTCACTCGCCCTCCTCGACAACAATGTCGGCTCCCGACCGGGAGAATGGTGGAAGATTTCCTGTTCAGAAACTATTATGCCGTAAGTTTTCCGGAGGTTCCAGGCGACCCGCGTCATCGCCGCGTCACGTTCCGTGCGCGCCACCGTGAGGGACGGGCCGGCCACGAGGCGCGGAACACAGCACGATCTAAACAGTGGAGGTTCGAATGACATCGCCGGTCGGTCTGCACCGCGTGATCGAGCCGGCCGGTGTGCTGCCGCAGGCGGCGCTCAGACTGGATAATCGGCGGGAGATCGGGCCGGATGAGGTACGCATCACGATCGAGCGCTTGAACCTCGACGCGGCAAGCTTCCGACAACTCGCTACAAAACACGCGAACGATGGCAACGCGGTACGAGCCGAGGTGCTGGAGATCATCGGCTCGCGCGGCAAGATGCAGAATCCGGTCACCGGCTCCGGCGGCATGCTCATCGGCACCGTTGACGAGGTCGGCGAGGAGTCGCCACTGCAGCTAAAGGCCGGTGACCGGGTCGCCACGCTGGTCTCGTTGACCCTCACGCCACTGGCCGTCGCCGACGGACTCGCTCGCTGGGACGGCTTGAGCGAGCAGGTGCCAGCGGCCGGCCACGCCATCCTCTTCGCGCGGTCGATCGCCGCGGTGCTGCCCGACGATCTCGATCCGGAGCTGTCCCTCGCGGTGCTCGACGTGTGCGGCGCACCGGCGTTGACCGCGCGGGTGACCAGCCGGTACCCGCAAGCCAAGGTTGCCGTGATCGGCGGCGCCGGCAAGAGCGGCTCGCTGTCGCTGGCCGCGGCCCGTCACGCGGGCGCCACCCGTACCGTCGGCGTGGTCCCGATCCACGCCGAAGCGGACCGGCTCGCCGCCGTCGGGCTCGCCGATCACGTGGCGTTGGCCGACGCGCGCGACCCGGTCGCGTTGGCGGATGCGGTCACCGGCGCGCTCGGTGGCCCGGCCGACGTGACGGTGGTGTGCGTGGACGTACCCGGATGCGAGCACGGCGCGATCCTCGCCACCGCGGACGGTGGCACCGTGATCTTCTTCTCGATGGCCACGTCATTCGCGGCCGCCGCGCTCGGCGCCGAGGGGCTGGCCGCCGACGTCACCATGCTGATCGGCAACGGGTACGTGCCCGGGCACGCGGACTACGCGATGTCGCTGCTGCGTTCCGACGCGGGGGTACGCGCGCTGTTCGAGGCTCGGCTGGCCGGGGCAGACTGAGCGCATGAATCGTTCACAGACCACCCGGTATCTCGGCGGACACGTCTACAGCCCGGCCGACCCGCAGGCCACCGCGGTGCTCGTGGACGGTGACCGGATCGCTTGGCTCGGTGCGGACGCCGACGCGCCGACGGCGGACGTCACGGTCGACCTCGCCGGCGCAGTCGTCACGCCGGCCTTCGTCGACGCGCACGTGCACTCCACCGACACCGGCATCGTGCATCTGGGCCTCGACCTCGCCGGCACGCGATCGGCGGCCGAGGTGCTGGACCGGGTGGCGGCGTACGCGGTGGGTCTGCCGGTTGACGCGGTCGTCGTCGGGCACGGGTGGGACGAGTCGAACTGGTCGGAGCAGGTCCCGCCGTCGCCGGCCGAACTCGAGCGCGCGTCGGCCGGCCGTTCCACATACCTGTCGCAGGCCAGCGTCCACTCCGCCATCGTGTCGGGCGATCTGCTCGCGCGTACTCCGGTCGCGACGCCCGGTTATCACGACAGCGGCTGGCTGCGCCGCGACGCGCACCACGTGGTGCGCGAGCTCGCGATGGGCGAGATCTCCGATGCACAGCGGGAGTTCGCCCAGCGGGCCGCGTTGCAGCGGGCTGCGTCGCTCGGCATCGCGGCCGTGCATGAGTGCGGCGGCCCGGGTACGTCGTCGGAGCACGACTTCCGCGGCGTACTGGCGCTGGGACGGGAGCCAGGGCTGCCGGACGTGTACGGCTACTGGGGCGAACTCGGCGGCGCCGAACGGGCTCGTGCGCTCGGTGCCGTCGGCGCCGGTGGCGACCTCTACGCCGACGGCGCGCTCGGGTCGCAGACCGCGCATCTGCGCGAGCCCTACCTCGACGCGGGCGACCCCGCGCACGCCGGCCATGGGTACGTCACCGCGGACGAGGCCGGCAAGCACCTGATCGAGTGCACCGAGCGCGGCATTCAGGGCGGCTTCCACGCGATCGGTGACGCCGCGATCGGCACGGTGGTCGCCGGCTTCGCGATGGCGGCCGCCCGGCTCGGCGTGGATCGCGTACGCCTGGCACGGCACCGCGTCGAGCACGCCGAGATCCTGGACAAGTCGCTCATCGCCGCGTTCGTCGAGTACGGCATCGTGGCCAGCGTGCAGCCGGCGTTCGACCGACTGTGGGGCGGCGAGCACGCGATGTACGCACAGCGGCTCGGTGTCGGCCGTTCGCTCGCCTCCAACCCGCTCGGCTCGCTCGCCGGCGTCGGCGTGGCGCTCGCGTTCGGCTCCGACTCGCCGGTCACGCCCCTCGACCCGTGGGGCACCGTACGGGCTGCGATGATGCACCACAATCCGGCGCAACGGCTCAGCGCGAAGACCGCCTTCGCGGCCCACACCCGGGGCGGTTGGCGCGCCGTACACGCGGATGCCGAAGGCACGCTCGCGCCCGGCGCGACCGCGACGTTTGCGATCTGGGCGACGCCCGCGGGCCTCACGAAGGGTCTGCCCACTCTCGTCACCGCGGTGCCCGGCGAACCGCAACCGGCATTTCCCACCTGTCTCCGCACCGTCGCACGCGGCCACACAATCTACGACAACGACGTCGCCTAGCACGAAAGAGGACCACCCATGCCACCGGCTGCGCACCACCCACCGACCGCCCGTCGCTCGACGAAGTTGGCGCTTGACCCGGGTCTCGTACGCCGTGCGCGGGCGCTTGCGCGGAAGGCGGGTGCGCCGGTCGTCGAACTGGCCCGCACCCACACGACCGTCTCCGTGGAGCGCGCCGTGCTGCGGCTGGCCGGGGTGTCCGGCGCGGATTCGGACGGCATCCCGTGGGTCAACCGTCTCCTCGACGCCGTACGTGACGACGTGGGACTGGGCAACGGTGTTGCCCTGCCGGCATGCCACGCGATGGCTCGCGAGGGCACCACGGACCTGACCGAGCTGGCGCAGAAGGCGGCCGCCGGCTCGGTGCGCTTCACACTGCCGTCCGGCCGCGACGAGGCCGCCGCGCGCCGGGTGGCACGACGCGCCGTCGCCGCCGGCATCAAGCGGATCGACCGTCGGCGAGTGGAACGGGAACGACTGGTGAAGCGGCACGGTGACCCGAAGCAGCGGCCGTGGATCTACCTGATCGTCGCGACCGGCGACATCTACGAAGACATCCCGCAGGCGCAGGCCGCCGCGCGAGCCGGTGCCGACGTGATCGCGGTGATCCGGTCGACGGGGCAGTCGCTGCTCGACTACGTACCCGAGGGCGCCACGCGCGAGGGGTTCGCCGGCACGTACGCGACGCAGGAGAACTTCCGGCTGATGCGCGCCGCGTTGGACGAGTCGTCGAAGGAGCTCGGCCGATACGTTCGGCTCACCAACTACGCGTCCGGGCTGTGCATGCCGGAGATCGCCACGCTGGCCGGCATGGAGCGACTGGACATGATGCTCAACGACTCCATGTACGGCATCCTGTTCCGCGACATCAACCCGATCCGTACGTTCGTGGATCAGCGGTTCTCCCGGCAGATTCATGCGCGCGCCGGCATCATCATCAACACCGGCGAGGACAACTACCTCACCACCGCGGACGCCGTCGAGGCGGCACACACCGTCACCGTGTCGCAGCTGCTGAACGAATACTTCGCACACGAAGCTGGTCTCGAGGACTGGCAGCTCGGCATCGGGCACGCGTTCGAGATCAATCCCGACCTGCCGGAGTCGTTCCGGCTCGAGCTCGCGCACGCGATGCTCGCCCGTGAGCTGTTCCCGGATGCACCGCTGAAGTGGATGCCGCCGACCAAGCACATGACCGGCGACGTGTTCCGCGGCAACCTGCTCGACGGATTCTTCAATCTCGTCGGCACCCTGACCGGCCAGGGCATCCTGCTGGTGGGCATGATGACCGAGGCGGTCGTCACGCCGTGGCTGTCCGATCGCGACATCGCGCTGCAGAACGTGCGCTATGTGCTGGGCGCCTGCGGCGGCCTGCACGAGGACTTCGCACCGGCGCCCGGCGGCTTCATCCAGCAGCGCGCCAACCAGGTGCTGTGCGAGGCGATCGAACTGTTGGAGCGCATCGTCGACCCTGATTCATCTCACCAAAATTCCCCGGCGCTGCGGCACGCCGCTGGCGGGCTGCTGAACGCGATCGCGGACGGCACGTTCGGCATCATGAAGCGGCCGGCCGATCGCGGCAAGGGTCTCGACGGCGTCGCAAAACGCGAGTCCGGCTATTACAACCCGGCGAGCGAGATCCTCGAGGAGGCAGCGTGACCCCGCAACGCCGGGACGGCGCGGCGTCGGGGCGCGCCGCGGCCCGCCGCACCGACGGCGCAGCGAAGCGCGGCGAGCTCGCCAGCCCGCTCGTCGGGCACCAGCCCCGCGCCACGGTCAGCAGCGCCAAGACCATCATCCGGCCGTACGGGGACATCACCGGCGATGGCATGGTGCAGCTGTCGTTCACGTTGCCGATGCCGGCCGACAAGCGGGCCGAAGGCGCGGCATTGCAGCTCGCCGCGAAGATGGGCATCGACCCGGCGATGGTGGTGCATGCGAAGCCGATGGGCGACGGATTCACGTTCTTCGTCGTGTACGGCTCGGTCAACCACCTCGTCGACTTGTCCAAAGTGGAGGTTGTCGAGCGCGACTTTCCGTTGCTCGGTGCGAAGGAGATCAACACGTTGGTACGCCGCGGCCTGCGCCGCAAGCTCGTCGTCGTCGGCGCGTGCATCGGCACCGACGCTCATACCGTCGGCATCGACGCGATCCTCAACGTCAAGGGCATCGCGGGGGAGAAGGGCCTGGAGTATTACCGCGAGCTGCGCGTAGTGAACATGGGCGCACAAGTCGGCGTACCGGACCTCGTCGAGACGGCCCGACACGAGAAGGCCGACGCGGTGCTCGTGAGCCAGGTCGTAACACAGCGCGACGCCCATCTGCAGAACACCCGCGAAATGTCGGCCGCGTTCCGCGAAGCGCTGCCGGCCGACAAGCGGCCGCTGCTCGTGGTCGGCGGGCCACGCTTCGACGACAAGATGACCACGGAGTTGGGCGTCGACCGAATCTTCGGACGCGGCACCACTCCGCGAGAGGTTGCGTCGTATCTCGTCGATGCGCTTGTCACCAGGAAGAAGGCAGCGTGATGTCGTCGCAAGAACCGGGGTTGGCGGTCACGCACCGCCGTTACGTGCCCTACTCCCACGCCCACTACGCAGGTCACCTCGTCGACGGGGCGTATGCGCTCGGCCTGTTCGGCGACGTCGCCACCGAGGTGTCCATCCGCATGGACGGCGACGAAGGGCTGTTCGCGTCGTATTCGGACGTGCAGTTCAAGGCGCCGGTGCGGGCCGGCGACGTCCTCGAGATCACCGCGACGGTCACACGGGTCGGCACCCGGAGTCGCACCATCGACTTCGTCTGCGCGGTGGTCTGTCGCGGCCGGCCGGACGTTGCCGAGTCGGCGGCGGAGGTGCTGGACCCGCCGATCGTCGCGGTCACCGCGACCGGCGTCGTGGTCGTTCCTTCCGCTGTCGTACCGTCCGCGGTGGACCAGGCTTGACGCCGGCGTGACTGCACGGCACACGCGGGTACGCCAAACCGACCGACCCGCCACGGTGCAGGTCCACCACGTACCCGCGCCGCGCGCGTCGCTGGTGGTTTGCGGTGACGTCGGCTCCACGTACACGAAGCTCACTGTCGTCGACGTGAACGGCGGCGCGCTGATCGCGACAGCCGCTCACCCGACCACGGTCGGCACCGACGTCCTCGACGGCCTGAAGTCGGCCGCCACAGCAGTCGCCGGGGCGCTGCCCGGCGCGGATCTGTCCCACGTACGGCTGTGCTCCAGCGCCGGTGGTGGCCTGCGGCTGGCGGTCGTCGGGTACGAGTCGCTGGTCACCGCCGAGGCCGGCCAGCGTGTCGGACTGTCTGCCGGTGCGCGAGTCGTACACGTCGCGGCCGGACGCCTTACCACCGCTGCCCTCGGTGAGCTGCGCGCCGCCCGCCCGGACGTGATCCTGCTCGTCGGCGGCACCGACGGCGGCGACGCCGAGGTGCTGCGGCACAACGCTGCGCGACTCGCATCGGCACGCGTACGGATGCCGGTCGTCGTGGCCGGCAACGCAGACGCCCGCGATGAGATCGAGGCGTCGCTGGTGTCGCACGGGGTACGAACCGTGGTCACCGACAACGTGCTGCCGCGCATCGGCGTGCTGAACCCGATGCCGGCGCGGGCCGCGATCCGCCGCGTGTTCCTGTCCCACGTGATCGGTGGGAAGAAGCTCTCGCGTGGTCGGTGGGACGGGCGGCGGTTCGTCGACCTCGTCTACGGGCCGACTCCGGACCTCGTGCTGACCGGCGTCGAGATGCTGGCCGACGACCTGTCCGTCGACCTGGTGGTGGTGGACATCGGCGGCGCGACGACCGACGTGTATTCGGTGCTGACGCCGGACCCGGAGCAGAGCACCGGGCCGCGGGCGGAGGTCGCGGGTACGTTGTGGCGCAGCCGTACGGTCGAGGGCGACCTCGGCATGCGATGGTCGGCGACCGGTGTGGTGGCGGCCGCCGCCGCTGAGCGCTTGTTGCGGGCGCGGAACGTCGAGGACGCCGCGTTCGGCGACGATGGCGCGTTCGTCGACGACGGGGCTTTCGTTGACGACGGGGCGCTCACCGCCGCGGCGGAGCGGCGCGTGACCGACCCGGATTTGATCGTGCACACCGACATGGAACGCGCGGAGGATCGTCGGATCGCGGAACTCGCGGCAACCGTCGCACTTCGCCGGCATGCCCGCGGTGAGCCGGGCGGCGCGACGCGCAAAGACCTGCGTGACGTGCGACTCGTGATCGGCTCCGGCGGCGTGCTGCGACATGCGACGGACGAGGTGGCCCGCACCATCCTGGCGGCGCCGCTGCACGACGTCGGCGGCGGCTGGCCGCTGCCACGGAACGCGGCGACCATTGTGGACACCGCGTACGTGCTCGCGGCGGCCGGTCTGCTCGCATCCGACTTTCCCGAAGCATCGCGACAATTACTACGGACGCAGCTACGCAACGTGGTAACGCGTTCACGTTGAGCCGGCTCTGGCAACACGCCGGTGCGACACGCCGTGGCGCGGAGATCGACATCGGCCGGAACATTGACAGCCCACCGGACCGAGCGCGTACCGTTGTCGGGTCCAACTTCATTTGGGCGACCGACTCGTTCGCCCCTTCGCCCGTTGGCCGCACGACGATCACCCGGACGTCGCATCGGCCAGGCCCAGCGGGTGGGGGTCGGCAGGGGTGACGACGAGGTTGCGGGCATGGTTTCGACAGCGCATGGCCGGGGCCAGTAGACAACGGCGAGGGATGGGCAGCCAGTCCGTCTCATGCCGGTCCGAAGGTCGGCGAGCATGGGGTGTCGCGCCGTGGGGAAGTGGGTCCTGGAGCTCGGGGTGCGGCCGTATCGGTCGCACCCCGATTCCATTTCTACCTAGCGCCCCGGCGGACCTCGATGACGTACCGGTGGCCGGCACCCATCTGCTCAGCTTCATAAGGCACAGTTGAGCGGTGACGAACAGGTCCACCGACACCGACGAGGCCGCCGCCGGAGCACCGGCGCCGGACGCGCGCGGCGTCGCGGAGGACCCGGACATACCGGGAGCGGCCGAGGACTCGGCGCCACGACGGCCCGCCCCGCTGCCCATCCTCGCCGGGCTCGCCACCGCCGTGGCCGGTGGTGGCGCGCTGCTGGCCTCGTTCCCGACCGTCAACGCTTGGTGGCTCGCGCCGATCGGGGTCGCCTTGATCGCAATCTCCGTGCATCGGCGCACGCTGTGGGCCGGTCTCGGCCTCGGTGGCATCGCCGGGCTGGTGTTCTTCGTCCCGCTGCTGCACTGGACGCACATCGTCGGCGGCGTCGCACCGTGGCTCATCCTCTCGGTCGCCGAAGCTGTGTACGTCGCGCTCACCGGCGCCGCGGCGGCGTACGGCAGCCCCCTCATCGACCGGCACCGCTGGCTCTGGCCGCTCGCCACGGCCGTGCTGTGGGTAGGGCAGGAGGCGGCGCGCGACCGTGTCCCGTTCGGTGGCTTCCCCTGGGGCCGGCTCGCGTTCAGCCAGGCCGACTCGCCGGCGCTGCGCTACGCGGCGCTCGGCGGCGCACCGCTTGTCACGTTCGCGGTCGCCCTGTCGGGCGGGCTCTTCGCGCTCGCCACGTGGCAGGTGGTCGGCGCCCGGCGCGAGGCGCGGCGCGAGGGCCGAGCGGCGGCCGGTGCCGTCGACCACGGCCGTCGCTTCAGCAGGGTCGGCGCGCTCGTGCTCGGCGCCGCCGCGATCGTGCCGCTCGGGTTCGCCGTTCCGCTGCACGCGCCGGCCGGCCGGCCCGTGCAGGTAGCGATCGTCCAAGGCAACGTGCCGAGGCTTGGCCTCGAGTTCAACGCGCAACGCCGAGCCGTACTCGACAACCACGTACAAGGCACCCTCGCGCTCGCCGCCGACGTCGCCGCCGGCCGCAAGCCGAAGCCGGACATCGTGATCTGGCCGGAGAACTCATCCGACATCGATCCTCTGGTCGCCGACGATCCCGGCAACGCGGACGCGGCATCCGAAATCACCCAGGCAGCGAACGCGATCGGCGCGCCGATCCTGGTCGGCACCGTGCTCGAGGGACCGGGCGACAACGACCGCAACGCGGCAATCGTCTGGCTGCCCGGCGCCAACGGCGGGCCGCAGTCCGGGTCGACCGGCCTCTACGTTAAGCAGCACCCGGTGCCGTTCGCCGAATACATGCCGATGCGCAGCCTGGCCCGCATGGTGTCGTCACGGGCCGACCTCGTGGTTCACGACTTCCTCGCCGGACACCAGCCCGGGGTACTCGATCTTGGTGGTGTGACGATCGGTGACGCGATCTGCTTCGAGGTCGCCTACGACAACATCGTCCGCGACACGGTGACCCGGGGCGCCGAGCTGCTCACCGTACAGACGAACAACGCGGACTTCGACGCGGCCGAGGCGAGCCAGCAGCTTGCCATGGTCCGGCTGCGGGCGGTGGAGCACGGGCGCGACTCGATGATGGTCTCGACCGTCGGCATATCCGGATTCGTCGATGCGAGCGGCGGCGTGCACAACGCCACGGGATTCAATGTCGCCGCTACCGAGCTGCGAGAACTACGCCTGGGCGATCAACGTACACTGGCCACCGAACTCGGGCCGATTCCGGAGTTCGTGGCGAGCGGGCTCGCGGTCTTGTTCCTGCTCGGCAGCGTCTGGATTCGGCAGTCCAGCCGTCGTCGCACGGGCCAATCACCGAACACCCAACCTAAGGTGAGCACCGCATGACACAGGACCCCACGTCGCCCCCGGCCGATGCCGGGACCGGCTACCCGGGCGTCGGACGCGTGCTCGTGATCATCCCGACCTACAACGAGGTCGACAACGTCGCGATGATCACCAGCCGGGTCCGGTCGGCGGTCCCGGAGGCCGAGGTCCTGGTCGCGGACGACAACAGCCCGGACGGCACCGGCGCGGTCGCCGACCGTGTCGCCGCGGCGGATCCGCAGGTGCACGTGCTGCACCGGGCCGGCAAGGAGGGCCTCGGAGCGGCGTACGTCGCCGGCTTCAAGTGGGCTCGCGAGCACGGATTCGACGCCGTGGTCGAGATGGACGCCGACGGCTCGCACGCGCCGGAGGAGTTGCCGAGGCTCCTCGACGCGTTGCGTACCGCCGACATGGTGCTCGGCTCCCGGTGGGTACGCGGCGGCACGGTGGTGAACTGGCCGGCGCACCGATTCCTGCTGTCGCGCGGCGGGAACCTCTACGCACGACTCGCGCTCGGCATGCCGATCAAGGACGCCACCGGAGGCTATCGGGCATATCGGATGCCGGTGCTCGAGAAGATCGACGTCGACGCCGTCGCGTCCCAGGGGTACTGCTTCCAGGTGGACCTTGCCTGGCGCGCGTACCGTAACGGGTTCCGGCTTGTCGAAGTGCCGATCCGGTTCGCCGAGCGGGAGCACGGGACCAGCAAGATGAGCTCGTCGGTGGTCCGCGAGGCACTGTGGCGGGTCACCGTTTGGGGAACGACATCGCGGGTCCGGGCGTTGAGCAGAGCGGTGGGGATCAACCGCCACTAGACGATCATCATCGGAGGTGCCGATGCGATTCCGCATCCGCTGGAGCGCCCTCGCGCTCGTGGTGACGCTGGCCGCGGAGATCGCGGTGTTCATCGTCATCGGCAAGCTGATCGGCTTCGGTCTCGCCGTGCTGGGCGTACTCGTGCTCATGGCGGTCGGCGCGATCTTGCTGCGGCAGGAAGGCGCCCGGACGTGGCGCAGGTTCCGCGCCGTGAGCGAGGCCGGTGAGCGCCCCGGCCCGCACTTGTCCCGCGCGCTCGTCGGCCTGGTCGGCGGTGCGCTGCTGCTCGTACCCGGCTATCTCACCGCGCTGGTCGGACTGGCACTGTTCCTGCCACCGGTCCGCGCGCTCGCCTCCACCGGCCTCACCGCGCTCGCCGGTCGGCGCCTCGCCTCGGAGGCGATGGGCGACTTGTTTGGCCCGCGTCAGGTGAAGGTACGAGCCGGTCGAGCGACGAGGACCACAGACCCCGCCGACGATGTGATGACCGACACGGAGACGATCGAAGGCGAGATCGTCGACCCTCGCTAGCACCATGTCGTGCCACGCGCGGCGAGCGCTGGCAGGTTCCTGCGATCCGCAGAGACGTTGGTCACTACTACGCTTGTCGGGCTACGCTTTGACGGCGGTGGCTGGCCGCTTGCGGGGGCATGGGAATCCTGAGCCGGCCTTCCTCGTTAGAACGTGCGTGGCAGATGCCACCGATATCGACTCGACGACCCGAAGGGGATAGCCGATCATGGGCGAGCGCATGCTGCGCGGAAGCCGCCTCGGAGCCGTGAGCTACGAGTCCGACCGGAACACCGAGCTGGCACCGCGCCAGACGCGTGAATACCTGTGCGTGAAGGGCCACCAGTTCGAGGTGCCGTTCGCACTGGACGCCGAGGTTCCGATCACCTGGGAGTGCAAGTTCGACGGCAGCATCGCGCGTCTCGTCGACGGCAGCGAGCCCGAGCAGAAGAAGGCGAAGCCACCGCGTACGCACTGGGACATGCTCCTCGAGCGCCGCAGCATGGCTGAGCTGGACGACATCTTGGCCGAGCGTTTGCAGGAAGTGCGAACGCTGCGCGGCCGCGCCTGACCCGATCGGCCGGCCGACGACCGGACGCGGCGTCGACCGTCACGATCAACCGAAATCGCCCTCACGGATGATCCGTGAGGGCGATTTCGTGTCCGCGCCGCATACCCGGCCGGCTCCTGCGGATCATCCGGCAACCATCGGATCGACAGTCGTCTTAGCAATTGATGCATCGCGGGCTCGTCTTGGCGTGCCGACTGGTTCGGCCGCCCATAAGCTGTTGCGGTGCGCGGCGCTCACTCGGCAGGGCGGCCGGCCACCGGACGTGTTGTGGTCGCCGCCGCAGCGGTGATGGCCGTCGCAGCCGGTGCCGTGATCGTCGCGATGCACCTCGCCGGCGCACCGACCAACTCGGCTGATCACATCGCTATCGTCAGCCGTACGCCGTCTCCCAGTGGGTCGCCGATCGGGACGCTGGCGCCGGCTACCACCACGCCATCGAGTTCGGCGAGCGCGCCTACGCCGATCGCTGTCGCCTCGGCCTCACGGCCAGCCACGACGGCGCGTACCCGTTCGGCATCGCCGACGCCCACGCCCCTGCTAGTTGCGCCCGGTGCCCAGGCCCAGCGCGTCCACGAACTGAGGCTCATCAATCAGCTGCGGCGCGGCACCGATCTTCCGTCGCTGTCTTCGGACGGGAAGCTTCAGTCCGCGGCACAGGACTACGCGGAGCATCTTGCCCTGGACGGCCAGCTCTCGCACACCGACGGCTCGCAACTCGGCGACCGCGTGACGGCGGCCGGATATCAGTGGCAGGCCGTCGGTGAAAGTCTCGGGCTCGGGAACAAGACTCCGGCCGAAATTCTCGCCGCCTGGCTAACAAGCCCCGATGATCGCGCGAACATATTGAGTCCGACGTTCGTCGACGTTGGCATCGGCGTCGCGACGCGACCGGACGGCCAGATTGTGTGGTGCATCGACTTCGCGACGCCGCGATAGCACCTGTCCGGACGCCAGCCGCGGCGCCGGTCAGGCCGCTTCGACCAATTGTGGGTACGCCGCCGCGGCGGCCGCCCCGACGTCGGCTCGCGCGATCCGCGTGCGTACCCACAGATCTGCCGCGACGCCGGCTCGTTCGTCCCGGCCGACCACCGACTGCTCGAGTAGCAGCGCCGCGATCAGCACGTCGGATGCCAGCAATGCCAAGTCTCGTGCCGCCGCGACGATGGCCGGCGCGGACGGCGACGCGCCCGCGGCGGTGAGCGCCGAGCCGAGTCGGGCACGCGCGTCAGCGAGCACCGCACTGGTCTCGCCGGACGCCGCGTCCAGCGTCGCGTCGATGCGGGACAGCAGCGCCTTTGCCGGCGCGTCGACGGCCAGCCCACGCAACACATCCACGCTGAGCACGTTGCTCGTACCCTCCCAGATCGGCAGCACCTGGGCGTCGCGCAACAGCCGCGGGATGCCGCTCTCCTCGACGTATCCGGCGCCGCCGAAGCATTCGAGGTATTCGCTCGCGGACGCGACGGCGAGTTTGCCGGTGGAGATCTTCGCCAGCGGCGCGACCAGGCGTAGTTCCGCGGCCGCGAGCGCGTCGCCGTCCACCTCGACGCGGCCTAGCAGCGCGAACGCGTGCTGTGCGAGTGCGTACGCCCCCTCCGCGTCCACCGCCAGCCGGGCGAGCGTCGCACGGTGCAACGGACTGTCGGCCAGGCGGCCACCCGCCACGGTGCGTACGTCCGCGTACGCGCGCGCATAGTCGAGCCCACGCCGCATGCCACCCGCCGCGGCGGCCGCGTTGTGCAGTCGCGTGACGACGACCAGCGTCATCATGCGGGCGAGCCCGCCCGAATACGGATCGCCGACCGGGTAGGCCGCCGCGGCGTCGAGGCCGATCTCCGCGGTCGGCAGCGCCCGCGTGCCGAGTTTGTCCTTGAGACGGTGCAGCCGGATGCCGTCCGCAGTGGCACCGTCGGCCGCATAGCGCGGCACGATGAACGGCGCGAGCGTCCGGCTGCCGTCGGCTGCTCCCTCCGGACGCGCCAACGCGACCGCCATCGCGGCGTCTGCCGCCGAGCAGAACCACTTCTCGCCGCTGAGCCGCCAGACGGTATGAGGGTCGGCGGCGGTCGGTGGCCGGGCGGTCGTCGTGGACCGCGAGATGTCCGACCCGCCCTGTGCCTCGGTCATCCACTGGCCGCTGGTGATCGCTCGCGCCGGATCCGTCGAGACCAGACGAGGTAGCCAGGCGTCGCGGACGTCGGCGTCAACGTCGTCGCGGGACAACAGGGCGGCGGCGCCGTCGGTCATCGCCACCGGGCACGAGAACACCGCCGACTCGGGGCCGTAGAGGTGTAGCAGCGCGTGCTGCACAACGCGGGTACCGGCACCGAACGTGGCGCGTGCCTCGCTCGCGTACGGCAACGCGACAAGCGCGTGCTCGGCGGCCGCGGCGTGCAGCGTCTGCCATCCCGCGCTCGTCTCGATACGGTCGACCCTGGCACCCCACGCATCGAACTGGCGCAGCACCGGCGGGTGCGCCTCGGCGTCGAGGTGGGCGTCCCGAAGGCGCTCGGTGATCGCCTTGCCGAGTGCGGCCAAGCGCGGCTCGGCCGCCGCGAACCGCTCCGGCCCGAGGTGCCGCGCGAGGTAGGCGCGCAACCCGGCATCGGAACGGTACGGGTCGGGAAGCTGCGGCGCAGACTGCACGTAGCGGGGCATGTTGCCAGTCTGCCATCGCAAGTTACCGGGAAGTAGAACCCGTCGCGGCGTTCAGGTCGACGCTGACCAGGCGGCGCCGCCACGCGACGTGGAAGCCAGTGCGTTCGCTGGCGACCAGCATCGGGGTGTTCCGCTCGTTCACCGTGGACGTTAGCCGGTCGACGGCCGGCCAATCCCGCCGCAGGCGGTCGATCATGGTGGCCTTGAGCCAAGTGGCGATGCCGCGGCCGCGCGACTCCGGCGTGACGATGGTGTCGAGTTGGTCGGCCGTACCGGACGATGCCGCGACGACCTCGGTGACACCGACCAGCGCCCCGGTGCCCTCGTCCACCGCCGCGTCCACAAGCAGCCGGCCGCGGTGGCGCACCTCCCAGGCTCGTACGATGGCCGGCGTCCACTCTGGACCATCGATCTGCAGCGCAGCGTCCGGCGCGTCCATGATGTGCCGCTTCAGCTTCGCGTACCCGTCGAGAAGCGCATCGGGGCACCGGCCGGTCCACGACACCGCGGCTACTCCGCTCGGCGTCGGGACCGCTGGCGCCGGCTCGTCCAGGCGCCGTTCCACGGTCACGAGCCGGATCAGCGTGCGGGCACGGAGCGCCACGGCGAACGCCTCGCCCGGCTGCCCGGCGACCACGGTCGCGCTCACGCGAGCCATCCGCCGGGTGGTCGCCTCCGCCAGTGCCGCGGCGGCCAGCACCCGTCCGATCCCGGCGCGCCGGTGCGCCACCGGTACGTACAGCCGAGCGAACCCTCCGTCGTGCTGCGGCCGGATCTCCACCGCGCCGACCACGAGCCCGTCGCGACGGGCGGCGAACCGGACCGCGCCGTCATCGGCCAAGATCTGTTCGGCGATGAGTTCCGGCGGGATCAGCGTGCCCGAGTCGTCGAGCCGGCCCTGCGAGACGATCTCGCACCACGCGATCACCTCCGCCGTGATCACGTCCGCCGGCGCGCGGAGCGGCGCGATGACGAGCGGCTCGGTCACCGCCATACGGTACGACGCCGCGGGCCGTCAGCCGTGCCAGGTACACGGCTTATGGTGTGCGGTATGGGCCTGACCCGCTGCTATCGAGACGGCCAACTGATCGACGAGGGCTTTCCGATCGCGAACGTCTCCGACCACCTCGAGGAGAAGGACACGGTGGTCTGGTTCGACCTGTGCGAGCCGACCGAGGAGGATCTCGCGTCGATCAGCGAGGAGCTGGGTCTCCACCATCTTGCGGTCGAGGACGCCGTCCATCCGCATCAGCGGCCGAAGCTCGACCACTACGCCAGCCATCTGTTCCTGACGGCTTATTCGGTCCGGCTCGACGACGAGACGGCCACCCTGGAGACGAACGAGGTCGCCGCGTTCATCCTGCCGCGCGCGCTCGTCACGGTGCGCAAGAACGAACGGTTCGACATCAAGGACGTGATGCAGCGATGGGACTCCGCGGACCCGGAACTCGCCGGCGGCGGCGTCGGGTTCCTGCTGCACGGCCTGCTCGATCACATCGTCGACACGCAGTTCGACGCAATCCAGAGCCTCGACTCGGATCTGGAGTCGCTCGAGGACACGCTGTTCTCCGACAACATCCGCGACGCGACGATGCAGCGGCGGACGTTCGAGCTCCGCAAGTCGCTCGTGATGCTGCGCCGCGTCGTGACACCGATGCGCGAGGTCGTGAACACGCTGATGCGCCGCGACCTGCACATTATTGCGCCGGGCACGATGCCGTATTTCCAGGACGTGTATGACCACGTGCTACGCGCCGGTGAGTGGACTGACTCGCTTCGCGACCTGGTCGGCAACATCTACGAAACGCATCTGACGGTGCGCGGCAACCGGCTCAACGTCGTGATGAAGCAGGTCACGAGCTGGGCGGCGATCATCGCGGTGCCGACCGCGATCACCGGCTTCTACGGCCAGAACGTGCCCTATCCCGGCTTCGGGCAGCCCTGGGGCTTCTGGGTGTCGTCGGCGGTCACGGTCGGGCTCGCGGTGATCCTCTACCTCACCTTCCGGCGCAAGGGTTGGCTGTGACGGTCCGCGCTAGGCAAGTCGAAAACCTTGACGGGTACGGGCAACCGACCGCTCACGTCGTCGGCGCGGCATGCGTGCGCGACCCGAGCGGCGGCGTCCGGTAGCAACGGCGCGAGTTCGGTCCCGACCACCCGACATGCGTGCACCAGCACCGCGAGAAGTGCATCGAGCCGTAGCGCCGCGTCGGCGTCACCAGCGGCCGCTGCCTTCGCGAGCGACCACGGCGCGGTCGCCTCGATGCACCGGTTCGCCGCACCGACGACGTCCAGGATCGCGGCGGTCGCCGCGCGGTAGTCGCCGTCGTCGAGCGCCGCATCGATCGTCGCCGCCGCACGGTCGCATGCGGCGACGAGCTCCTTCGCGTCGTCCGGCGGGTCACCGGCTAGTCGAGGCGGCACGCCGTCGCGGAACCGGTGAACCATCGTCGTGACGCGGTTGACCACGTTGCCGATGCCGCCGGCCAGATCCTCCGCGGCCCGTGCCTCGAGTCGCTCGACGGTGAAGTCGGCGTCGCCGACACGCGGTACGTCGCGCAGCAGCCACCAACGCAGCGCGTCGACTCCGTACGTGTCGACCAGCGCTACCGGGTCGACGCCCGTACCGTCGGATTTGCTGATCTTGCGCCCACCGACCGTGAGATAGTCGTGCACCCGGATGTGGGTCGGCAGCGGCAATCCCGCGGACAGCAGCAGCGCTGGCCAGTAAACCGCGTGGAACCGCAGCACGCCCTTGCCGATCAGGTGTACGCGGCGGTCGGCGGCGTTCCACCACCTGTCGAGCAGTGTGGTGTCGCCGCTCGGGTCGCCGTAGCCCAAACTCGTCACGTAGTTGCCAAGCGCGTCCCACCACACGTAGACCACCTGTCCCGGGTCGCCTGGCACCGGGATGCCCCAACCGCGTGCCCGCGCCTGCGACCGCGAGATCGACAGGTCGCGGAGACCGGCTCGGATGAACGCCAGCACCTCGTTGCGGCGGGCGTCGGGCGTCACGGTCAGCTCGCCGGACTCGATCGCGGCCTCGATGCGCGGGGCGTAGCGGGACAGGCGGAAGAACCAGTTCGTCTCGCTGAGCGGCTGCGGTGGCGTGCGGTGCTCCGGGCAGATGCCGCCCGCCTCGAGCTCGTCTGGCGTGACGTAGTGCTCGCCGCCGACGCAGTAGAGCCCTTCGTACGTGTCGCGGTAGAGGTCGCCGGACGCCTCACAGGCGCGCCAGAGTGCCTCGACTCCGACACGGTGCCGCGGATCGCGGCTGGTACGGATGAAGTCGTCGTACGTCAGCGACAGTGGCCCGGCGAGCGCCGCGAAGCGGTCCGCGTTCGCATCCACGAATGTCGCCACGTCGACTCCGGCCGCGTCGGCCGCCAGCACGTTCTTCAGTGAGTTGTCGTCGGTGCCGGACAGCAGTCGCACCGGTTCGCCGCGCAGCCGTGCGTGCCGGGCGAGCACGTCGGCCTGTACGGCCTCGAGCGCGAAGCCGAGATGTGGCGCGGCATTCACGTACGGGATCGTGGTGGTCAGATACGTCGTCATCGGTGCCTCCGTGATCGGCCGATATTGGCCGCGTTGGTCGGAGACGGAGCCCGATGGTGGTGTCGCGATCGTCGTATCGGTGACGTCGCGATCGTGGTGTCGCGCGGGCCCCGTCGTCGGGACTCGCTTGCGACTTAGACGCGCGTCAGCAGCCCCTCGGCGGGGGCATCATCCGGCCGCTTCGGGCGGCGGTCGCGTGCGTCATGTTTGCCAGGCTAGCGCCTGTCATCGGTGAGCGTCGACGTGAATACGTCGACGTGTGCGTCGAGGTAGTCGGCGGTCTGTCGCCAGTAGGCACCATCTGTGGCGTGGATGCCGGCCCACGGTTCGCGGCCGTCGCGCGCGGCGCCGGCGAGCATGTCGTACATGGCGCGAGCGCGCACCGGGAGCACGCGGGCGAGCGCTGGCCGCTCGGCGGCGTCGAGCCGGTACGCGTCGGCGAATACATGCAGACGTCGCGCGGAGTCCTCGATTGGTCGGTCCGCGTTCAGCCCGGCCATCGCCTGCGCCGCGTACGCGAGGTCCCACAACCTCGACCCGGGCGCCGCCGCGTCCCAGTCGATCAGTACCCAGCCGCGCGCGGACCGGACGAGGTTCCACGGTGCGACGTCGTGGTGGACGATCTGCTCCTCGCGATCCGGCGGGATCACCACCTGCCACCGCGGGTTGTGCGGCGGCACAAACGTGGCGAGCGCCTCGTGCAGGTCACGGACGAACGCGCCGACCGACGCGAGATCCGCCAACGAGAACGTGCCGGCCTCGTCGCACATCTCACCGGGTACGAACTCGACGATCTGCCGCCCGGATTCGTCGCGACCGAGCGGCCGGGGAGCGCCGGTGAAACCGACGTCGCGGAGGTGCGCGAGCACGGCGTCCACCGAGTCCGTCCACGGGCCGGCGGGCCGGCGCACCGTGTCGCCGATGCGAACGAGGCCGCTGGTCGCGCGGCCGGGTAGCCGGTGCTCGGTATCATCGGCTCGACCAATTCTCGGGTCCGAAAAGCTCATTCGAAATACACCAGCCGGATGATGGGCACAAAAATAGCGACCAGGTAATCTGGTCGCTTGCAGTATGGCGAGATCTGAGTTAGTCAAGTAACGAGTTAGTTGAGAAACGATGCGTCGACGTTCTTTCGACTTGATTGTCGCGCCGTCAGGACTGTCATCAATTTCTCTGCATAAGACAATAGCGCACGAGGAGCACGCGTGTCAAACGATTTGGCCGACGAACAAGCTTACGTGTCCGTCCTCTATGGCCGCCTGGATGACCTGCGCGAACAGGCCGGCGCGCGACTTGCGGCGGTGCTCGCCGAGCCCAGCACGAACCATCAACAACGCAGTCAGCGCGATGCGGCCAGCGCGATGTATGCCGGCCAGATATCGCAATACGACGCGGTCGCCAACGGTCTGGTTTTCGGTCGTCTCGATTTCACCGACGGTTCATCCCGGCACATCGGTCGCATCGGTTTGCAGCGGGCTGTCGACGCGTCGCCGAATATCGATGACGAGCCGCTTTTGGTCGACTGGCGGGCGCCGGCCGCGCGTCCGTTTTATGTGGCGACGGTCGCGAACCCCGAGTCGGTGACCCGCCGCCGACAGATCCGTACGTCGTGGCGGACCGTGACCGGCGTACACGACGAGACGCTCGACGTCGGCGCGAACGCGAGGCCGGCTACCGACGCCGAATCCGGTGACCTGACCAGCGAGACGGCGCTGCTCGCCGCGCTGTCCGCGAGCCGTACCGGTCGGATGGGCGACATCGTCGAGACGATCCAGGCCGAGCAGGACGCGATCATTCGCGCGAACCAGGGTGGCGTCCTCGTCGTCGAGGGTGGCCCCGGCTCAGGCAAGACCGCGGTCGCGCTGCACCGGGCCGCGTACCTGCTGTATCACCATCGCGACACGCTGGCATCGCGCGGCGTGTTGATCGTCGGGCCGAACGCGACGTTCCTGAGTTACATCGCCGAGGTGCTGCCCGGCCTCGGTGAGACCGCCGTGGTGTTGGCCACCGTCGGCGACCTCTATCCGGGCGTACACGCACAGTTCGAGGAGCCGGACGCGACCGCGGAGGTCAAGGGGCGCGCGGCGATGGCCGACGTGATTGCCCGGGCGGTGGCGGATCGGCAACGCATCCCCGATGATCCGTGGGAGGTCGAGTTCGACGCCGACACGGTCGTCATCCAGCCCGACATGGTGGCGGCGGCGCGGAGCCGCACGCTCGCGACTAGGCTGCCGCACAACCCGGCCCGACGCGTGTTCCGGCATTACCTGGTCAACGCCCTGGCCGGCCAGGTCGCGGACTGGATCGGCGCGGACGTCCGCGGCGGGGCGAACCTGTTGACTGGCGGCGACCTCGCGGCGATCCGCGACGACCTGCGCGCAAGCGAGTCGATCTGCGCGGCACTCGACGAGCTGTGGCCCGAGCTCACCGCCGAGCGGCTGCTCACCGACCTCTACGCCGACCCGCTCGCGCTCGACTCGGCGGCCGCCGACCTCGATCCGGCACAGCGGCGACTGCTACGCCGTGATCCGGTGGCGTGCTGGACGGTGGCGGACGTGCCGCTGCTCGACGAGGCGGCCGAGTTGCTCGGCGTGGACGACATCGAGGAACGCGCGCTCGACGAGGCCGAGTCGGCGCGGCGGCACGCGTACGCCTCGGGCGTGCTCGACATCCTCTCGCGCGACATCGACGACGACGAAGAGGTGCTGATGGCCTTCGACCTGATCGATCCGTCGCGCCTCGCCGAGCGACAGGTCGACGGCGCCGCCGGTACGGTTGCGGAACGCGCGGCCGCGGATCGCCAATGGGCGTACGGTCACGTGATCGTCGACGAGGCACAGGAACTGTCCCCGATGGCGTGGCGGATGCTCATGCGCCGGTGCCCGAGTCGGTCGATGACGTTGGTCGGCGACGTCGCCCAGACCAGTGCGCCGGCCGGGACCGCGTCGTGGTCGGCCGCGCTCGCGCCGTTCGTCGCCGAGCGCTTCAGGTCACGCGGATTGACGGTCAACTACCGTACGCCGGCCGAAATCATGGCGGTGGCAAGCCGGGTGCTGCACGACATCGATCCGGCCGCCGAGGCACCGACCTCGATCCGATCCGTGGGCGACTCACCATGGCGGCGGCGTGTGGCCGACCTCGCCACGGGCGTACGTGATGCGGTCGACGCCGAACTCGGCCACCTCGGTGACGGCCGGCTCGCCGTGCTCGTGCCGGTCGAGTGCCTCGCGACGGCGCGCTCGGCGCTGCCTGAGTCGTCGTCCGGTGACGACGCGGACCTCACCGCCCCCGTGGTGGTGCTGACCGTACGCCAGGCCAAGGGTCTCGAGTTCGACACCGTACTCGTGGTCGAACCGGCGACGATCGTGGCCGCGTCGCCGCGTGGCGCGAATGACCTCTACGTCGCGTTGACGCGCGCGACGCGACGCCTCGGCATCGTGCACACCGGTGACGTCCCGGCGTCGCTGGCCGGCGTCGCCATCGCGTGCTGTCGGAATCCTGGTCCAGACTGTGCGCATGGCGACGAAGCGCTCGGCGACGAACAGCGCAACCACGATCAGCACAGCGACGAGCAACACAACGCGCGTGTATCTGGAGATCGGCAAGAAGCGGGTGTTCGCCGCGGCGATCGACTGGCCGGGGTGGTGCCGCTCGGGCCGCGATGAGGAGAGCGCCCTGGATGCGCTTGCCGGCTATTTGGAGCGCTACGCCCCGGTCGTCAAGCGCACGAAGCTCGCGCTGCCGGCCGATACGTTCACCGTTGTCGAGCGGATCCCTGGATCGACGACGACCGACTTCGGCGCACCGGAGAAGGTCGCCGCCGCCGACCTCGATCCGGTCAGCGGCGCTGAGGGCAAGCGACTTGGCGCGCTCCTCGCCGCCACGTGGGACGAGTTCGACGACATCGTCGGGCGCACGCCGGAGGAGCTGACCAAGGGCCCGCGGGGTGGCGGCCGAGACCGCGACAAGATGAACGACCACGTGCTCGGCGCCGAGGCGTCGTACGCCCGCAAGCTCGGTGTGAAGCACAAACCGCCGGCGCTGGCCGACAAGGCCGCGATCGAGGCGTTGCGCGCCGACATCGTGGCCGCGCTGTCGAGGCCATGGCCCGGCGGCGAGTCGGCGGCCGGCACCTGGCCGCCGCGCTACCTGGCTCGCCGGACGGCCTGGCACGTGCTCGACCATGCGTGGGAGATGCAGGACCGCACGCCAGGTAGCGTCGCCTAGCCGCCCGCGTCACGGCGCCGGATACGGCGCGCCGAAATAACTCCCGCGACCGCGCGACACATCGTCGATAACATCTCGCGCATGTCGCCACGACCGCAGGCAGTAACGGTCATCGATCTCGTACGCACCTTTCAACCGCGTAAGCAGCCGGCAGTGCAGGCGCTCGACGGCGTCCGCCTCGACGTCGACGAGGGCGAGGTGCATGGACTGCTCGGGCCGAATGGCGCGGGCAAGACGACGCTGGTGAAGATCCTCACCACGGTGCTGCTGCCGACCTCCGGTCGCGCCGAGATTCTCGGGCACGACGTGGTGCACGACGCGAAGGCGGTCCGCCCGCTGATCGGCATCGTGTTCGGTGGGGAGCGGGGGCTCTACACGCGGCTGACCGCGCGACAGAACCTCGAATATTGGGCATCGCTCTACCGGCTGCCCGGTGCACAGATCAAGGCGCGGGCCGCGGCGCTGCTCGAGCGCGTCGGGCTCGCCGAGAAGGCCGACGTCAAGGTGGAGACGTTCTCGCGCGGCATGAAGCAGCGGCTGCACCTGGCGCGCGGCCTCGTCGCCGGCGCGAAGGTGCTGTTCCTCGACGAGCCGACCACCGGCATGGACCCGATCGCGGCGCGCGAGTTTCGCACGCTGATCTCCGAGATCCGCGCCGAGGGAGCGACGATCCTGCTGGCCACGCACGACATGGTTGAAGCCGAGGTGCTCTGCGACCGGGTGACGCTGATCGACCACGGCCGCATCCTGGCCACCGAGTCGCCGCGATCGCTCGGCCGTCTCGTGTCTCGCTTCCAGCGCGTCGACGTCGAGGGCGCGGACCGCGAACTGCTCGACCGCGTCGCCGCGCTGCCCGGTGTGGAGAGCATCGTGGAGTCGGACGACGGCCACCGGATCAACGTGGACGGCGACGAGCACGTACCGGTCGTGCTGAAGGTGATCGTCGAGGCGGGCGTCGTCGACGTCCGCACGTCGCGGCCCAGTCTCGAAGAGGTGTACGTCGGCCTGATCGGCGACCGCGGACTGGAGGTGTAGCGGTGCGCGGATTCCGCTCCGGGTTCCGGCTGCAGCTGTCGTTCTTCCGCAACTATCCCGACTCGCTGATCCCGCTGCTCACCGCGCCGTTGTTCACGGTCGTGTTCACCATGGTGCTGCGCCACGGCGGTCGCGGCGACCTGTCGGGCTACGCGATGATCGCGCCGTTCTACATGTCGCTGTGGTGGTTCGCCATCTTCAACGGCGGGTGGGTCATTCAGACCGAGCGCTGGGAAGGGACGATCGAATATCTGGTCGCGGCGCCGGTCGGGTTCGTCTCGGTGATCGTCGGACGGATCTCGACCATGTTGCTCGCGGGTGCGGTGGCGTTCGGCGAGGTATGGGTGTTCGGCCGGTACGTGCTGCGTACCAACGTGACCATCCACCACCCGTACGTGTTCACCGCGTCGCTGGTGCTCACGCTCATTGCGATGACGACGACGTCGCTGTTCATGGCGAATCTGTTCGTGCTGAGCCGGACGGCGGTGACGTTCTCGAACTCCGCGAGCTACCCGGTCTACCTGCTCGGCGGCATCCTCGTGCCGATCGCGCTGTTGCCGGGCTGGCTACAACCGGCCACCAACATTGTGTTCCTGTCCTGGTCGTCGAAGCTGCTGCGGGGCAGTCTTTCCGCCGGGCCGATTCAGGGCGCGGCGTTCGACCTCGCGATGATCGCGCTGCTGGCCGTCGTCGCACTCGGTCTGGCGACCGCGTTCATGTCCCGCATCCTGCGCCACGCGCGAAGCAGCGGAGAGTTGGCACTGCGATGATGAGCTCCCTGCGCGTCATGCGCTATTCCGTGCTGAGCGGCGCGTACGACTACACGTCCATCTACACGTGGAAGAGCTGGCTGGGCGGCTGGCTCGTACGCGTCATGTCACAAGTGACGTTCTTTGCGCTCATCGGCCGGCTGCTGGGCGCGAATCAGCAGGTCTGGTTCCTGCTCGTCGGCAACGCGATCATGATCGCCGCCATGGAGGGCGTGTTCGCGTTGAACATGGTCAGCTGGGAGCGGAGCACCGGCACGCTGCCACTCATCGCCGCGAGCCCGACCAGTCCCGTGTTGGTATTGGCCTCGCACGGCGTCTATCTGGTCGTGGACGGCACGGTGTCCGCACTCGGCGCGCTGTTCCTCCTCGGGCCGGTGTTCGGGCTGCCGCTGCCCTGGCCGCGGGTGCTGCTCATCGTCCCGTTGACGATCCTGATCGCAGCGTCGGCGTACAGCCTCGGCACGTTCCTCGGCGGTGTCGTGCTCGGCTTCCGTGGCCTGAACAGCGTCGTGGTCAACGTCGGGATCGTCGCGCTGATGGCGCTTTGCGGCGTGAATGTCCCGCTGGACGCCTACCCGGGACCCATCGCGTGGGTGTCCCGTTTCCTGCCGATCACGCACGGGCTGATCGCGGTGCGCGATGTGCTCGCCGGCAACCTCGGCGCCGCAGGGCTGCAGGCGCTCGCCGAGGCCGGCGTCGCGACCGGCTGGCTCGTGCTCTGCGTGCTGACCTTCGGCCGATTCGTGCAACGCGGCCGGCGCAACGGTTCGTTGGAGTTCGCGACGTAGCCGACCTCGGCCAGCGGCTCGGGTGCGCGGACCGCGCGCCGCGTGAGGTCGGCCGGGCGCGACCGACCGACCCGCGCCGGCTCAGCGCGACCAGACCCAATCGCGGACTTCGGGTAGATCTTCGCCGTACGTGGTGACATACGCGTGGTGGTCGGCGTGCTTGTCGACCATGGCCTGTCGGAGCACGGCCGCCTTGCGCGCGAGTCCGGGTACCCGATCGATCACGTCGATCACGAGGTGGAAGCGGTCCATCTCGTTGCGCACCAACATGTCGAACGGTGTGGTGGTGGTGCCCTCTTCCTGGTAGCCGCGCACATGCAGGTGCTGATGGCCGGATCGCTTATAGGTCAGGCGATGGATCAGTGACGGGTATCCGTGATAGGCGAAGATGACCGGCCGGTCGGTGGTGAAGATCGCATCGAACTCGGCGTCGGGCAGCCCGTGCGGGTGCTGGCTGTCCGGTTGCAGTCGCATGAGGTCCACGACGTTGACCACGCGTACCCGTAGGTCGGGCAGCTCGTGGCGAAGGATGTCGGCGGTCGCGAGGATCTCCATGGTGGGTACGTCACCGGCGGCCGCGAGCACCACGTCGGGGTCGCCGTCGTCGTTCGATGCCCACGCCCAGATGCCCAGGCCGCGCGCGCAGTGCCGGTCGGCGTCGTCGATGTCCAGCCAGGTCGGCTCGGGTTGTTTTCCGGCCACCACCACGTTGACGTAATCGCGGCTGCGCAGGCAGTGGTTCATCGTGCACAACAGGGTGTTCGCGTCCGGCGGCAAGTAGACGCGCACCACTTCGGCCTTCTTGTTCGCGACGTGGTCGATGAAACCCGGATCCTGGTGCGAGAAGCCGTTGTGGTCCTGCCGCCACACGTGCGACGTGAGCAGGTAGTTCAGCGACGGGATGGGCCGGCGCCAGTCCAGATGCCGGGTGACCTTGAGCCATTTCGCGTGCTGGTTGAACATCGAGTCGACGATGTGGACGAACGCCTCGTAGCAACTGAACAGGCCGTGTCGCCCGGTCAGCAGATAGCCCTCGAGCAGGCCCTGGCAGGTGTGTTCAGACAGCACCTCCATGACGCGGCCGTGCGGGTCGAGGTTCTCGTCGACGTCGAGCACGGTCGCCTGCCACGCCTTGCCGGTCACGTCGTAGACCGCCTCCAGCCGGTTCGACGCGGTTTCGTCGGGCCCGACAATGCGGAAGTTGCGGTGCGGCAGGTTCGCCGCCATCACGTCACGCAGCCAGCCACCGAGCACCCGCGTCGGCTCCGCGGTGGCGCCGGCCTTCACACCGTGGGTACGAAAGTCCGGAAGCTCGAGCTCGCGCGGGTGTGCGCCGCCGAACGTGTTCGGATTCGCGCTGATCCGCAGGTCGCCGGGCGGCAGCCAGCCCACCAGATCGGCGCGCGGCGCACCGGCCGCGTCGAAGAGATCCTCCGGCCGGTAGGAGCGCATCCACTCCACCAATTGCGCCAGATGCTTGGCGTCGTTGCGGGCCGCCGGCAACGGCACCTGATGCGCGCGCCACGTGCCCTCAACCGGCTTACCGTCCACCACCTTCGGACCGGTCCAGCCCTTCGGGGTACGCAGCACGATCATCGGCCACCGCGGCCGGCCGGCGTCCAAGCCGGTGCGAGCGCGGCGTTGGATCGTCGCGATCTCGTCGAACACCGCGTCCAGTGTCGCTGCCATCGAATGGTGCACAAGTCGTGGATCGTCGCCCTCGACCAGGTACGGCGCGTAGCCGTAGCCGTACAGGAGCGCGGCGAGCTCGTCGTCGCCGATCCGGGCAAGCAGCGTCGGGTTCGCGATCTTGTAGCCGTTCAGGTGCAGGATCGGCAGCACGGCACCGTCGCCGACCGGGTCGAGCAGCTTGTTGCTGTGCCACGCGGTCGCGAGTGGACCGGTTTCCGCCTCGCCGTCACCGATGACGCAGGCCGCGACGAGTTCCGGATTGTCGAGCACGGCGCCGTACGCGTGCGCGAGCGAGTAGCCCAACTCGCCGCCCTCGTGAATCGAGCCAGGCGTCTCGGGCGCCACGTGTGACGGCACGCCGCCCGGGAACGAGAACTGCTTGAACAGGCGCGCCATCCCTTGCTCGTTCCGCGCGACGTGCGGATAGAGCTCGCTGTACGTCCCGTCCAGCCACGCGTTGGCGACCATCCCCGGGCCACCGTGCCCCGGACCGGCGAGATAGATGACCTGCTGACCACGGTTCGCGATGATCCTCGACAGGTGCGTGTAGACCAGGTTCAGCCCCGGCGTCGTACCCCAGTGCCCCAGCAGCCGCGGCTTGACGTCCGTCGAGCGCAGCTCCCGTCGCAACAGCGGATTGTCCATCAGGTAGATCTGGCCGACCGACAGATAGTTCGCGGCGCGCCAGTGCGCGTCCATCCGGGCAAGCTCGTCGGTGTCGAGCGGCGCACCGTCGACCACCCACATCGTGTCCGGTGCCACTGAGGTCGAGGTCATCGCGGTTCCTTCCGGTTCGCGGTCCCGGGCAGTCCCAAGTCAAGCAGCTACCCGGCGCGAGCGCGCCGGAACCATCGCGCTCGACGCCATATCGGCCGCGCTGGCCGTACCGTGGTCGCATGGTCGACACCGCGCCGATCCTGGTCTTCAACGCCGGCTCCGCCACGCTGAAGTTCCGTCTGATCGAGATGGGCCGGGACGTCGTCGCCGGTGTCATCGAACACATCGGCGAAGCGGACGGGCCGGTCGACCACGCCGCCGCCGCCGACACCGCGCTCGCCACGCTCCGGGGTGACGAGGCGGCACGCCGGACGCTGGATCGCCTCGTTGCGGTCGGGCACCGGGTCGTACACGGCGGCGACGAGTTGCGTGCCCCGGTGGTCGTCGACGACTCCGTCGAGACGATCATCGACCGGTGGACGCCGTTCGCGCCCGCGCACAACCCGGCGGCGCTGGCCGTCATCCGGGCGGGTCGCCGCGCGTATCCCGACGTGCCGCACGTCGCGGTGTTCGACACCGCGTTTCACGCCACGTTGCCGGCCGCCGCGGCGACGTACCCGATCGACCGCGACGTCGCGGCCACGCTCGGCATCCGGCGCTACGGGTTCCACGGCATCTCGGTGCGCTACGTCCGCGACCGGACGGCCGAACTGCTCGGCCGTCCGACGACGCAACTCAACATGATCGTGCTGCATCTCGGCAACGGCGCGAGTGCGACCGCGCTCGCCGGCGGGGTCAGCGTCGACACATCCATGGGCTTCACTCCGCTTGCCGGCCTGGTGATGGGATCGCGGTCCGGTGACCTCGATCCGTCGATCGCGTTCCATCTGATCCGGTCCGGCTGGGCACCGGACGATGTGGACACGCTCTACGAGAAGCGATCCGGGCTAGTCGGGATGTGCGGCGACAACGACGTACGAGCCGTGTCGCAGCGTGCCGCGAACGGCGACGCGGACGCGAACCTGGCGCTCGACGTGTATTGCCGCGCGATCCGCAAATACGTCGGGGCCTATCATGCTGTGCTCGGCCGGCTCGACGCGATCGTCTTCACCGCCGGGGTCGGTGAACACAGCGCGGTGGTGCGCGCCCGGTCGCTGCGCGGCATGGAACGGCTCGGCATCGCACTCGACGCCGCTGCCAACGACGAGGCGGCCAACGACGGGGTGTCCGGCGCGAGCGTGATCTCGGCGGGCGGCGCACGGGTCGCGGTATGCGTGGTGCCGACCGACGAGGAGCAAGCGATCGTCGAGGAGATCGCCCGCCTGCTCGGTGCCGCGCGCACGCGATGAGCTGGCACCAAGCGGGTGCGCGTCAGGACGGGATCAGCACCGCGGCGCCGTTGACCCGACCGGCAGCCAGGTCGTCGAGCGCTTCGTCGGCCCGGGTCAGCGGGTACGGCGTCGTTGTCACCGTGAGCCGATGCCGTGCGGCGAGGTCGAGGAACTCGCGACCATCGGCGCGCGTGTTCGCGGTGACGCTGCGCAGCGTACGTTCCCGGAACAGGTGCCGTTCGTAGTTCAGCGGCGGGATGTCGGTCAGGTGAATGCCGGCGATCGCGAGCGTGCCGCCGGCATCCAGCGCGGCAAGTGCCACTGGCACCAGGTCACCCACCGGCGCGAACAGAATCGCCGAATCCAGCGGCTCGGGTGGTTCGTCGTACGCGTCACCGGCCGACGCGGCACCCAACTCGAGCGCGAGTCGTCGGGCCGCATCGCCGCGCGTCAGCACATGCACTCGTGCCCCCTCGGCGAGCGCGACCTGCGCGGCAAGGTGCGCGGACGCGCCGAAGCCGTAGAGCCCGATCCGGCCACCAGCCGGTACGGCGGCGCGCCGCAACGCGCGGTACCCGATGATCCCAGCGCACAACAGCGGCGCCACCTCCTCGTCCGAGTACCCGTCCGGGAGCCGGTAGACGTACGCCGCGGGCGCGACCGCGTATTCGGCGTACCCGCCGTCGGCGTCCCAGCCGGTGTAGCGTGATGCCGGGCAGAGGTTCTCGTCGCCGCGGCGGCAGTAGGCGCACTCGCCGTCGGTGTAGCGCAGCCAGGCGACGCCCACGCGGTCGCCGTCGGCGTAATCGGTCACGCCGGTCCCGAGCCGGTCCACGTACCCGACGATCTGGTGGCCCGGTACCACCGGTGACCGGTGCACCGGCAGGTCTCCCTCGGTCACGTGCAGATCGGTGCGGCATACGGCACACGCCGCGACCCGGAGCCGGATCTCGCCAGCGCCGGGTTCGGGTAGGTCTCGCTCCACCGCGCCAAGTGGACGTGAGGCGAGCGGTGCGGGCGTTGTCACCTGCCAGGCGAGCACGTCGACCTCCGATCGTCGGCGCCTCGTGTGGGTATCCACCGCGGCGCGGAACAGTTCACCCGCCATTCTCGTCACGTCGCGCGCGCTGTCGGTGCCGCTTCGAGGGGAGGGTGCACGGCCGCCCGTGACAGGGGCACACTGGAGTGGTGCCCGTATCCGGGTACGACGGGACGCATCGAGCGGGATACAGCATGAGCACCAAGACGACGCGCGTGGTGGTGGGTGTGAGCCCCACGCTCGCCGGCCTGGCCGCGATCCGGGTAGCGGTGGACGAGGCGCGGTTGCACGGCGCGGAGCTGATCGCGGTGCGCGCATGGGCATTCAAGTCCGGGTGGCGGGACGGCGCGACACGCATCTGGCGCCAGGAGATCGCGCGTCAGGCGGAGCACACGCTGACCGCCGCGTTCTCAGCGGCGATGGGCGGCCCGCCGGACGACCTGTCGGTACAGATGATCGTCTGTGAAGGATTGCCCGAGAAAGTGCTCGTCGCGCAGGCCGATCGCGCCGACGACCTGCTCGTCATCGGCGCGCCAGAAAGCGGCTGGCATCTCAACCGCACCGTGGTCGTTCGATACTGCGCGCGGCGGGCACGGTGCCGGTTGCTCGTCGTACCGCCGCCGGAGCTTGCCCGGGTCGGCCGGACCGGTTCGCTCGCACGCAGCCTGCGACGCGAAGCGGACGGTTTCGCTCGCGCCAACGTGAATCGATAGGCGCCGCCGAGGCGCCGAGCCGCAGCCGATACGATCGCGACCTATGAACGTTCTCGTCACCGGCGGTGCCGGCTACATCGGCAGCGTGGTCACCCACCAGCTCGTCGATGCCGGCCATGACGTGACCGTCGTCGACGATCTGTCGACCGGGTTCGCCGAGAACCTGCCGGAGCAGGCGACGTTCCACAAGCTGCCGGTACAGGAGATCGCGTCGGTGCTCACCCCGGACGCCGGCTTCGACGCGGTGTTGCACTTCGCCGGGAAGATCGAGGTGGCCGAGTCGGTCGCGCGTCCGGACTTCTACTGGTACGAGAACGTCATCGGTGCGTACCACGTGCTGTCGGCGATGCGGGCGGCCGGGACACCGCGGCTGATCTTTTCCTCGACGGCGTCGATCTACCGGGCCGACCCGACCGAGAGCTCGCCCGAGCCGCTGCGCGAGGATGCACCGTCCGCGCCGCTGAACCCGTACGCCGCCACCAAACTCAGCGTGGAGATGATGATCGCGGCGCACTGCACGGCGTACGGCATCGGTGCGGCCAGCCTGCGCTACTTCAACGCGTCCGGCGCGGTCGGGTTGCTCGGCGAGCGCCACGAGCCAGAGAGCCACCTGATCCCGATCGTGCTCCAGGTCGCCGGCGGTCAGCGCGACATGCTGTTGCTCTACGGCGACGACTACCCGACCGCCGACGGCACGTGCGTGCGCGACTACGTCCACGTGGCCGACCTCGCGAGCGCGCATTTGCTTGCGCTTGACGCGATCGAGTCGGGCGCGTACGAGCTCTACAACCTCGGCACCGGCGTCGGGCACAGCAACAAGCAGGTCATCGACGCGGTACGCGAGGTCACCGGCCGCGCCGTCCCCGTGACGCTGGCGGCGCGCCGGCCGGGTGATCCGATGGTCAGTTTCGCCGCCGTCGACAAGGCGCGTACCCGGCTCGGCTGGACGCCACAGCGACCCGCACTGCACGACATCGTCGCCGACGCGTGGGAGTTCCACCGCGCCGCGTTCGGCGTTCGGTGACGTGTTGACGGGCGGGTCCGACCCGGCTCCGACTCGCTCGGTCGGCGACGTCAGCACGCGCGGAACCGACGCTCTACGGCGAAGCTACGACGCGGTCGCCGATGCGTACGCCGCGGAGTTGTTCGGTGAGCTTCCCGCCAAGCCGGTGGACCGCGCGCTTTACCGGCTATTCGCCGAGCTGGTGCGTGATGACCTCGACGCGGGATTGGCAACCGGCGGGGCACCGCGGGTCGGTGACGTCGGGTGCGGTCCCGGTCACGTCACGGCGCACCTGCACGATCTCGGCCTCGACACGGTCGGCGTCGACGTGTCGCCCGCCATGGTGGCCGAGGCGAAGCGCCGCGTACCGGAGGCGGAGTTTCGCATCGGTTCGATGACGGACGTCGGCGGGCTCGGCGAGCCGGACGCCGCGTGGGCCGGCGCGGTGACCGCGTATTCCATCGTGCACTTCGACACCGAACAGCGTCGCCGCGCGTTCGCCGAACTCGCGCGAGCGATCCGTACCGACGGTTGGCTTCTCGTGTCGTTCCACATCGAGAACGCCGAGCAGCAGCCGGGCACCGTCGCGCACGTCACGGACTGGTGGGGCCGCGCCGTCGACCTCGACTTCCACTTCCTCGACCCGGACGTGGTCACCGCCGATCTCGCCGATGCCGGCTTCGCGCTGGTGTCGCGTACCGATCGCGAACCGTGGCCCGGTCGGGAGGCGCCGACCCGCCGCAGCCACCTGGTGGCCCGCAGAATTCCCCGACCGGGTGCCGGTGCTGAGCACCGCGCCTAGGGTGGTCGTTATGAATGAAAGCAAGCCATCCGTCGACGTGCCGACCGGCCCGCCGCCCAGCGAACTGATGATCGACGACATCGTCGTCGGTGACGGTCCCGAGGCCACGCCAGGCCGCGACGTGATCGTGCACTACGTGGGCGTCGCGCACTCCGACGGCAAGGAATTCGACTCGTCCTGGGATCGCAACTCGCCGTTCCGATTCGGCCTCGGCGCCGGCCAGGTGATCAAGGGCTGGGAAAACGGCGTCGCCGGCATGCGCGTCGGCGGCCGCCGTCAACTCACCATCCCGGCCCACCTCGGCTACGGTGACCGCGGCGCCGCGGGCGTCATCAAACCAGGGGAGACCCTGGTGTTCGTCGTGGATCTGCTCAGCGTCAACTGACCTCCTCCGCAAAGCACTGCGCGGCCCGTCGACCGTGTGTCGGCGGGCTGCGTCGCGTTCTGGGACCGGCTGCGTTGAGCGTTCTGCGACCGGCCGCGTGGGGCGCGTTGCCGCCGCCCAGCTCGCCCGAGGGTCGGCACGGTTTCGTGATCCAAATGCGCGGGTAACCCTGCTACCGTGAGCGCTCGAACCCGAGCCGCGGTGCGCGGCGGCTTCGACCCGTCATTAGCGCTGCGATCGGTGTGAGGACTCGATGCCCGCTACGAAGACCTCGGAACCCCCCGCCGAAGGCCGCAAACCACTTTCTCGGCCGGCCCGCGTGACGCTGTGGGTCATCGCCGTGTTCGCGGTCGCGGTGGTCGTCGCGATCTACTTCGGGGTACGCAATCCGAGCGTGCCAACCGGACCACCACGGTTGGCGGCGCAGGACTTCTTCAACGACCTCGAGACGGGCAACTTCCACGACGCGTACGGATCCCTGTGCACGGTGACGCAACAGAGCTTCACCGAGGCCCAGTTCGTCAACCTCGAACA
>DASTMZ010000048.1:0-12139 GCA_035713725.1 Micromonosporaceae bacterium
GATCGACTCATCCGACCTACGCGCGTAGGCGACCACGTCACGGCGGAACTCTGCGGGGAATGCTTTCGGCACAGTGGACATCCTTCCAGCGAGGACCAAGATCCTCACAGATCAGGTGTCAACCAAACCGGGTGCAGTCCCACACCTTCGACGCCGCGCAGCGGCTACGTGGTGTCCGCGGCGACAAACACACCCAGCGCGCCGCCTCCAACAGCGACTACCGGTGTACCGGGCTGATCCGCTGTGGCGGCTGCGGCCACAAATACGTCGGCACATCCGCGCACAGCAAAGGACGGGCCTACCGCTACTACACCTGCTTCACCCGAAGCCGCTACGGCCCGAAGGCGTGCCCTGCTGGCCGCATCGACGCCGGCCAACTCGACAACGCGATCCTGCAGGCGATCGCCACCCTGTTCACCACCAACACCCAGCTACTCGCCGACACAATCAGCAAGGCCAGGCAAGACTTCCATGATCGGCACGGCAGCCGGCGGGACGAACTCGCCACCATCAACACCCAAATCACCGCCGCGAACGCAGCGATCGACCGGTACCTCACCGCATTCGAAACCGGCACCCTCACGGCCGCGTCCTGCGCACCCCGCATTGCCGACCTCGAAACCCGCATCAGCAGGCTGCAAACCCGCCGCGACGAACTCGCCGAACTCCTGGCCGCCGAACCCACCCCACCCGCCGCCGACCTACTCCACCAGCTCCGGCAGCACATCCGCGGCATCATCAACAGCGGCAGCCCGGCCCAATGCAAAGAACTCGTCGAAGCCCTCATCGCCGACATCCACATCAACGACGGGCAGGTCATCCCCGTCTTCCGGATACCCCAAGACGACAAAGCCTCCGCCGACCCAACGTCGGCGGAGGCACACCCAACAATTCGCACAATGCTACGAACGGTGGGCCGGGCGGGACTCGAACCCGCGACCGAGGGATTATGAGTCCCCTGCTCTAACCGGCTGAGCTACCGGCCCGCGGTGCGAAGCTTACCGAGCGGCCCGATTGACTCACGACTATCACGAGCGGCGATTGTCGTGCACGCGCTCTAAGCGGCCGCGCGTCCTAGGGGCGAGCGCCCTCGAAGCCACGAGTTGCGATGGAGTCGAGACGGCGGCCGACGGTGGCATCTACGACTTCCCGCCGCAGGTCCGCTACCCGAAGGGCGCCGGATCTGGGGATGCTCAAGGCTCTGGCTGCCGCGCGCAGCTCGGCGGTCGAGACGCCGCCGACCTCCGCAGCGGCGTGCTCACGGCTGGTCAGACTCTCGAGCCGCCGTACGAGCGCGAGGGTGTCCTCGGACGGACTTGGAGCAGATCTGGGAGCGCGCTTGGCGGCGCGTGGGCGCGGCGCGGGCTCGGTCCCACCTTCCGGGACGAATGCCAGCCTGGCGCGTCCCTCCGCCAAATCGATCAGCTGGTCTTCTGGCAGCTCGGCGAGAAAGTCGGAGACCCGTTGCAGCACACCCAGAGAGAGGCTCGTGACACTCATGCCGCGGCCACTCTCGCACCCGAGGCGCCTGCGCTTCCGTCAAAAAGGCGGAGAAACTCGTCGATCAAATCGTTTAATTCACCGCGAATCTGGTCGCTACGCGGCAGCCGTAAGATGGGCGGCACCTCCAGACCTTGCGTGCCGAAGGCCGCGACACTCTGCCGGATCATTGTGGAGAACGTGGCGATCCGCAGCTTGTCTCGGACCAGGTCTATGTGAAATCGATTGGCTGTCTGCGGTCCGTTCCTGAACTGGACCATCGTAAAGATGACGCAATATTCGCCCAGGTCAAATGCCCCACCGGCGTGCTTTCCGCCGTACTTCCGCACTTGGGTGCCATAGTCCTGACGGAATTCATGCACGGCGTAGTAGAGCGAATCAAGTCCGTTGGTGGACATGTAGTCGGCCTTTGCGGGGATTAGTACATCGCGCCCTGCGACCAACGCCGACTGCGTCAGCAGACCGAAACCGGGCGGACAATCGAGCAGCACATAGTCGTACGGTCCAAGTGCCTTATCCCTCAGCCCGTCGAGCAATGACCGACGCCGGTAGAAGAGCTCACGGTCGACGTCATCCTTCGCAGCCACGATGGCGGCGTCGAGGTCGAGACGAAACAGCAGGATGTCCGACGCGAGCAGGTCGAGTTTGCCGCCTGCGGCGCTATCGATAGCGTGATTCACGTCCGGCGGCGTCACCGTCAGGTCGGCTAGGCTCATCGCGGGTAGACCACCGCTGAAGCTGTCGTACCAATGTTTCAGCGTCGCTTTCGGACGGACCTTGAACTGATAGTCCTCCGGCGTGTAGAAGCAATTCGTCAGGCTGCATTGCGGATCGAGGTCAACTAGGAGCACGCGCTTTCCGCGATCGGCTAGACCAGCACCGAGATTGGCCGTGAGAGTAGTCTTTCCCACGCCGCCCTTGTAATTCACGACCGAAATGACGCGCACGACACCTCCGCGACCAGCCTTCTCGCAACCCCACGCGAACGGTAGCCGAACAGCGCGAGTCTCGTACTCCCCGTACCGGCCAGGTTGTGCGCCTGATCAACCGAACGATCGCTGGTTCGTGTCACGCTCCAGCTACTATCCTCGCACTCGATACGCCCGCCGAAAGTCGTAGGAAGCGCGCATAGCGTGCATACCCATGAACGGAGCGACATTGCGACTGGAAGACCTGCAAACCGGTAGCCGAGTGCGGGGCGTGGTCGCCGGTGAGATCGTCCATGTCATTGCCGCGCTTCCGATGGGCGTGGACGCGGTGCGCCTTATTTACACCCGCAATAACGGCGCCGTCGATCAGCAAATTGTCATGCGTGCGGATGAGTCCGAACTCGTCCTTCTCGAGGACCGCCGCACGCTCTACGACGCACCCGTCGAGGGATTCAAACTTGCCGCGGAAGCGCTGCGGATCAGGCTCGAGGCGACTGCTCAACCGGATGAGGGTGGCTCGTATCGTCCGCTGCCCCATCAGCTCGACGCGGTCTACAAGCATTTGCTACGACACATCCCCCTGCGTTTCCTGCTGGCGGACGACCCCGGTGCAGGCAAGACCATCATGGCGGGGCTGTTTGTGCGGGAACTGCAACTTCGCGGCGGGCTCGACCGGTGCCTCATCGTCGCCCCTGGCGGGCTCGTTGAGCAGTGGCAACAGGAGTTGCGCGAGAAGTTTGGGCTGGACTTCGCGATCCTTGCGCAGGACGACGTAAATCGGATGGTCGCGGCCGGCGCGGTGCGCGATCACCGGACGCACATCATCGCCCGGATGGACCAGGTCGCGCGCAGCCGCGACCTGGTCCAGATCTTCGGTCGTACGCCGTGGCACGTGGTCATCGTCGATGAGGCCCACCGGATGTCGGCGCGGTGGGCGAGCAATGACGTGAAGACGACCGCGCGCTATCGACTTGGCGTCGCGCTTCGGGACTCGACCCGCCACCTGCTCCTCATGACCGCGACTCCGCACGCGGGCAAGGAGGAGGACTTCCAGCTCTTCATGCGCTTGCTCGACCCGGTGCGATTTGAGGGCCGCTACCGCGAAGGAACGCACGCCGCAGGTGCCGAAGGGCTGATGCTCCGTCGCACCAAAGAAGATCTGCTCACCCTCGAAGGCAAACCGCTCTTTCCGAAGCGCGCTACGTACACCGTCCGATACGACCTCTCACCACCCGAGCGAGAGCTTTACCGCAAGGTCACCGATTACGTCAGCACTGAATTCAACCGGGCCGAGAGCATCGATCGCCAGCAGCGCACTACGGTCGGCTTCGCCATGACTGTGTTACAACGGCGGCTAGCCTCAAGCCCGCAGGCCATTGTGGAGTCGTTGGTACGCCGGCGTGACCGCCTCACCCAGGAACTTGCCAGCACGGCCGGTTCACGTCCCCGCGGCCGGACCAAACGCGCCGTGGACGTGGACGCTGTCGCCGAGGAGTTCCCCGTCGGGGAACGCGAGGATTACGAGAACGAGATCGT
This sequence comes from Micromonosporaceae bacterium, assembly GCA_035713725.1. Classification (GTDB taxonomy): domain Bacteria; phylum Actinomycetota; class Actinomycetes; order Mycobacteriales; family Micromonosporaceae; genus DASQPR01. Next base: position 3,966 of record DASTMZ010000048.1, read on the forward strand.
CATCGCCGCTACCGCCGCCCGGACAACAGACGAGCTCCAGCGTGAGATCGCAGTGCTCGGCAAGCTGGTGTCCACAGCTGAGCAGGTGCGCGACAGCGGCGACGACCGTAAGTGGCACGAACTGCGACGGTTGCTGGAGACCACGCCGCAGGTCCGCGGCTCGGCAGGGGACGTGCGTAAGATCATCGTCTTCACCGAGCACCGCGACACTCTCGACTATCTCGTGAAGCGCACGAGAGAATTGCTGGGGCAACGAGGGACCGTCGTGTCGATCCACGGTGCCCTGAACCGCGACCAACGCCTGTCAGTCCAGCGGCGGTTCACTACAGATCCGCAATGTCGGGTGCTAATCGCCACCGACGCTGCGGGCGAGGGACTCAACCTGCAAGTCGCCCACCTCATGGTGAATTACGACCTGCCATGGAACCCGAACCGACTGGAGCAGCGTTTCGGCCGTATCCACCGCATTGGCCAACGGGAGATGTGCCACCTGTGGAACCTCGTCGCGGCCGACACACGAGAAGGCGCCGTCTATGAACGCCTGCTAATCAAGCTCGGCGAAATGGGCGAGGCTCTTCAGGGCAAGGTGTTCGATGTCCTCGGTCAGGTATTCGAGGAAATCCCGTTGCACCAACTCCTCATCCGGGCGGTTCGCTACGGCGACGACCCCGCGGTTCGCGCGCATCTGGAGACAGTCATCGACGAGCGCGTCGGCGAGGCCGCACGCCGCTTGATCGAAGCCGAGGCGCTGAGCCCGGAGGTGTACCGCCCGGCGCCGCACCAGCCATACCAACGTGACGTGCAGCTGGCGCGGACACGTCGCCTCCAACCGTACTTTGTGGAGGGTTTCTTCAAGGCCGCATTCGAAAATGCCGGCGGGCGGCTGATTCGGCGCTCAGCCGGCCGCTGGGAGATTCCGCATATCCCGACGGTCATCCGCGAGTTCGGCCGACGCGCCCAGCTACCGGTGCGATATCCGCTCGTCTGTTTCGACCCTGCCTTTGCCGAGATCGAAGACCAACCGCCAGCGGAACTCCTAGGCCCCGGAAAGCCGCTCTTCGACGTGCTGCTCAACTACACCGAGTCGACCTGCGGCGAGTATCTCCTCCAGGGCGCCACCCTAGTCGATCGGGAGGATTCCTCGGAGCGACCACGGCTGCTCGCGGCAATTCACATGGAGATTCTCGATGGTGACGGCGAGAGAGTCGACAATCGATTCGGGTATTTCGAGATCGACGAGAGCCATGAGGGTCGGCCCGGTGCGGCGCGGTTTCTGGACTATGACGAGGCATCGCCAGCCGAGCTAGCGGCCGTCGCCGATCTGCCGACAGAAGCCTGGCTCGCCCAACCGCAGACGACCGCCGGGGATTGGGCAACCAGTGTCGAGCTGCCGCCCTGGTATGCACAGATCCATGAGTGGCGGCGCGGGCAGGCCCAGCGCGCCCGGGAACTCGTGACCGAACGCCTAAAACAGGAGATCGGATACTGGGAAGAGCAAGCGCAGCGAGTCGAGAGCGTCGCCGACCTTGACGCGCGGGCACGGTTGCTGCGTAACGCCACCGCAGAGCTGACGCGTCTGGGTCTGACCCAGGACGGACGCCTGGCCGAGCTCGAGCGCCAAGAGTCGACCCGGGTCGTGCCACCGCGCGTGCTCGCCGTCGCATTGGTCGTGCCGGCCGGTTTGCTGGCTCGATTGATGGGAAAGCCGCCGGTGAAGACCGAGGAGATCGAGCTTCGGGCGCTCCAGGCGGTCGAAGCGAGCGAACGCAGACTCGGCCGGATTCCGCAGCGCATGGAGGCCAATAACCCGGGTTTCGACGTCAACTCGCTCGACGAAGCCACGGGCACTGTCTTCTCCATCGAGGTCAAGGGACGTCTCGCCGGTGCAACGACATTCTTCGTCACCAACCAGGAGGTCCGCCATGGACAGAACGCAGGCGACCAGTACCGGCTTGCATTGGTCGAGGTGAGCGCCGCCGGCGCGGCGTACGACAGGGTCCGGTACGTCGGCCGGCCGTTCATGGACGTCAATCTCACCTCGATCGTGCGGGGGGCCACTTTCAAATGGCCGGAGACGTGGGCCGCCGGCCGTGACCCCTGGTGACGGACGAGCCGCACGCCTGAGGCGTTTGGCAAATCACACTGAACCACCCGGGCGGCCCGGTCGCGAGCGTCGGCAATTGTCGTACACGTGTTCTAAGCTCAAAAGCATGCGAGCCGCGGCCGCGATCTTGCACGCCGACCTGGATTCCTTCTACGCCTCGGTGGAGCAGCGTGACGACCCGACGTTGCGTGGACGGCCGGTCGTCGTTGGCGGCGGAGTCGTGCTGGCGGCGAGCTACGAGGCGAAGGCGTTCGGCATCAAGACCGCGATGGGCGGCCGGATGGCGCGCCTGTTGTGTCCGGACGTTGTCGTCGCGCAGCCGCGCATGTCGGCCTACTCCGAGGCCAGCAAGGCCGTCTTCGAAGTGTTCCGCGACACCACACCGCTGGTCGAGGGCATCTCGATCGACGAGGCGTTTCTCGATGTCGGTGGCCTGCACCGCATCAGCGGAACACCAACCGAGATCGCCATCCGGCTGCGGGGCGAGGTGCTGCGGCGCGTCGGCCTGCCGATCACGGTGGGCGTCGCGCGCACGAAGTTTCTCGCGAAGGTGGCCAGCCGCGTCGCGAAGCCGGATGGACTCCTCGTTGTGGAGCCCGACGAGGAGGTTGCCTTCCTGCATCCGCTTCCGGTCGAACGCCTGTGGGGGGTCGGTGACGTCATTGCCGGCAAGCTTCACGAGCACGGCATCCGGACGGTCGCGCAGGTTTCCCGCATCGGTGAGCCGGCGCTGATCGCGATCCTCGGTGTCGCCGCCGGACGACAGCTGCATGCGCTGTCGCACAATCGAGATCCGCGACCGGTGCAGGTCGGCAAGCGGCGCGGCTCGATCGGCTCGCAGCGCGCGATCGGATGGCGGCCACACACGTCGGAGGAGATCGACGCGACGCTCGCCGGCCTCGTCGATCGCGTGACCCGTCGCATGCGTGCGGCTGGGCGACCCGGCCGCACCGTCATGCTGCGACTGCGTTTCGAGGACTTCGGCCGCGCCACGCGCTCCCGTACGCTGCTGCGCGCGACGGTCCAGACGCAGACCATCCTGGAGACCGCGCGTGGACTCCTCGCCGAGGCGCAGCCACTGATCGCCAGCCGCGGCATCACGCTGGTTGGCATCTCCGTCGCCAACCTCGGCCGAACCGATTGGATTCAACCGGAGCTGCCGTTCGACAAACACAACAACGGCGAACTCGACGCCGCGCTCGATGCGATCCGCGACAAGTTCGGCACCGCGTCGGTCAACCGGGCCGTGCTGATCGGCCGCGACCCTGGCCTCACCGTGCCGCTGTTGCCCGACTGACGTGGCCGGCGGCGTGCGATGGCTTAGGGATCCCGGCCCTGCCACGTCGTCACGCAGGCCTCGTTGCCCTCGACGTCGGCCAGCACCCAGAAGCTCGGCGCACGCAGATCCGACACGAGCGTCCCGCCCGCGTCGAGCGCCGCCTGGACGCGCCGCGGCGCCTCGTCGTGCGACACCGACACGTCGAAGTGGATGCGGTTGCGCTGCGGCCGCGGCGCGTCCATCTGCTGAAACCAGATCGCTGGCCCGTGACCGAGCGGATCGACAATCGGATCGCGCGGCCCGTTGCGATCAGCCTCGTCCGCGTAGGCCATGACGGCCTTCCAGAACGGTCGAATCGCCGGGATGTCGAGCGCGTCGATGCCCAGCTCGATCAGCTGCACTGACCGAACACCGCCAACATCCGGCACGGTCGCCAGCCCGGCCGCCGCGACCACGTCGGAGATCCGCAACGCGATCTCGATGTCTCGCCCGGTCAAATCCGCGTCACGCAACGTCTGCACGCCGACGATCAGGGCACCCGACCGTACGTCCAGCCGCAAGTGCTCGTCGGCGTCCGGCCCGATCGCATCGACCAGCTGCGCGGCCAGCGCGGCCGCCTGCGAGATCGAGTCGACGCGCACCACGGAACAGAGCACGGCGAGCACGTATCGCCAACCCGCCGCGCTCGTCGCATCGGATATCGCCTGCCGCGTCAGCTTCTCCATCGTCGCTCCCGCCTGATCGGGCCGCCGAGACCGAGGAACCGTACCGCCCGGCACCGACACGCGCCGACCACGGCACCCAGCAACCGGCGTGCGCCGCGACAATGATCGGCATGTCCGATGAGCCCGCCGACTCACACGTGCTGCAGAACGATCCACACCGTCGCATCGAACGACGCGGTGACACCGTGTGGCGGCCGATGCATCCGTGGTCGCCGGCGGTGCATGACCTGCTGGCGCACCTCGCATCGGTCGACTTCCCGGCGCCGCGGCTGCTCGATGTGGTCGGCGACCGTGAGGTGTTGACATACCTGCCCGGCGACAGCGGACCGGACGGATGGGCGCACGTCATCCCGGAACAGGGGCTTCGGGCGTTCGCGCGACTCGTTCGTGACTATCACGCCGCGGTCGCCTCGTTCACCACGGACAAGATCTTTTACACGGGTACGCCGATGGCCTCCGACGACATCGTCTGCCATGGCGACGTCGGGCCGTGGAACGCGGTTTTCCGGGACGGCGCGCCGGTGGGGCTGATCGACTTCGACTACGCGCGCCCCGCGCCGGTACGGTTTGACATCGCGTACGCGCTGCAATACGTCGCGCCGTTCCGTGACGACGAAGACTGCGTCCGATGGCTGCGCTATCCGGCCGTCCCGGATCGGCTGCGCCGCATGGCATTGTTTGTCGACGCGTATGGAGCCAATGCGATCGGCGGCCCGACCGATCTGGCGAGCCTCGCCGCATCGGTGATCGACGTGCAGCGCGAGATCCTGGCCAGCGACGAGCGATTCGCGGCCGCCGGCGTCGAGCCGCAGCGGACATGGGTCGCCGAGGGTCTCGCCGACAAGCAGCGCGCCAGGATCTCTTGGAGCGAGGCCTTTGTACGCTCAGCCGGGCTGAGTGACGACGGGACCGAACGCGTCACGCGTTGATGTCGATCCGCCGTAGGTCGGAGTGCTTCTGCAGATACGTACGGATAGCGATGAGCGCGGCGATCCCGTCACCGACGGCGGCACCGAGTTGCTTCGTGGCACCGGCGCGTACGTCGCCGGCCGCAAACACGCCGGGCATGCTCGTGGCGAACATGCCATCCGTCACGACGAACTTCCATGAGTCCAACGCCACGGCGTCGCCCAGCCACCCCGAGTTCGGGTCGAGTCCGATGAAGACGAACGCGGCCGCCACGTCGTACATGGTCTCGGCGCCCGAGCCGTCGCGCGTCGCCACGGAGACGAGTCGGGTGCCGTCCACGTGCTTGCGGGACAGGCCGGTGATCTCAGTGTTCAGGTGTACGCGCATCTTCGGGTGCTCGGATACCTTGTCCTGCAAGAGCTTCGAGGCACGCAGCCGCGGCCCGCGCTCGAGCACCGTGACGTGGTCGGCGAATTCGGTGAGGAACAGCCCTTCCTCCAGCGCCGAGTTGCCGCCGCCGATCACGACGAGGTCCTTCGCACCGCGGTAGAACGGCCCGTCGCAGGTCGCGCAGAAATGCACGCCGGCGCCGATCAAGTCGTCCTCCCCCGGCACACCGAGCCGCCGGTACGACGAACCGGTCGCCACGAGCACGGCCGGCGCCGCGACGTGTTGTCCGGTCGCGAACGTGACACAGACCTCGTCGCCATCGCGTTCGACTCCGGTGACCTCGACCGCCGATAGCAGCTCGACGCCGTAGCGCCGGGCCTGCGCGATGAACCGGTCGGCCAGCTCGCCGCCCTTCACGCCGTCCGGAAAGCCCGGGTAGTTGTCGATGCGTTCGGTGACGCCGGCTTGTCCGCCCAGACCCGACTTGTCGACCACCAGTGTCTCGATGCCCTCGCGAGCCGCGTAGATCGCCGCCGCCAGACCGGTCGGGCCGCCGCCGACGATAACCAGGTCGTACGTGCGGCGCATCGCCTCGAGCGTCAGCCCGAGCTTGCGCGCCAACTCGTCGTTGCCGGGCTCGACGAGGTGGCTGCCGTCGGGAAAGACGATCGTCGGAATGGAACGGCCGCCGTTCTGCAACTGCTCGACGTACGCCAACGCGTCCGCGTCCTCGTCGATGTCCACGAACTGGTAGGTCACCCGGTGCTCGGCGAGGAACTTCTTGGCGCGGCGGCAATCCGGGCACCACGGCGCGCCGTAGACGGTCAGATCCGACATGCGCACAGCATCACATGACGCCGCCATGGATGGCCATGATCCCGGGACTCTTTGAGTGTCCACTGTGGGCGCTCGTCCGATACACTCCCGGACGCTTCGACCCGACCCGTCATCTCAGTGGGGAGCGTCCATGCCACTGTTGTCCCGGATCCGCGTGTTCCGGATGCGCGCCAGGATCGCCGGCGCCGCCAGCGCCACGCGCCGATTCGTCGCGCTGGTCACCGTACCCACGTTGGCTGTGGCGTTGGCTGCGTGCGGCGGTGGCGGCGCGTCCCCGGGCTCAGGGGCGGCAAACGCCGGCGCGAACCCGACCGCAACCGGTGCGGCCGCGGGAGCCGGCGCTGCGTCGACCCCGGCATCCGGCGGCTCGGGCCCGAACGCGTGCGCGATCGTCACCACGGCGCAGCTACAGCAGGCGACCGGGACGACGTTCGCGGCCGGCCAGTCGAAGCCGTCCCTGATCGGTGGCTCCACATGCAACTTCTTCGCGACGACCGGTGCCGGGGATGGCTCCGTGGTCGTGCAGGTGACGCCTCAGCCGGACCTCTACTTCCCGAAGAGCAACGATGCGTCGTTCAACGACCTCGTGCCGCTCACCGCGCCGACCGACCGCGGATGGGTCACGAAACCGGATCCGAGCGACGACAGCTACGGGCACATCCTCGTGGTGCGCAACGGCGTCGGGGTGGACATCGCGATCTTGTCGGCGAAGTCCGTGACGCTCGACGGCGAGCAAGCGCTGGCAAGCTCGATCGCAAGCCAGCTCTGAGAGGCGTGGACGCAGGCCAGGATCGTCGATCGGGACAGCGACGCGCCCGGTCGGGAGATCAGCGGCGCCAGGCGCGGGTGCGCCCTCGACGTACTCGCCGGACGACGCGGACCGTGCCGTACGCGATCACCGTGACCGCGCCGACGCCGGCCAAGATCTCGGCCGGGAGCCATAGTCCGAGCACGACGGTGACCGTGGTCGCAACGATCCAGGCGACAAGTCCCGCGAACCACACCACGGGTAGCCGGCGCACCGGCTTCGCCAAGCCACGCATGACGAGGACGAAACGCGGGTCCTCCAACGCCAACTGTTGTTCGATGTCGGCAAGTTCCCGCCGTTCGCGTTCGCTGAGCATCGCCAGCCCCTTTGATCTGTCCACCCGCTCGACGCTGCGCCGGCTCTGGGGCGCCCATGGCGCCCTACCCCCGTCGTCGGCTCGGAAACGCCGCTGGCCCACACCGGCCAGGATTAGCGTTCGGCCGCCAGGCCGGTCGCCGCGCTCCGTCACGGCGCCCGGCCGCCCAGTCGCCGCGTCTGCTGGCCCGGGTCCGTGGCTGCCGCCACGCCGACGCTGGCTAGCCGACCGGCCGGTCGCCGTCCGCCGCCAGCAGGCCGTTCGCCCGGACCAGGGCGACCGATAGCGTCTTGTAGCCCACCTCTTCGAACAGTACGGTCATTCGGTCCTGGTCGTAGCCGAGAACCGTACCTCTGCCCCACTGGCGATGGCTGACTGTGCTGTGGAGCGCGTAGGGCACCGCACCGTCGGCCTGCCCGGCGCCCCGGGCGGCCGGAATCCGGCTGCCCGAGCCTCGGGCCGGGTCCGAGCCTCGGGCCGCGCCGAAGCCTTGCGCCGAGCCCTGCGCCGTGCCCGAGCCTCGCGCCGGGCCTGGACGGCGTTCGACGTCGCCCCGGCCGCCGATCATCCTGCCGCGGGCTCGCGAGCCCGACTCGAGGCCGCCCGCGCCGTCCCGGCTGCGGACACAGTTGTCGCAGTGCCCGCACGCTCGGCTCATCTGCTCGCCGAAGTACGCGAGCAACGGCTGCACCCGACACCCGGACGTCTCGGCGAGCGCGCGCATCATGTCGGTCCGCGACCTCTGCAGCGTCTGGTGGCGCTCGGCCTCCAGCACGGCGAGGCGGGCGGCCTCCGGCGGTTCGGGG
>DASTMZ010000049.1:0-49456 GCA_035713725.1 Micromonosporaceae bacterium
GTCTGGGTGTGGAAACGGAGCATCCACGACTTCGGATCCTTCGCGCCGAACTCGTCGCGCATGATGTGCGCCCAGATCCGGCGGGCGGCGCGGAACTTCGCGACCTCTTCCAGCAGCGTCGTACGGGCCACGAAGAAGAACGACAGCCGCGGTGCGAAGTCGTCGACGGAGAGGCCCGCGGCGATCGCGGCGCGTACGTATTCGGCGCCGTTGGCGAGCGTGAACGCGACCTCCTGCACCGGAGAGGCGCCGGCCTCGGCCATGTGGTAGCCGGAGATAGAGATCGTGTTCCACCGTGGGATCTCCGCCGTGCAGTACGCAAACGTGTCCGCCACGAGCCGAAGGGACGGCTTCGGCGGGAAGATGTACGTCCCGCGCGCGATGTACTCCTTCAGGATGTCGTTCTGGATGGTGCCGGTGAGCTGATCGCCGCCGATGCCCGACTCCTCGGCGACGAGTTGGTAGAGCAGCAGCAGCACGCTGCCCGGCGCGTTGATCGTCATGGACGTGGACACCTTGTCCAGCGGTATGTCGTGGAACAGCCGGCGCATGTCGTCGATCGAGTCGATCGCCACACCGACCTTGCCCACCTCACCGTGCGCGACCGGGTCGTCGGAGTCGTAACCCATCTGGGTGGGCAGATCGAAGGCGACAGATAGGCCGGTCGTACCGTGGCTCAGCAACTGTCGGTAGCGGGCATTGGACTCGGCAGCCGTACCGAATCCGGCGTATTGCCGCATCGTCCACGGCCGCGACGTGTACATCGTCGAGTAGACGCCGCGAGTGAACGGGTAGCGGCCCGGCTCGCCGGTGCGCTCGGCCAGGTCCGCCGGCAGGTCGATGGCGTCGTAGGTCGGCTTGATGCCAAAGCCCGACTCGCTGACCCGACCGTTCGACTCCGTTGTCATACCCGCCGATGGTAGAGCCCGCGCCGGGCGGTCAGTCGCGCGCGGCGGTGAGCGCTTGGCCACACTGCGTGCTGGTACGGCCAGCCGGACGCTCACACGTACCCGCGCAACCGATGTCCGCCGCGCCAGATATTTCGCGCAAGACCGGCAAACGGGCGAAACGCCACCGCCATGCCTTCCGCTGCACGGCGACAGCCCGCAAAATAGACAACGCGCACCCCGGAGGCGACACCGAGACGATGGTTAGGCAGTGACGACACAGACATCCACCTGGCACGAACCCCCGGTGCCGTCGAACCAGCGCGCTGTGCCGGGCACCACCATCGGCGGTCGCTACCAGTTGCGCGCCGCGATCGGTAACGGCGGCATGGGTACCGTCTGGCAGGCGGTCGACACCGTGCTGCGCCGGGATGTCGCGGTCAAGGAAGTCCTGCTGCCGCCGGGCATGCCGCCCGCCGAGCGTACGGCGATGTACGAGCGTACGTTCCGCGAGGGTCGCGCCGCCGCCGCGCTGTCGCACCCCTCTGTCGTGCAGGTCTACGACGTGGTCACCGAGAACGGCCGGCCGTGGATCGTGATGGAACTGCTTCAGGCGCGCAGCCTGTCGGAGATGATCATTTCGGACGGTCCGCTGGCCGGCCGCGCCGTAGCGAAGATAGGTATCGCGCTGCTGGGCGCGCTGGAGGTCGCGCACGCCGCCGGCGTCCTGCATCGCGACGTCAAGCCGGCCAACGTGCTCATCTGCGTGGACGGTAGGTGCGTGCTGACCGACTTCGGTGTCGCACGGATGCCGTCCGGCGCCAGCCTGACGCAGCCCGGCATGGTGCTCGGTTCGCCGCACTTCATCTCGCCGGAGCGCGCCATCGGCGCGTCGTTCGGTCCGCCGTCGGACCTGTTCTCGCTCGGTGTCACGCTCTACACCGCGGCCGAGGGCCGGCCACCATTCGACCGTGGCGACCCGTTCGAAACGATGCGCGCCATCGTGGAGGAAGCGCCCGCGCCGACGCAGCGCGCGGGTGTGCTGACGCCGGTCCTAATGGGTCTGCTCGAGAAGGATCCGGAACACCGTTGGACGGTCGCTGAGGCACGCAAGGCGCTGCGCGATCTCACCAACGGTGCGCTCACGAATCGGGCCGGCGCCCAGGGTGTCGATCAACCGGCCGCGCCGACGTCCGGCACGGCGCGCGCGCCGATGGCCGTCGCACCGCCGTCACACGCGGCGCCCGATGCACCGGCATCGCGAGTCGGTGGCGGTGCGCTCCTCGGTCCCGGTGAGTCGGTCGAAGACCGATGGTCGACGCCGTCCGCCCAGCGGCCGGCCGGAGCCGATCCAGCGGCAGTCGATGCGGTCGGCGTGCCCTCGACCGGCTCAGGCGTTGGCGGTGTGAGGTCGGCGATCCGGGGCAACACCACCGAACAACCGATCCTGACCCGCGGCCAGCCGTTCCGAGATCATGAGCCGGGTCTGGTCACCGCCCGCCGTGCGGCCGGTCGCGCTTGGCACGGCGTTCGGTCGTGGCCGAGGGCGGTGCGATTCGGTGCGGCAGGCGCGGTCGTGGTCATCGTGGCCGCCGTGCTCTCCACCACGTTCGGGCTGATCGGTGGCGGTCGGAACCACACCGGCGCGCCGCCGAGCGCGACGTCGAGCACGGCCGCGCCGTTCCCGACGCGTTCTTTCGACAACGGCCGTGGCATCGTCGTTTCGGTTCCCGCGTCGTGGCGCGAGTCGAAACCGAAGAACGGCTCGTACGTTGACTTCCTCGACCCGACGAACAGCGGCCAGAAGATCCGGGTGAACGTCGAGGCGTCCGGCAACGACCCGAAGCAGTTCCTCGGTGTCGCCGAACGCGGTCTCGAGCGCGGCACGACGTGCAAGGACTACCAGCGCATCAGCCTGACCGACATCACGCTGGACGGCCACGCCGCGGCACAGTTGGAATACACCTGCGGCACCGGCGACACCGAACGCCATGGGCTCTGGGCGGCGGCGACCATCGACGGCAAGGCGTACGAGTTCTACCTGACCGTGCCGGAGACCGACTTCGCGGCCAGCCGGCAGATCTACGAAGTGCTCGTGTCCTCGGTCAAGCTGACACCGGTCGGCTGACCCGCCTAGCGACCGAGTTCGGAACGCGGCACGCCCGCGAGGTTCGCACCGATCGGCCGGCGGTCCGGTCGCGTGCGTGCTATCAACAAGGTTGATCGCAGTTTCCGGGGGTGGTGCCGCATGCCGGCGGGTCAGCCGACGACCTCGAACGAGGACGTACGAGCGCGGGCCGACGCGTGGCTGGCCGACGATCCGGACCCGGCCACCCGCGACGAGCTGCGCACTGTGCTGGCCAGTGGACCGGCCGGCGACGCCGAACTGCGTGACCGGTTCGCCGGCACTTTGCAGTTCGGCACCGCGGGACTGCGCGGACCGTTGCGTGCCGGCCCGAACGGCATGAACCGCGCGGTGGTGCGCGCCGCGGCGGCCGGCCTCATCGGCTGGCTGACCGGACGCGACGAGGGTGGCGTGGTCATCGGGTACGACGCACGCACCGGCTCGGCGGAGTTCGCGGACGAGACGGCGCGAGTGGTCACGGGTGCGGGACGCGAGGCACTCGTGCTGCCGCAGCCGTTGCCGACGCCGGTGTTGGCCTACGCCGTACGACACCTCGGCGCCGCGGCCGGCGTGATGGTCACCGCCAGTCATAACCCGCCGCAGGACAACGGCTACAAGGTCTACCTCGGCCCGCGCCTCGGTGGTCCGACCGGTGGCGGTGCGCAGATCGTCCCGCCGGTCGATGCCGAAATCGAGGCGGCCATCCGGGCGGTCGGGCCGCTCGCCGCCGTACCGCTCGGACCAGCCGGGCAGCGGCTCGGCGCGGACATCGCGGCCTCGTACGTCCGCGCGGCGGCGGCCATCGTGGATCCTGCTGCGCCACGGGAACTCACCGTGGCGTACACACCGTTGCACGGCGTCGGCGGCGACATCGTTCTCGCCGCGTTCGCGGCGGCTGGCTTCGCCACTCCGTCCGTGGTCGGCCTGCAGGCGCAGCCCGACCCGCGGTTTCCCACCGTCGGCTTTCCGAACCCGGAAGAGCCCGGTGCCATCGACCTCGTCGTTGCGCTGGCTCGCGAGCTGGACGCGGACATCGCGATCGCGAACGATCCGGATGCCGACCGGTGCGCGGTCGCCGTACCGACCGGAGAGGCGCGCAACGGCTGGCGCATGCTGCGCGGCGACGACGTCGGCGTGTTGCTGGCCGACCATCTCATGCGGCGCGGTCAGGCCGGCCGATACGCCACCACGATCGTGTCTTCGTCACTGCTCGGCGCGATGTGCGCCAAGCGCGGCCATCCGTACGCGGAGACGCTCACCGGATTCAAGTGGATCATGCGAGCCGGCGAAGACGAGATTCCGCTCGGTTATGGGTACGAGGAGGCGCTCGGCTACTCGGTCGCGCCCGACCTGGTACGGGACAAGGACGGCATCACGGCCGCGCTGCGCATCGCCGAGCTCGCGGCCGGCCTAAAGACACGCTCGCGCACACTGTTGGATCGGCTCGACGAGATCGCCGCGGAATTCGGCGTCTACGCCACCGATCAGGTGTCGGTGCGCGTCGACGACCTGGGCGAGATCGATTTGCTGATGCGCCGCGTGCGCCGCAATCCGCCGGCCGTCCTGCTCGACGCACCGGTGCGCGACGTCGTCGACTTGATGCCAGAAAACGATGTGCTGACCGTGCGCACCGACGCCGCTCGGATCGTGGTGCGCCCGAGTGGCACCGAGCCGAAGCTCAAGGCGTACCTGCAGATTGTCGAACCGGTCAGACACGGTGACGTGCCGGCGGCGCGCACGCGCGCGGCCGCTGCGCTTGCCGCGCTCCGGACCGAGACGGCCGCCATGCTCGGCGTCTGACCGCGCAACGACGCCCAGGACGTTACGATGCCTGTCATGCCGCCACCGCCACGGCGCGCGGTCGCCGCTCGTGAGCGCATTCGCACCCGACTCGCGATCCTCGTGATGCGGGAGCGGATCGGCGGTCAGGGCCGGCATATCGACCCCGAGGATCCGTCGACCCCACCACCGTCGATGGCCGACTGGTCGAAGTCGCGCCGGACTGCCGAGGAGTCGACCGGCATGCGGCTGTTCGCCGACGCCCTCCGACCGCCACACGGCGGTTCGGTCCGCGACGGTGTCATCGACGACCTCGCGACCTACTACGACGTCGTGCCGGATCACGTCGTCGATCGGTGCCTACGCTGGGAAGACGAGAGCGTCGCGGAGTGGCGGGCATCCGCGGGCGGATCGCCGGAGGGCCTCGCCGCGTTCTACAACTCCGTCACGTCGTGGTCGTTCGACCTGCTCTGGTATGGCTATCTGCAGACCGCCGGCTTCGCATATCCGAAGCACGTCGTGGTCGCCAACCTGCTGGCGCGGCCGACCACCGGGGCCCGTCTGCTCGACTTCGGGTCCGGGGTGGGTGTGACCGCGCAGCTGTTCTCGGCGCTGGGATACGAGGTCACGCTCGCCGACGTATCGAAGCCGTTGCTGTCCTTCGCGCAGTGGCGGCTGGAACGGCGCGGCGTCGCGGCGAGCTACCAGCTGCTACCGGCCGAGCTCCCGGCGGCCAGCTTCGACCTCATCACCGCGCTGGACACGGTGGCACACGTCCCGGATGCCCGACGGACCGCCGGCGACCTCTACCGGGCCACGCGGCCGGGCGGATACCTCGCCGCGAACTTCGACGTACGGCGCCGATCCGAACGCAACGCCTGGCATCTCTACGAGGATGACCTGCCGCTTCGCTGGGCGATCGAACGCAGCGGGTACGTGCCGATCAAGCACGTCGATGGCGACCTCTGGATCTACCAGGCGCGACCCACAACCGGCGCGCGATGGCGTCTCCGCAAGGCGAGCGCCTGGCTACGGTTGGCCAGCCCGCCGGCGCGGGCGGTACGAGCGGTGCGGCGCGCGCTTGCCAGGGCCGCGCTCGTCACGCTGTCGCGGCGGCGGGGACGGCCGGAGTGACCGGGATGCGGCGCCAGCCGATCCGAGACGCGCTATCCGGCAACCGCGTCGTGCAAGCCGCCTACCGATCCGTCCTCATGCGGCGAACCGCCGCCGAGCGTTGGTCGCTTGCCCTGCGCGGACGGTCGTCCCGTGACGCGACAGCGTGCGGACGGATCCTCGCCTACCACTCGATCGGCACACCGGAGTGGGGCATCAACGACGTCAGTCCACGCGACTTCGAGCGGCACCTGCAGATCGCGGTCGACGATGGCTGGAGTTTCGCCACTCCGGCCGAAGTTTTGGCCACCCCGCACCAACCTCTTCTCGCGTTGACGTTCGACGACGGTGTCACGAGCGTACTGACGCACGCGCTTCCGGTGCTGCGTCATCACGGCATCCCGGCCACCGCGTTCGTCGTTACCGGCTGGGCCGACGGCGAGCACCCAGCGAGCCACGAGTACGTCCTCGATTGGCCCGGCGTACGGGCGTTGCGCGACGGCGGCGTCACGATCGCGAGCCACTCGGTGACGCACGCCGACTTCGGCCGGCTGACCGCCGCCGAGGCGCGGCGCGAGCTCGAGGTCTCGCGAGATCGACTGCGCCAGATGCTCGACGTCGACACCGACGAGTTCGCCATCCCGTTGGGTCAGTTGCAGAACTGGACCGACGCGGCCCGTTCGGCGGCCCTCGACGCCGGCTATCGCACGGTCTACGCCCAGGCGGTCAACACCCGCCCGGCGGCCACTGTGGCACGAACGTTCATCACCCGGATCGATCGGCCCGTGGTGTTTCGGGCGGCGCTCGCCGGGGCGTACGACGACTGGGAAGAGTGACTCGACCGCCACGGATGCCGTCCGCGCGTCGGAACTGACCGCGGCAGCACTGGTCAGCGAGAAACCACAGCCCTCCCGACCGCGATCGCCGACCGGGCCCGACGTGTGCTGATCCGGCTGTAGATATACCGCCACGGCCCCACCGCGAAGCCTCGCATCTCGGCTCGGGACAGGTCGGACGGGAAATACCCCTCCGCGGCCGCCGCGGTTCGCTCGGCGAAGAACTTTCGCCCGAACAGCCGCATCGCCTGCACCGCATTGCGTGACAGGCCAACGAGATGCCGAGGATCCTCGAGGCTCAGCGCGGTCAGCATCGCGGTGTAGCCGCAGCCGTACGAGTAGAGCTTGTGGCGCAACTCGCCGTAGTCGCGGACGTGGCTGTGATACATGACGACCTCTGGGTCGAACGTCATGCGCCCGCCGGCGAACAACATGCGGATGAAGAAATGCAATTCGACGCCGCCGAGCGACGGCGTGCCGATGCCCATCGACTCGTCGAAGCCACCGAGGTTGCGAAGCGTCTCGGTTCGAAACGACATGTTTGCGCCCATGCCGAACCGTCCGACCCGATAGATCAGGTAGTTCTCGGCCGGCACCGAAGGCCGGTCAGGATGCCAGGCGGCAATCTCAAAGCGCCCGCGCTGTCGTCCGCCGGACCGGGTCGCCGGGCCGCCTTCCAGACAGAGCACCTCGTACCGGTGAGGCACTTTGCTACCGGAGCGCTCGAAGAGCACCTGCGCCGGCGTTTCGAGTTCGTACGGCAGCAGCAGGCCGGTTACCGCGTCGGTCTCCGGGTCCAGCGCGAAGCGGCGACCGACCGCCATCAACCAGCCCTGGATGGGCACCGCATCGTCGTCGAGGAACGCGATAACCTCGCCGTGCGCCAGCGCAATGCCGCGGTTACGTGCGGCCGAGCTACCACGGAGCGGCTCGGCGACGACGCGCACTCTCGGGTCGGCCATGAGCCTGCGCCAATGCTCGGCGCGCTGCGGGCCGTTGTCCGGACGATTGTCCGACACGATCACCTCGAACGACGGGTAGTCCTGCGCGCAGACCGCCGACACACATCGGGCCAGCAGGTCCGCGCGTTGAAACGCGCTCGGGATGACGACCGTGATCGACGGGAGGCGGGAGTTGACCACGGCTGGCCGATCGATGCCCGGCCACGCCGCGTTGCCCAACCGAAGCGCGATCAGTTCCTTGAGCTCCGCAGCCGAAACGTCCCGGTCAAGTTCCATTTCGAAGTGCCCCACCGGACGGCCGAGATGCGCCACGACGACGAACGCGCCCTCGTACCGACCGCCTTCGAGACGGGTCGCCGAGATGTCAGGCAACGGCTCGTCGACATCGACGCGAACAACGCGTACCGGCCCCGGTGGCGTTGGCGCATGGGACATGGGCGACTCCTGTCTGCGTCACTCGGTCGAAAGCGCGCCGGCGTGCGTCGGGCCGGGTACATTACCAGCTACCCGTATCGGCCCAAAACTCAACGATCGGCGAGCTCACACGTTCCTACGGCGCTGAGGCCGGTTCACGGGGTGGTCAAGAGGAGTGCCCGACGAGACGCGACTACCACCCGGGCGGAGGACCGTTGCGCATTCTCATCAGCCTGTTCCGATTGGCGATCGGCGGCAGCCAGATCAACGCCATCGAAATCGGCGCGCGACTGGCTCAGGCCGCTCACGAAGTGATTGTCTACGGACCTGACGGCGTACTGCGCGAACGAATCTCCAGTCTGGATCTCGAGTATGTACCGGCTGGTGCCGCGCGCCGCGGTCATCCACCCACTCTGGCCGGCGTACGCAGTCTGACCGCATTGGCCAAGCGACGCCGCGTCGACCTCATTCACGCGTACGAATGGGCACCGACGCTCGAGGCCGCGTACGGTCCGCACTTGCGCCTGGGCGTGCCGGTGCTGTCGACGATCTACTCGGTCGGAGTGCCGCGCTTCGTCCCCCGCAATCTGCCCATGATCGTTGGCTACCTGAACGAGGCCGACCTCGAGCGACGGCGCGGCCGACGAATTGTGCATGTCGTGATGTGTCCCGTGGACACGGTCGCCAACGCACCGGTCGCCGACTGCCGTTCGGCCAGACGCCGCTTCGGCTTCGCCGACGAGAACCTCGTCGCCGTCGTGGTGAGCCGGCTCGCGCGCGACCTCAAACGCGAGGGCATTCTTGCCGCGATCGCCGCGGTTGGACAGGTGGACGCGGCGCACAACTTACGTCTCCTGGTGGTGGGCGATGGTCCGTGCCGCCAAGAGGTGCAGCTGTCGGCCGATCGCGTCAACGCTCGCGTTGGTCACCAGGCGGTCACCCTTACCGGCCAACTACTCGACCCTCGTGACGCGTACGCCGCCGCCGACATCGTGCTGGGCATGGGCACTTCGGCCCAGAAGGGCATGGCATTCGGCAAGCCGGTCGTCATTCAGGGCGAGCGCGGCTACTGGGATCTCCTGACGCCAGCGACGCTGCCAACATATGTGCGCCAGAACTTTTACGGCGTCGGCGACGGTAGCGACGGCGCGCCGCGGCTCGCTGGCATCCTGGCTGATCTGGCCGGGCAGCGATCGCGATGGCCGGAGCTCGGTGCGTTCGGGCGCCAAACGGCGCTCTCCGCGTTCAGCAATGACGTGGCCACCGAGCAGGTCATCGCCATCTGCGAGGACGTCGCGGGACGGCGCGAGCCGGCTAGGCGGCGCGCCGCGGGGGTCATCACGGCCAGTGGGTGGTTCGCCGGCTTTCGTGCCGTCGATCTCGCGCACCGGGCCGCTGCGCGGCCGCATCGGACCGCGGTGGCACGCGGATAGCCGCGGCCAGGCGATCGCGATGGCCACCGGTACCAGATGCCGGTCTGGCCGGACCGGCCGACCTCACGCCAACGCCCGGGTCAGCGCCTCGGCAACGCGCTGCTGCTGCGCTTCGGTGATCTCCGGGAACAGCGGGAGTGACAGGATGCGCTCGGCGCGCGCCTCCGCGACCGGGAAGTCGCCGGCCTTACCGAGGTCGGACAACGCGCCGGTGAGGTGCAGCGGCACCGGGTAGTGCACGCCCGCGCCGACGCCCGCGTCGTGAAGCACCGCGAGGACTCGGTCCCGATCGGGCACCTGCACGACGTAGAGGTGCCAGACCGGTATGTTGCCGGCGTCGACGGCTGGCAGCGTCACGTCGGCAACGTCGGCCAGCAGCGCGTCGTAGCGCGCCGCGGCGTCGCGGCGAGCCTCGTTCCACGCGTCCAACCGGCGCAGCTTCGCCGACAGGACGACCGCCTGCAGCGAGTCCAGGCGGCTGTTGAAGCCGAGCACGGTGTGTTCGTACTTGTGCGGCGAACCGTGGGCGCCAAGCAACCTGACTCGCGAGGCGAGTTCGACGTCGTCGGTGAGCACGGCGCCGGCGTCTCCGTACGCACCGAGGTTCTTGCCTGGATAGAAACTGGTCGCGGCGATGTCACCCAACGCGCCGGCCGCCCGGCCGTCGCGGCGGGCGCCCTGCGACTGCGCGGCGTCTTCGACGATTGCCACGCCGACGGGCAACCTGGCGCGCAGCCCGGCCACATCGGCGGCCTGGCCATAAAGGTGCACTGGCAACACCGCACGCGTTCGCGGCGTGACCGCGGCGATGGCCGCCTCGACGTCGAGCAGGCCGGTGTCGGGCCGGCAGTCCGCCAGCACCGGTGTCGCGCCGGCACGTGCGACCGCCTCGGCCGTGGCGATGAACGTGTTTGCCGGCAGCACGCACTCGTCGCCTGGGCCGACATCGAGCGCGCGCAGCGCGATCTCGAGGGCGTCGGTGCCATTCCCGACGCCGATGCAGTGCCCGACCCCGATGTAGGCGGCATAGGCGACCTCGAATGCGGCAACCTGCGGACCTTCGATGAACGCCGCATGGGCGAGTACGTCTGACCAGCCCTCGGCGATCTCGTCGGCCACTTGCGCGTGCTGAGCGTGGAGATCGACGAGTGGAATCGTGCCGGACATGCGCGCCTCCTACGACCGCGCCGGGCTGAGCGCGAGCGCGCTCTCGAGAGCACCAACGACGGTGCCCTGCTCCTCGTCGGTCATGTCGTGGTAGACGGGGAGGATCAACGTACGGCTCGTCAATCGCTCGGTCACCGGGAGCGGTCCGTGCGGGTGACCGGCGTACGCCGGCTCGAGATGTGCGGCCATGATCCCGCGGCGCGCGGATACTCCAGACGCCGCGAGTGCCTCCAGCACGTCGAGCACGCGTGGCCCGTCGTCCGGCAACTCGACCCAGAACGACTGGAAGTTGCTCGTGCCGTACGCCGGCTCGCGGACCGGGCGAACCGGTACGTCGCGGAGCAGCGCGTAGTAGCGGTCGACGATCTCGCGGCGTCTCGCCACGATGTCAGGTAGGCGGCGCAGTTGCACGAGGCCGATCGCCGCCTGCAGGTCGGTCATGCGGTAGTTGAAGCCGGTCTCCGCGTAGTCCTCGAGCACGACGCGTCCGGCGGCGTGCCGGTCGGCGGCGGAGACGGTCATGCCGTGCTCGCGCAGCCGGCGAAGGCGGGCGGCCAACTCGGCGTTGTCCGTCGTGAGCATCCCGCCCTCGCCCGTGGTGAGCAGCTTGCGGGGGTGAAAGGACCAGGCCGCGAGAAGTGCGCCCCGACCGACGGGATGGCCGTGGACCGTCGATCCGGCGGCGCAGGCGGCGTCCTCCAGCACGGGTACGTCACCGCAGGCGGACCGTACCGCCTCGATGTCGGCCGGTTGACCGCCCTGGTGAACGGCGAGCACCGCCCGCGTGCGTGGGGAACGGACCGCGGCGACCGTCTCGGGCGTGAGGTTGCCCCACTCCGGTGACACGTCGGCAAAGACCGGTGCAGCCCCGCAATAACGCACCGCGTTCGCGGTAGCGATGAACGAGAACGATGGCACCACTACCTCGTCGCCCGGTCCAACGCCGAGTACGTAGAGCATCAGGTGCAGCGCGGTCGTGCACGACGATGTCGCGACGGCGTGCTCCGCGCCGACGTACGCGGCGAACGCACGCTCGAACTCGGCAACTCGCGGGCCCTGCGCGACCCAGCCGGAGCGGACCGCCTCGGCGACCGCCGCGGCTTCCTCGTCGCCGAGCACCGGCCTCATCACCGGAATCACGCGGGCGCCCCGTCCACCGGAGCCCCGGCGACCGGAGTCCCATCCACCGCGAGCCCCGCCACCGGCGCCCCCGCAGCGGGCACGCCGACCGCCTGCTCGGCCTGCCACCATGCGACGAGGCCGCGCAATCCCTCGTCAAGCCCGATTCGAGGCCGCCAGCCGAGGTCGCTCGCGGCCGCCGAGATGTCCGCCAGCCGGCGCGTCACGGCGTTGACCGCGCGGGCCGGTCCGAACTCTGGCGTCACGTCGGAGTCCATCGCTTCGATGAGTGCCGACGCGAGGTCGAGCAGGCTCGTCTCGGTCGCCGTCGCGATGTTGTACACCGCGTCGGACACGTCCGCCCTGGCGGCCAGCACGTTAGCCCGGGCGATGTCGTGTACGTGAACGAAGTCCATGGTCTGCTTGCCATCACCGAAGATCAACGGCGGCTCGCCACGCGCGATACGTTCCATCCACCGGATCAGCACCTCTGTGTAGACGCCGTGGGCGTCCATCCGAGGCCCGTACACGTTGAAGTAGCGCAACGCCACGTAGTCGAGCCCGTACATGGCGTGGAAGCTGCGCAGCATGCCCTCGTTGAAGGCCTTCGCCGCGCCGTAGAACGTGTCGTTGTTGTACGGGTGATGGCGTTCCGTGGTCGGGAAGGCCTCGGCTAGCCCGTACACCGACGCCGACGACGAAGCGATCATCTTCTTCGCGCCCGCCTCGACCGCTGCCTCGATGACCGTGAACGTGCCGTCGACGAGGCTTTCCAACGCGAGCCGGGGCTGCTCGGCACATTGTGTGATGCGCAGTGCGGCAAGGTGGAACACCAGGTCGACGCCCATCATGAGGTCGCCCACCAGAGCGCGGTCGTTGATGTCGCCCTCGACGATCGTGACCCGGTCGCCGGCCACGGTTAGCGCGTCGGCGAGGTTCTCGCGGCGGCCCCGAACCAGGTTGTCGAGCACGAGGATCTCGGCCGCTCCGGCGTCGACGAGTTGGTCGACGAGCGCGGAGCCGATCGTGCCCGCGCCGCCGGTCACCAGCACGCGCTGACCGTCAATCGGCTGGCTCGCGCTCGCCGGTCCGTCCGCGACCCCGCCGCTTGCGTTGCTCACACCGTCACCTCTCCGCGGCCACGCCGCGATAGCTCGACCGAAAGATCATTTTTCGTGCCGTCGGGGTCGTGGCGCAGGTGGTGGGGCGGCGCGCCGTCGATGTCACGGATCGGCACCGACACACCGTCCTTGGCAAGGCTGAGCGAAGCGGCCTCGAGCATCGCGACAACGCGAAGCCCCGCCCAGCCGTCGGTCAGCGGCGGCCGGTTGCCGGCGATGGACTCCGCGAACTCGACCATCACCGACCGCAAGGCCTCGTGGTTGGCAAGCGCTGGCGCGACCGTGTCACCCGTGCGGTAGGACACGATCAGGCGATCGCGGGTGTCCGGCCCGATGCTGTCGGCGGCGCTTCGCTCGACGCCGCGGTCATGGATCGACAACCGCTGGCTGGGGTTGAGATCGTCCCAGACGACCGTCCGCAACGACCCGCCGACGACCATCGTGCGGATTTTCGTCGGCGACAGCCAGTTCACGTGTACGTGTGCGAGAGCGTCGTTGGACAGCCGGATGGTCAGGTGCGCGACGCAGGCGTGGCCGGCGCCGATCGGGTCCGAACCGTGGGCGGAAACCGACACCGGCCACACGTCGTCGGGCAGGATCGCCTCGAAGATCGACAGGTCGTGCGGCGCGAGGTCCCACACCACGTCGACGTCCGGCTGCACCAGGCCGAGGTTGATGCGAACCGAGTCGAGATACTGCAGCGCCCCCAACTCGCCGCGACGGACGAGATCACGGATGTGTGCCACCGCCGACGTGTAGACGTACGTGTGGTCCAGCATCAGGATCCGGCCACATCGGTCGGCCGCCTCGACGATCTCTCGCGCCTCCTCGTACGTCGGCGCCAGCGGCTTCTCCACAAGCACGTGCTTGCCGGCCTCGAGCGCCTTCATCGCGACGTCGAAATGCGTGGCGGCTGGCGTGGCGATCGCAACCGCGAGGACCGACGGGTCGGCGAGCACCTCGTCGATCGACGGCGCGACGCGGACCGTCGAATAATCACCGAGCACCCGCCGGACACGTTCCACGTCAAGGTCGCAAAGGTAGTCCAACCGGAGGCCGGGGGTAGCCTGCACATTTCGGACCAGGTTCGGACCCCAGTAGCCGGCTCCGATGACCGCGACGCCGATTGCCGGGCTGCCGATCTGCACGCGCTTCTCCGTCCAACAAGCCGTCCTCCGACGCGGCGTCGCTCACATGCGCGTGGCCAGCCACGACGGCCAAGACCAGACAGTACCCAGCACGCCAAGATACGCAACCGCATGATTCGATGAGCCGTGACGGTGTGTTGTGGATATCCTTACCGCACCGAGGGCGGCTCCGATGCCGAACGTGGTTGTTCCGCCCATTCGGGACGGCTACACTCGGCGCGCCGTAGTCCCGACGCGCAGCCGATGATCCGCGCCGAAGTGACGACCGGGGGCCGCGCGACGGCCCAGTGAGGACAAGCATGCAGTCGCAGACACCTCCGCAGCCTGGGCCGGTGTCCGGACGAGCATCGGTGGCAAACGGCATTTACCGCAGCGGCCAGAGCGCCGACGAGCCGGCCGTGCAACCCGTGCAACACAAGTCCGGCAAGGGATGGGTCGGCACGACGGCGACCATAGTTGTGGCTCTCGTGCTCGTGTTGGCCGCTGCAAAGATCATCCTCGGCGGCGGAGGTCGACCCACGGCGAGCCCGACGGTCGCGTCCGGCGCGACGAGCGCCCCACCGTCCACGCCACCTGTTGCTGACCCGTCCGGTGTGCCGATGCCGGTCGGTGACCTGCCGGGCTGGCATCAGACGTTCGCCGAGGACTTCAGCGGCACCCAGGTGGATCGGGATAAGTGGTTCGTCTACGACGGCCAGCCGCTCAGCGACCCCGCAGCGCTTTTTGTGTCGTCACATGTCTCCGAGGGCAACGGCGTGCTCACCATCGGTGCGTGGCCGATACAGACCGCCAAGGGAGAGATCTTCGCATCCGGCGGCGTCTCCAACGCGAAGAGCTTCAGCCAGGTCTACGGACGTTATGACGTGCGCTTCCGGATGGACCGCGGCTGGGGCATCGCGTACGCGATTCTGCTGTGGCCGACCAACAACGACTCTAAGCCGGAGGTCGACTTCGCCGAGGACAACGGCAGGGACCGCACGATGACGTCGGCGACCACCCATCCAATCGGTCCCGGCGAGAAACACGTCGAGGTGACCGGCGACTTCACCCAGTGGCACACCGCCGAGGTCGTGTGGTCGCCCGGTAAGATCGTCTACCGGCTTGACGGCAAGGTCTGGGCGACCATGACGGGGAACGCTGTGCCGGCCGGGGCGCCGATGTCGCTCACCTTGCAGACGCAGTCGCATCCCTGTGGTGGCACCTGGGAGGCCTGCCCTAACAGTTCGACGCCGTCGAAGGTGAACTTCGAGGTGGACTGGGTTACCGCGTACACCGCGACATCGTCCAAGTAGCGACGCCTGTCGCTCGCTGCTCCGGTGCGGTCGCTGCTCCGGTGCAGTCGCTGCGGCGGTGGTCGCTACCCGCGGAACTGGTAGATGACGGCATCGGCGTTGCGATAGAGCACCGTCCAGGCCGGTGAGCTGTCCATCGCGCGCTGCAGGCTCGGGATGAGACCGTCGGGCAGGTAACCGAAGTAGTGGGCGTAGGCCACTTGGCTCCGGGAAATGATGAGGTAGACGCCGGTGTCGAGTCCGGAGCAGTAGTCATTGATCTTCGTCATGTCCGCTGGCGTGACGGTCGCGCGGTCCTTCGGCAAGATGTCGACGAGGGAGTCGGGATCGGCGCCACCGTTGAAATCGTCGTACCGCTCGGTTAGCCGCGACGGTATGTTCCCCGCCACGTCGACCAATGTCGTACCAGTCGGCGCGGTGCTGTACATATACTCGGCAGCCTGCACCTCGCCCTTCGTGAACTGGTCGAATGACAGTTGCCCATGTTCTCCTTGGATACCAACGAGCGCACCGGCACACACGAGTACCGCGGCGATCGCGGTACCGACCGCCTTCGGTACCCGGCGCACCAGCAACGCCGTCCGGCACACGAGGTAGACGCACCACGGCGCGGAGAACAGATACACGCGGTAGATCGCCTCGCCACCGTACGTCTGGCCGGCGAGCGTGCCGAACGGCGCGAAGGCGAGGACCGCGGCAACTGCGACCGTCCCGAGTCGGCGTCTGGACATCAGGATGGCGATCACCGCCAGACCCCAGACCGCCAACGACAGGAGTTGCACAAGCTGTGCGGAGAGCACCTGGCCAGCGCTGCTGGCGTCGGTGAGCGGGGACACGCCCTTGGTGCTGCGGAACAAGTTCTCGAAGATGTTGAAGCCGTCGAAAATGCCATATCTATCCGCTGCCCGATAGTTCGGCAGGAGGTAGATCACCGCGATACCGATCAGGATCGGCGCAATCTGCCACGTGCGTAGCAGGCCGAGGAGGACAAGCGCCGTCGCGCTCAGGGCGATTAAGTAAGGCGACAGCTGGTGCGTTACGACGACGATCGCGTAGACGAAATAGAGGCACGCCAGCGCCGCGCGTTCGCTGCGCTTGCCAACGTACGGAACCGCCTCGAGCCCTTCGTGTAGCCAACCCCACACACGGTTCACCCACCGCATGCGACGAACCGTCGGGGCATGGCTGCGTCGAAGCCAGCGCACCATGATCAGCATGGTGCCTAGGCATAGGACATACGCGAACGCCTGCGGCGACAGGTAGTCCTGTGCCACCCAGTTCACGCATGTGAAGACGAACACGGTCAGGTACGGCAGCCGGCGATCGTTCGACAACGATTTGACGATCGCGAAGAGAAGCACGCCGTTGGCCGCGTCGAAGAAGAGCGGTGCCCATGCGGCGATCGTCGGCGTGCCCGCACCCGTCCAGGTGCCGAGCTGCGCGACTGCCGCGAAGAACGTGGGCCACGCCTGGTAGATGTCCGACGGGTCGAGCACGTGACCAGTCACGCGGAACAACTGGATGACGCCGATGTGCTTGTACGTCCAGGCGTACTCGGGCTCGTGTACGAGCACCGGAACGGTCGCGTGCATGATCGCAAGCAACACCGCGATGTACCCGACGAGCAGCCACGCACGTCGTACGTCCCACGTGAGCGTCACGAGGAAACCGGTCACGCACAACCCGAGTGCGACGAAGAACGTCGGGTGCATGACGCTCAACAGCCCGTAGTCGCCGACGTGGGCGGTGCTGGACAGTCGCAAGCTCACGATCCAGCAGCCGACCGCCGTCGCGAGGATGGCGATCTCGACGATCGTCATCGTCATGGCCCGAGTGGTACGCGCGGCATCGCGGCCGGTCTCGGCTGGCTCGACGGCGACGGCATTGCCGAGACCAGCACGGTCTAGGCCGGCCACGTCAAGAATGGCCGCCGACGTCGCCGCACCATCCGGGGCGGGTGCCACCGGATCCGCCGGAACGCCGTCCGCGCGCGTTACGCCGGACGCCGGCGGCCACGCAGGTTCCGCGAACGGGGGCAGCCGAATGACGACCGTTTCATTGGCGTCGCGGACCGCCGGGATCACGCGCGTCGCATCGCCCGCCGATCCGCTGGGCGCGCCGTCAACGTCCGTCGTCGGCGTCGTGCCGTCCGACGTCGTCGTCGTCACCCGCGATGTGACCGGCGCGCCCGTGGTGGCATGGCTGGCGGCGACCGTCTGGTTTGCGGCCCGTGGCCGCCTGATCGACCAGCGAGCGCGGCTTGCCGAACCCGTCACACCGGTCGCGACCGTGTCCGGTACGGGCTTCGATCCGTCGCTAGCGACGCCGTCTCGTACCACCGAGATGACCTGTGTCGCATCGACGGAGTCTGCGTTCGTCCGTGGATCGCCTCGACTGCCCGTGGATCTCGGCTGCGCCGGACGCGTTGTCCCCTTTCCATTGCCGTCGGCTGGTTCGGCAGCGCGAAGCCCATCGTCGGCAAGCCTCGGCAGCACTCGCGTGACAATGACGTCGGCATCCGCCGCGTCACCGCTGGACGCGGCGGGCAGCAGCGTCGTCATCGTGCCCGCGGCGGAGGCCGGCGCGGCGAGGCCGGCGCGCTCGATGTCAGCGATGACGCGGCGGCCGATCCGAGTGTGCGCCGCGATCGTTGGTACGAGCCCGACGATCGCGGCCGCCGCGGACAGACCGGCGAGCAGGTAGAGCGCAACGAACGGGTGCCAATATCTGGCCCACAGCATGACGGCGCCGGGCAGCGCGACGATAGCCATGCTCAACACCAGTGCGATTGCCCACGACACGACGGCGCTACCGAGTCGGACGTGGCACAGCGCGGCGGCACCGGGCGCGAAACACGCGAACGCCAGAACGACGAGCACCTTGGCCAGCGGACTGATCGGCAAGGCGATGATGACGGGGGTCGCCGCGGACAGCGCCACGGCAGTCCAAGCCAGCACCGCATTCGCGCCGCGCAGCTGGTCGCGAGCAAACAGTCGACCAACCCGGCTGACCTTCATTGCACCGGACGGGTGTCGAGGAGCGACCAGTTCGGATCCGACTTCCGATGTCCCGTCCGCGACGGACGGCCGGCCGCCGGGCGCCGGTGGTCCCCCAACGGGCCCGTCTCCGGCCGGCGTACCCACCAGGTCCGCGTGGTCCGGCGTCGCCGGACCGCCATTGGGCGTCGCCGGACCACCATTGGGCGTCGCTGCGCCGCTGGGGCGGGCCGCCACAAGCTCGGCGCCGTCGGCTCCGCTCGACCGGTCCACCACGGACAGCACGACCGTGCCGCGGTCGTCGCGCGGCAGCACGCTGGTATGCGCGTCCGCCATGCCGGCCCACTCGAGGCCGTCCGCGACATATGAGCGACCGGTCGGCACGCTCGCGATGCCACGCACGGCGAAGATCGGATAGAGCAGTTGGGTTTCGGCGGCCCGCGCCGCGAGATCGCGGTCCAAGGACTCGAGCATCATCTCGTCCGGCTTGGCGAGCCGCCGGTATTCGATGACGATGCCGGGCACCGAAGCGATTGCGATGACGACGCGGGAGACCAGGAACGCAGTGCCGAACGCGACGAGGCCGTGGCGTGACGCGGTCGCCGCGCTGCCGACGAGGAAGATCACCGCACCCAGCCCGTCGAGTCCGGTCGCCAGCCACGTTCGCTTCGTGATCAGAGCGAGTGCGCTGTAAAGCGAATAGACGCCGATGAACGGCAAGCTCAGTGCCAACAAACGAAGTACGACCGTTCCTTCGGCGCGATAGCTCGCGCCCGCGATGCCGAGGATCCACGGCGCGCCGAAACCGATAACGGCACCGCCGTCACATGTGACGAGTGCACCGAGCCAGGCCGCTCGCTTCAGCAGGTGACGAGTGCGATCGGTGGCGTGGACCGCCTCGACGACCAGCGAGAACTGGATGTTCCACAGCAACGCGGTGGCGGCCGTACAGAACAGCCAAGGAAGGTAGAACGCGGCACCGGCGCGAGCGCCGAGAAAGGAGACGACCAGGACCGGCGGGAGCAACCCCCCGATGCTCGTGATCACGCTGTTGACGTACTGCGACGCGGTGTAGTTCAGCAGCTCCGAGCGGTTCGGCAGCAGGCCGCGATCATCGCCCTGCCGAACCTTCGCGGGTCCAAGGCGCCGGAAGATGAGCCAGGAGACGACCGCGACGGCGCCCATCATCGGTATCGCCCACGCGCCGAACGCCCCGAGGCTGCGGCCGAAGAAGAACAGCAGCGGCAGCACAGCCAGGCGGATCGCGGCGACGCCGATGTTCTCCCACAGCACCCAGGTCGCATGGCGGAACGCCGTCAGCACCACGTCCTGCAGCGAGAAGATCGCGAAGACCAGGACGCACGCAACGAAGAGAACGGTCGACGCGACGCCATGATCGAGGAAGTCGCGGCCGAAGCCGAACAGTACGAAGCCAACTGCGACAAGGAACGAGGCGGCGAGCGTCGTGGCGTACCCAGCCTTGATCATCCGGAGGGTACGGGCGCGCGCGACGGGCAGGAAACGGGCGAAGATGCTGACGATCGACAGCTGACCGAGTCCCGCGGCCAGCGTGACGGCCGCGACTTGTGCTGCCGCGCGACCTACCGTGGCCGGGTCGAACAGATGCGCGGTGACGACCCAGAACGCGAGACCGAGACCAGCGCTGCCGACGGTCGCGGTCATGAGCGCGATGGCGTTCTTGACCAGCGCGTTCTTGACCAGCGCGTTCTTGTTCCCGCGGTGGCTTATAACGGTCATCGGCGGTTCCTATACCGACCGCGAACGTACGCGATCGGACCGGCCAGCATTCCGCGCAGGTTAGCGTGCAGAACGTCACGCGGAAAGTCGTCGGCCAGCGTCGCGGTGCGCAGGCTCCGGTCACCGAACAGGTCGCGAGCCGCTCGGGGCACGAGTCCGAGCAGCGGGATCAGCAGCCGAGGATCGCTCCGGAGGAGGCTCGCGTAACCGGCGGTGAGGCCGGTGCCGTAGCCAACGAGTTGCCGTCGAAAATCCGACGCTTCGGATCGATGGAAGTGGCGCGTCAGCGCGGCCGGGTGGTAGGCGATCGTGCCACCGGAAAGCAGGATCCGGGCGAGCGCAACGGTGTCCTCGCCGGCGCCCGCCAGACTTCCGGCGCCGAGGGCCGGGTCGAAACCGCCGATGCGTTCGATGACGCCCGCTCGAGTGGCGAGATTCGCGCCGGCCCCGAACGGCGGCAGTGGATAGAGCGCTCCGCGGCGGTCGATGGTCCCGGGCCCGAAGACCGCTGGCGTGAACCCTCGCCCCTTGGTGAGACCGCCGAATTGCTCGAGCCACAGCTGCGCCGGCGAGTCCAAGCTCGCCGGAACGACGGCTCCGCAGACCGCGTCCGCGTCCGGCTGCTCGACGAGCACCTGTGCGATCTCCGACAGCCAGTGCGCGTCGGCCACCTCGTCGTCGTCGATCCACGCAAGGTGTTCGCCGGTCGTTGCGGCGACCGCCGCGTTGCGTGCGTAGGACAGGCCGCGGCGCGGCACGACGATTGTTTCGACCCGGTCCGACGCGACCGCCGCCGCCACGTCGCGTGTCGCGCGGCTCGACGTGGGTGAGTTGTCGACCACCAGGACCCGAAACCGGGGGTACGCCTGAGCCAGCAAGCTATCCAGGCACCGAGCCAGCGATGCTGGGCGGTCCCGGGTGCACACGACGACGGTCAGCTCCGGTCCGTGACGCAGCACCGCCGTGCGGCGCCGTTCGGACTCGGCCCGCCACGGCGGCACGAAGCCGTCCGGATCGAGCGAGATCGCGCCGGTGATGCCGTGCGCCACGGCCAGCCGGTCGAGGCTTTCGCCGAGCGCTGTCGAAATCGCGGCGATCACCTCGTCGCGGTCGAGACCGGCCGGCGACATCGGCACCATGACTGTGCCGAGTGGTGTCCGGTCGACGCGTACGAGCAGCCATGCCATGCCCGCCCAACGGCCCGAGTCGTCGATCGACGCTAAGTCGCGAATCGGCTCGGTCAGCTCGACGTCAGCGACGCGCGCAACGATGTGCGGCGATGCTGCCGGTCTGAGCATCAGCCGGGCCGAGCGGCGGCACGGTGCCGGCCACCCGCGACTGCGCTATCGGCGGGCGCCTCGTCAACCAGGGGCGGACCGGACACCGAAACCGAGTTCGACATGGTCAGGCGGGCACGACGCAGGTGGACGAGTTCGACCGCCGAGCCGACCGCCGCCGACAGGATGCCGACGAGCAGGGCGGCCGCCCGTGCCGCATGGGCCAAGCCTCGGCCCCGCAACGCCGCCGCAACCTCCCGCAGCACCGCCGCCGGGACCAGCCGGAACACGTAGTCCCGCTCGAGGTCTAGGACGGTCGCACCACGGAACGCTCGGGCTAGTTCGACCTTGCCCCTGCCCTCCTGATAGCACCGGCCGATCAGCGACGGGAGCGTGACGCGATCCGGCGGGACGCAGTGGTCGACAACCGCCTCCGGGACGTAGACCCAGTGGCCGTGGACCCGGTCCGCCATGCGCAAGCACAGATCGGTGTCCTCTGGCCGCGGGCGGGTGCCGCGCTTGCCGAAGCCGACCCGGAATCCGCCGGCGGCGTCGAACGCGCGCCGGCGTACTGCCATGCTGGCCGACCACACGTTGCGTACCGTGGTCGGTGCGTCCACGCCGTTTCGCGTGCCCACCACGGCCCAGAGCAGCTCGTCCGGGAACCACGAGGGTCGCTGCCGCTGCCAGCGCGGCACGATCGTGCCGCCGGTGCCGACGACCGACCGCTCTGCGAATGGCGCGAGCAGGCCGGCGAGCCAGCCGGGGCGGGCCTGGGCGTCGTCGTCGAGCAACGCGACAAACGGCGTGTCAGTGCGCAGTACGCCGGTGTTACGGGTGCCGGACGCGCCCGCCGCGAAGCGGTTCGCCACCGCGGTGACGTCCGGCCATTGGTCGCGTACCCGCCGCAGGAGCTCGTCGTTGTGGTCGACCGAGACGACGATCTCGGCCGGATACGGATCCTGCTTCATCACGGACTCGACTGCGGTCACGAGCATCGGCCAGCGCTCGAGCGAGTAGCACGGGATCACCACGCTGACGGTGGCCTCGCGGTCGTCAGGCACCGGTACCCCCGATCACCCGAACCACGACATAGCCGCAGCCGGCAATGAAAAGGCCGAGCGCCATCATCGTCGCCGCGGCGAGGCCGCCCAAGTCGCCACGCGCAAAACGCCGCAATTCACGACTAAAGGCCTTCGGGAGCACACGGCGGATGTACGCCCGTTCGGTGGTCAGCGCGCGGTCGGCGCCGACCAGAACGGACACCCGCGCCTTCGACTGCCCTTCCCCGAAGCACCGCCGCAGGAAGTAGCCGGGACGCACCCGGGACGCCGCGACGCGATGCGTCACCGCCACGTCGGGCAGGTAGCGAATGACCGCGTCCGGTCGGCGCTGCGCGAGCCGGATGCAGAGTTCAGTCTCCTCGCAACCGGTTGGCGTGACGCCGATCCGGCCGACGTCGATGGAAAACTCTCCGGCGAGCGCGAACACGTCGCGCCGGAAGCCCATCGCGACGCCGAAGACGTTGCGCACCCGGGCCGGCTCGGTCGGTTGACCCAGATATGAACAGCCGACCACCCAGTCGAATTCGGGCGGGAACCAGTCCGGCCGCTGCCCGTCGGGCCACTGCGGCAACGCCGCGCTGCCCACGCCGTACACGCCGGGTCGACTGAGTTCGGCGACCATCCGGCCGAGCCACCCTTGGCCGGCGACCGCGTCGTCGTCGAGGAACACGATGACGTCGCCCCGGCTCATGGCGATCGCGGTATTGCGTGCGCCCGACAGTCCGCGTGACCCACCGCTGGCGATCACGCGTATCACCGGCTCGCCCGCGAACTCGTTCTCTGCCAGCGCCAGCAACCGGTCGTTGTGGTCGATGACCACGAGGCACTCATCGCCGTCGCGGCACTGCGCCAGGACCGACGCGACCGCGTCTCGCAGGTCGTCCCAGCGGTGGGTGGTGTACGCGCAGATCGCGACGGATGCCACCGGAGGTCGGCGCGATGGCCGCCCGTCGGGCCGCGACGCGGCGACCGTCACGCGTACGTCTTCCATCTCAACCAGCCGATTCGACGACGTCAGGTTGCCCAGAACGTACACCGATGCCGCGACGCGCCCGGCGTCGACCGGAAACGTACAAGAGCGGACCGCGCAACAGGCCCCGGGCCTCGGCGCGAGACAGTTGCCGTGGGTAGGCGTCGGCCTCGCGATCCGCCGAGCGGTGTCGAGCGAGCCGAAGGGCGCGACCGGCATACGAAGCGAACCCG
This sequence comes from Micromonosporaceae bacterium, assembly GCA_035713725.1. GTDB lineage: Bacteria > Actinomycetota > Actinomycetes > Mycobacteriales > Micromonosporaceae > DASQPR01. Next base: position 23,695 of record DASTMZ010000049.1, read on the forward strand.
ATCAGATGCCTCGGATCGGTCATGAACAAGGCGCACAGCATCGCGGTGTAACCGGTGCCGTACGCGTAGACCTGACGCTCCAGGTCGTTCAACGTGTCGCGATGCGTGTGATACACGTACGCGTCCGGATCGAATGCCACTTGCCGCCCGGCGAACATGAGTCGACTGATGGCCAGCAAGTCCTCGCCTCCGCCGGACGGGCTTCCGGCGCCGAGCGCTTCGTCGAAGCCGCCGAGCGCTCGGAGGGCATCAGCGCGGAATGCGATGTTTGCCCCCATGCCAAACTTGCCGCTGTAGATCGACACGCTGCTGCCCGGCGACCCGCCGGAATGCGCGGTGACCTCGAACCGCCCGCCACGAAGCGCACCGAGCGGACGGGTACGCCATGAACCGTCGTTGACGAATCTCACCGGTTCGTAGCGCTGTCCGATCTTGCTGCCGCCCCGCTCGAACCAGATCTGTGCGGGTGTCTCCAGCTCGCGTGGCAAGACGGGTCCGGCCACGCAATCGGTCGCCGGCTCGGCGGCGAACCGCCGGCCGATGGCACGCAGCCAGTCCCGCTCCATCTCAACGTCGTCGTCGGTGCACGCGATGACCGAGCCGGTCGCCACCGCGATGCCGCGGTTGCGGGCCGCCGAGATGCCGCGCCGCGCCTCCGTGACGACCCGAACCCGAACGTCGCGAGCCAGCCATGAATGCAGCGCGGCTCGACCGACCGACTCGTCCGGCCGGTTGTCCACGACAATGACCTCGAACGCGGGATAGTCCTGCGCCAGCAGCGCGTCAACGCAGCGTTCCAACATCGCCAGACGCTCGAACGTCGACGGCACCACGACGCTGATCGTCGGCAGTTCCGCTGCTGCCGCGGCCTGGTCCGCGAGTGTGGCGGCGTGCCCGGACGTGGCCGCGTGCCCGGACGTGGCCGCGTGCCCGGTCGAGCCGGTCGGCTCGATTCCGAACCCGGCACGGAGTCGGTCACCCAGATCCGCCGCGGGCAGCACGCGACCGTCGAACTCGATCTGCATCTCGCCGATCGGCCGGCCGGATCGCAGCACCAGCAGCCATGCACTCGAATATGGCGGCCCACCGTCGCGAAATGGCGACAGATCCGGCAGTGGGGCGTCTACATCGACCCGGACGACGCGGATGGGTCCGGGCACGGCCACCGAGGCAACATCGATCGGCGGCATCGTGGTCACAAACCGTCTCCGGTGACGGTTGCGACGTCGCCAACGTCCGCCGGTTCCGGCTGGGCAATGCCGAACGGCGCTGCCGTATTCGAGGTGCCCGCCGGCTGGGACTGCATGAGGCTTCGGCGCCACTCGCTGAGGATCGTCCGTGACACGCGCCGGCCATCCCGGAACGCGTTCAGGTTGCTGACGCCGTGTACGCGAGCCGCCTCGACGCTGGCGACCTCGGCCACATTCAGCCGAAGGCTCGCCGCCCGTACGTTGATTAGGGTCTCGATCTCGAACCCGTCGCCCCACAGCATGAGGTCTCCGCCGGGCGACGGAAGGTCCATGTCGGGCAGGTCCAGGTGCGGCAGAACCCAGTGCCAGAAAGCGTTGTACCCATAACAGAGGTCGGAGAACTTCGTCCCGAACAGCGTGTTGACCATCATGTTCAGGCCGTCGTTGCCGAGCTTGCGCAAACGGGTGATGTCCTCGCTGCGACCGCCCGGCGCGAAGCGGGAGCCCTTGGCAAAGTCTGCACCGTCGACAAGGGCTTGGACAAACCTCGGGATCTCGGCCGGGTCGGTCGATCCATCGCCGTCGAGCATCACGATGATGTCGCACTTGCAGGCCGCGAAGCCGCAAACCAACGCATTGCCCTTGCCGCGGCGGGTCTGCTGGACCACGTCGACCGTCGGCATCAGCTCGAAGGCGCGTTCCACGGTGCGGTCCGTCGAGTCACCGTCGACAAGCACCACCTGGTCGACATCGTCCGGGATGCGTGGCAGCACGTACGAGAGGTTCCGCTCCTCGTTCAAGCAGGGCACCACGACGCTGACGGTCGGACGCGTCTGCGGGACATTGCGCACAGTCGACGGTGTCGTCACGAAGCTTCTCCCACATTCCCGCGTGATGTGTCGCCAACCTGCCACCGGTGACCCATGGACGCTAGCAGGTGTTGAAGCGCAACGCTGTTCTCGTGAGCGAGCCGTCGGCTCGATCCGCGCGCCGTCGATGACGTGTCGCGGATCGGCGCTCAATGGCAGGCTGCGCCGGCGCAGCGAAGGGGAATCGCACCGACGATCCCCACATAGAGTGGATAACAGACAATTGCGTGATACGGGTGTGAATATGGAAATTCGTCACACGTGTCGATCACAGTGGACGGACCCGAGTCGTGTCACGAAGTTCGCGGTGATGCGAAAACTTTGCGAGACCCACTCACGTTGGCCGCGACCAGCGCGCGACGCCCGCCGAGCATGCCGTCGATGGGCCCGCGTCGCTCGGTGCATGCCAACGTTCAGAAGCGCGGCATGCCGCCGAACTGGCGGTCGCCCGCATCGCCCAGACCCGGGACGATGAACGCGTTGGCGTTGAGTTCGCGATCGATGGCCGCGACCACGAGTCGCAACGGCAGGCCGGACCGGTCGAGGCGGGCAATGCCCTCGGGCGCGGCGAGCACGCAGCACACCGTGATGTCGGTGCAGCCGCGGTCGGCGAGCAGCCGGCAGCAATGCTCCAGCGAGCCGCCGGTGGCGAGCATCGGGTCGAGCACCAGCACCGGACCGCCGGACAGATCGGTCGGCAGCGACTCCATATACGCACGCGGTTGGAAGGTGTGCTCGTCGCGCGCCAGCCCGACGAATCCCATCGACGACTCGGGCAGCAGCGCCAGTGCGGCGTCCGCCATGCCGAGCCCGGCGCGCAGCACCGGCACGATCAACGGCGGGTTGGCAAGCCGCGTGCCGACCGCTTCCGCGACCGGGGTCGCCACCGGGTATGTCTCGACCGGGAAAGCCCGGGCCGCTTCGTACACGAGCATGCTGGTCAGCTCGTCGAGTGCCGCGCGGAACGTCGCCGAGTCCGTGCGGGCATCGCGCATCGCGGTCAGTCGGGTCAGCGCGAGCGGGTGGTCTATGACCTGTACGTCCACGCCCACAACGTACCGGTTGCGACGCCGGTGCGAGGATCCGCGACGCCGGTGCGAGGATCGGCGACGTCCGCTTTGCTCCCGACGCGGCCGTACAAGATCGTCGCGGCCGCGCGCGTAGACTCGGCATCCATGAGCGCCATTGCCATCCAACCCGGCCAGACCAGCGCAAACGGCCGCCCGGCGCGAGGCAACGACCTCTTCGACGTGGCCCGCTCCGAGGCGACCTTGCGGACGTTCCTGCACGGCCTGCCGGGCGTCGACGCGGTCGGCGCGGACGCGCGCGCGGCGATGCTCGCGACCCGGTCGATCAAAACCACCGCGAAGGCGTTCGCGATCGATCTCGCGATCCGGATGGTCGATCTCACCACACTGGAGGGCGCCGACACCCCGGGCAAGGTACGTGCGCTGTGCGCGAAGGGCCGCCAGCCGGACGCTGGCCTCGACACCGGTAGCCCCTGTCCCCCGGTCGCGGCGATCTGCATCTATCCGTCGCTGGTGCCGGTCGCGGTCGCCGAACTCGCTGGCTCCGGCATCCACGTGGCAAGCGTCGCCACCGCGTTCCCGTCCGGCCAGGCGCCGCTCGACGTGAAGATCGCGGACACCAAGGCGGCGGTTGCGGACGGTGCCGACGAGATCGACATGGTGATCAACCGTGGCGCGTTCCTGTCCGGCCGATACCTCGACGTGTACGAAGAGATCGTCGCCGTGAAGAGCGCGTGCGGACCGGCACACCTGAAGGTGATCCTGGAGACCGGCGAACTCGCCACCTACGACAACGTGCGACGCGCCTCGTGGCTTGCGATGCTGGCCGGCGGCGACTTCATCAAGACGTCGACGGGCAAGGTGACGCCGGCCGCGACGCTGCCCGTCACGCTCGTCATGCTCGAGGCGGTACGAGACTTCGAGGCGGCCACCGGGCATCTCGTGGGCGTTAAGCCGGCCGGCGGCATCCGTACCACCAAGGACGCCATGCGCTATCTCGTGACCGTAAACGAGACGTGCGGCGAGCGGTGGCTCGATCCGGCGTATTTCCGGTTCGGTGCCTCAAGTCTGCTCAACGATCTGCTGATGCAGCGGCAGAAGCTCGCCACCGGCGCGTACGCCGGCCCCGACTACGTGACGCTGGACTGATCATGGCCATCTTCGACTACGCACCGGCACCGGAGTCCACCGCGATCGTCGACATCCGCCCGTCCTACGGACTGTTCATCGGCGGCGAATTCGTCGACGGCGAAAGCGAGAGCGGACGCTTCAAGACAGTCAACCCGGCCACCGAAGAGCCGCTCGCCGAGATCGTGGACGCCTCGCCGGGCGATGTGGACCGCGCGGTCGCGGCGGCCCGGCACGCGTACGACCGGGTGTGGTCGCGGATGCCCGGCAAGGATCGCGCGAAGTATCTGTTTCGGATCGCACGGCTGATCCAGGAGCGGGCACGAGAGCTGGCCGTGCTCGAGTCGATCGACAACGGCAAGCCGATCCGCGAGTCGCGCGACGTGGACATCCCGCTGGTGGCCGCGCACTTCTTCTACTACGCGGGTTGGGCGGACAAGCTGCGCTACGCCGGATTCGGCGACGACCCTCGACCGATCGGCGTCGCCGGCCAGGTGATCCCGTGGAACTTCCCGATGCTGATGCTGGCGTGGAAGATCGCGCCCGCGCTGGCGGCCGGCAACACCGTGGTGCTCAAGCCCGCCGAAACCACGCCGCTCACGGCGCTCGCGTTCGCCGACATCTGCCAGCAAGCCGACCTGCCGCCCGGCGTGGTGAACATCGTGACTGGCGCCGGCGACACCGGCCGCGCGGTCATCGAACACCCCGACGTGGACAAGGTCGCGTTCACCGGGTCGACGGAGGTCGGTCGTGCGATCGCGAAGGCGGTTGCCGGCACGCGCAAGCGCATCACGCTCGAACTCGGCGGCAAGGCGGCGAACATCGTGTTCGAGGACGCCGCCATCGACCAGGCGGTCGAGGGGATCGTCAACGGCATCTTCTTCAACCAGGGCCACGTGTGCTGCGCAGGTTCGCGTCTGCTGGTCCAGGAGTCGGTCGCCGACGAGTTGCTCGACTCGCTGCGCCGACGCATGACGCGCCTGCGCCTTGGCGATCCGCTGGACAAGAACACCGACATCGGCGCGATCAACTCCGCGGTCCAACTGGCGCGCATCCGGGAGCTGTCCGAGGTCGGCGCGCGCGAGGGTGCCGAGCCGTGGTCGCCGCCGTGCGACCTGCCGGCGCGCGGCTTCTGGTTCGCGCCGACGATCTACACCGGCGTCTCGCAGGCACACCGGATCGCGCGCGAGGAGATCTTCGGACCGGTGCTCGCGGTGCTCACGTTCCGTACTCCGGCGGAGGCCGTGGAGAAGGCGAACAACACGCCATACGGCCTGTCCGCCGGTGTCTGGACCGAGAAGGGTTCGCGCATCCTGGCCATCGCGGACCGGTTGCGCGCCGGCGTGGTGTGGGCGAACACGTTCAACAAGTTCGACCCCGCGTCGCCGTTCGGCGGCTACAAGGAATCCGGGTACGGCCGGGAAGGCGGCCGCCACGGCCTGGAGGCTTACCTTGCCCACTAAGTCCAAGGCGGCCGCCACGAAGTCGACCGCACGAACAAACTCCACGGGTACGGCGCCGAAGGCGGCCGCCGACGACGCGCCACGGCTCGGCGTCCGCAAGACGTACAAGCTCTATATCGGCGGCGCGTTCCCGCGTAGCGAATCGGGCCGCAGCTACGTCGTCTCGTCGCACGCCGGCGCGTTTCTTGCCAACGCGGCGCTCGCCTCGCGCAAGGACGTCCGGGACGCGGTCGTCGCGGCACGCAAGGCGGTCGGCGGATGGTCGGGCGCTACGGCGTACAACCGCGGTCAAGTCCTCTACCGCGTCGCGGAGATGATGGAAGGACGGCGCGACCAGTTCGTCGCCGAAGTCGCCGCGGCCGAGGGCGGCGGCACCGCGGCCGCGGTCCGGGCGGTGGACGCCGCGATCGATCGGTGGATCTGGTACGCGGGCTGGACCGACAAGATCGCGTCGGTGTACGGCAACGCGAACCCAGTCGCCGGACCGTATTTCAACCTGAGCGCGCCCGAACCGACGGGCGTGGTCGGCGTCGTCGCGCCGCCGCGATCGGCACTGCTCGGTCTTGTGAGCGTCGTCGCGCCGGCAATCGCGACCGGGAACACCACGGTCGTGCTCGCGAGCGAGTCACGTCCCCTGCCGGCCGTCACGCTCACCGAGGTGCTGGCGACCAGCGACCTGGCGGGCGGAGTGGTGAATGTGCTGACCGGTCGCGTTGCCGAGACGGCACCCCATCTCGCCGCGCACATGGACGTGAACGCGGTGGATCTTGCCGGGGTCGACGATCCGGCGCTCGCCACAGACCTGGAATCGGCGGCCGCCGGCAACCTGAAGCGTGTGCTCCGGCCGGACGGCGACGTCGATTGGTACGGCGACCCCGGCGTGACGCGGATGACCGCGTTCCTCGAGACGAAGACCGTTTGGCACCCGAAGGGCGTCTGATCACGCGGACGCCTCGGGCGCGCAAAAGTCCAGCTCAGGGGTGCGATCTGCGGCGCGGTGTCGATGCGACTAGGGTGTGTGCGCAGAGCCACCGCACTGCCCGAGTGCCCTGGTATGGAGGTCTTCGTGGCCCGTCCACCCGCCGGTCGGCCCAGCGCCGACGAGCCCGACCCGACCGATGACGAGTCGGTCCCGATCGACGAGGATGACGAGGCTGCCGACGAGCTTGACGACGAGGACGACGTCGACGAAGACGAGGAGGAGCTTGACGACGAGCCCGAGGACGAGGAAGCCGTCGACGACGAAGAAAGCGAAGAGCCGCTGACGGCCACGCCGCGCCGGACGTCGACCGCCGAGCACTTCTGGCAACGCGTACGGGTGGATCCGGTAGAGGTCGCGCTGCCGGCGGGTGTCGGCTACACATTGCGGGCGTACCGCCAGAACACCGACATCACGCCGGCCGATGTGTCGGACCGCGAGCAAGATGTCGCGCTGCCAACGCGGCGTGCCTATGTCGAGGCCGCGGATCTTGACGACTCGGATCTAGACGGTCGAGCCGGTCGCCGCGACAAGCGTGAAGCCGACGAGGACGAGGACAACCTCGACGAGTACGAAGACGAGCTTGCCGCGGACGACGACGAGCTCGAGGACGAGGACGACCACGACGACGACGAGGCCGCGATGGTCGAAGAGGACGTCGTCGAGGAGGTGCCGGTCTTTCTGAGCCACCGCGGTCACCTGCTCGTCTTCCGTTCCGCCGAGTCATTGGTCGACTTCGTGCTGTCGGACGCCGAACACGATCTCCAGCAGATCGACACGTGGGAGTCGGTGAGCCGCGGAATCCGGCCGGAATACGTGGTCGCCAGCTCGGACGACACGTACGAGCTGGATCTCGTGGTCAAGAACTTGCGCGGCGGGCAGGACGTGTGGGATCCGCCGCTGCTGATCCGCGCCGGCCAATTCGCTCGCGACCTGAGTCACGCATTGCGGGTCGAGCCGGTGATGCTCGCGCTCGCCCCCGGCGCACCGCTCGACGAACTCGACGAGGCGCTACGCGTCGTGGCGGATGGTGGACTTAGCGGGTTTTTCGCCCGCCGCAGGCTGAAAAAGGTCGGCGCGGAGAGCGCCAGCCTGGGCTGGCGCACGGTGATCGGCAAAATCTCCGCCGTCGTGGACTGGCGCGACTGACCCCAACGCGAGGACGATCAGTCCTGGCAACACGACCAGTCTCCCGAAGGAGGACGACGCCGTGGCGCTGATGCGCGTGTATTGCGGTCTTGCTGCGACCGAGGCGGTCGCGCGGTCGACAGGCGACGAAGCCTGGCTGACCGCCGCCGTCGTGGACGACGCGGGCCGCTTGCTCGACGTCTGCGACGTGTCCGACGAGGCCATTGGTTATGCCGAGCTAGCTGCGTTGCTCGCCGAGCGCTCCGGAGGAGCGGGCGGTGTCCCGGTCGCCGCCGACAACGACGAGTACGAGATCACCCTCCTGTTAGCCGCCGCCGGTGCGCCGCTCGCCATCGCGGACGAGGAGATGATGGTCGACTACGCAGAGCGCTTTGCCGACGAAGAGTCGGCCGAGGAGCTCGCGGCCGACCCGAACGTACGCCACGCCATCGGGCTCGCCCGCGCGCTCCAGGCCGGCGCGCTCGCGGCGTCGGGACAGGGCGCGCCCCGCGAGTTGATGGCGCTGAAGCCGGTGCTCGCCGCCCACACCGCGATGACCGCAAGCCGGCACAGCTCCGCGGTCGCGCTGCGCGAGGTGTTGCGTGAGCTTTATCCAGCGGCGCTGCGGGCCTATCCGGATCCGGCCGATCCGATCCCGCTGGCCATCCTGGACGCGCTGCCCGAGCCGAGCCTGCTCGGTGTGACGAACCGTGGCCGGGACGCCGCGGTCGCCGCCGAGCTGGCGATGGCTGGGGTTTCCGATCCGACGACGATCGCCGAGGCGATCACGTCGCTGCGCGTCGCCGCGTCGGAGACGCCGCGACGCACCGGTATCGGCAAGGGCACCACCGCGGTGGTCGCGGAAACGATCCGCCAGGCGGTCGCCGCCGTGCGGGCCTGTGACGCGGCGGCCGCCGCGCTGATCGGTCTCGTCGCAACGAAGAGCCCCGCACCGCGCGCCGGCCACCCGGCACGGCTTCGGTCGGTCGGGCCGCGCGCGATCGAGGCGGCACGGCCGACTTCCGGCCGGGCCGGCGATCCATACGCAGGCCGATCCGAACCGGCGTGGACCGGTCCAACGCGCAACGACAAGGTGCGGCCGGAGTCGGCTCGCACCGAGGCGGCGCGGGCGAGCCGACGGGCCACTCGCGGCAACCCAGCCGCGCCGGTCGCCGGATCCCGCCCGGCCGTGGTCCCACCGCCAGCCGCAGTCGCACCGCCAGCCGAGGCGCCGGCCCGACCGAACCGTACGCCGCTGCAGCGCTCCGCCCGCGGCAAGGGCCGAGCGGCACAGAACCGGAACGACGAGTACCCGGCCGATGCCGCCGCGCTGGCGCCGATCGACAATCCGGTGCAGCCGCAATACGTGCCGGCCGACGTACCGGAGGGCTACGGGTACGAGCCGAGCACCGGCTACCCGGCGAACGGCAACGGATACGCCTCCGGATACGGCGCCGGCGACGGTTACGGGAACGGGAACGGGAACGGGTACGACAACGGGAACGGCTACAGCGACGGTTACAGCAACGGCAACGGCTACGCAGGTGACCCCGCCGGCAATGGGTATGCGCCAATGCCGGCTGGATATCCGATCACCGGCTTGCCGGCCCAGGGCTCGCGGGAGAGCTGGCCGCTGAACCGGCCGGATCCCGCCGACGATATGGCGCACACCAGTCCGTACGAGTCACCGCGCTTCGACGCAGGGTGGCCCGACACGTCGATGCCGGCCGAACCGGACTACGGCGACACCAGCATCCCCCGCCAGCGCGACGGTCGGGTTGCCCCACCGTGGCAGACCGACGATCTGGCCCTGCCCGCCCAGCCGGCCGTGCTGGGCCTGCCGAGCACCGATCCCCCGGTCCTTCGCCTGGTTGGTCCCGACGACCTCATGGCGCCCAGCACGCGTACGACCTCGCTGGACGAGCCGCTCCCGCCGGCGCCCGCCTACGGGAACGAACCGGATGAGGACTTGCTGATCTTCGCCGAGACGCGGTCGGCCTGGTTTGTCGGTCCGCAATTCGACGGCGACGACTCACCCACCTGGTCCGATGCCGGCGATCTCGGTTGGTCCGCGGCGCAGCGGGCGGCGCACCCGACCACCGATGGCGAGACCGATGTCGGTCTGCCGCGCCGCGTGCCGAAGGCCAACCTCGTGCCCGGTGCGCCGCTGCCGCCGTCGGCCGACTCGCCGCACCGCCCGGTGCGCGACGCGGCCGCGATGGCCGCACACACGACCGGGTATTTCCGCGGCTCGCGTCGCGGCGAGGAGGTTCGCGGATACGCCGTCGGTGGTCGGCCAGGCCGCGAGTCGGGCGACGGCTGGGACTTCAGCCGCGACGGCTGGGACTCGGACCGGGAACCGGAATACCGCTCTGCCGCGCAGTGGTAGCACCCGCGCCGCGCGCGTGACGCGCGGCGCGGCGAAAGCCTGGCCGGAACCCCTGGTCTGGTTGCGCTGCTAGGCGTGCGCCGCGGCGCGCTGCCGCCGCATCGTCAGCACGTATTCCACGAGCGAGATCAGCACCTGTTTTGTCGACTCGCGGCTGCGCGCGTCGCAGGCGACCACTGGTACGTCCGATGGAATGGCCAGCGCGTCGCGCACGTCCTGCGCAGAGTGGTACTGGTTGCCGTCGAAGCAGTTGATGGCAACCAGATACGGCAGCCGGCGGTGCTCGAAGAAGTCGATCGCGGCGAAGCAGTCGGCGAGCCGCCGGGTATCCACCATCACGACCGCTCCGATGGCGCCCTTGACCAGTTCGTCCCACATGAACCAGAAGCGCGTCTGTCCGGGCGTGCCGAACAGATACAGGATCAGGTCGCGGTCGATCGAGATGCGGCCGAAGTCCATCGCGACGGTGGTCGTCGTCTTGCCCGGAACCTGCCGGTTGTCATCGACGCCGACGCCGGCGGATGTCATGATCGCCTCGGTCGTCAGCGGTGTGATCTCGGAAACCGAGCCCACCAGCGTGGTCTTGCCCACGCCGAAGCCGCCAGCGATGACGATCTTCGCCGACGTGACCCGACCCGATGGCGTGCGGGCCATGTCAGAGCCTCCGAAGTCCACTCAGCACCCTCTCCAGCAGTTCCGTACCGACCGAGTCGTTGCTATCGCCGTCGAAGGACGTTGGTTCGTAGACGGCGACAAGGCCCTCCGCCGCCATATCGGCGATGATCACCCGGGCGACACCGAGCGGCAGTTGCATTCGTGCGGCTATCTCGGCGAGCGACTGGAGCCGCCCATCGCATAGCGACGCGATGTATTGGTGTTCACGCCCGTGTACGCCGCCGGCCCGAACATCGTTGCTTCGGCCACGTACGGTCGTTTCCACGAGCGCTTCGATTGCGATATCCAGTCGCGGACGAGTGCGGCCACGGGTGACCGCGTAGGGACGCACGAGGGCACCGGTTGGCTCATCCATGTCAGCCAAGGCCGCTCACCTCCTCGCCCGTTGCCGTTGGTCCGTCGCGACCGAGGTCGCGTCAGCCCATCATTCCCGCGGCCGCGCGCGGCTGCGGAGTCAGCGCGTCGCCGACCCGGTCGACGAGCAGGGCCATCTCGTATCCGACCTGGCCGACATCGCATGTCCGCGCCGCGAGGACGGCGAAGGATGATCCGTCGGAGATCGACATCAGGAAGAGGAACCCATTGTCCATCTCGACCACGGTCTGCAACACCGCGCCGCCGTCGAAACAACGCGAGGCGCCCACGGTGAGGCTCACGAGGCCAGACGCGATCGCCGACAGCTGATCGGCGCGGTCACGCGGAAGATCCCGGGACGATGCGAGCAGCAGGCCGTCCGCCGATACGGCCACGGCGTGCGCGACACCGGGTACGCGATCAGCGAAGTTGGCGAGCAGCCAACTGAGATCTTGCGTAGTTGTCATCTGTCCTGCTCCTTGCCGCCGGGCGCGGTACGCCCGCTCGTCGACTCCGGTCCTGCGTTCATTTCGTCGGACGTCTGTTGGCGACCGCGTTGAACTCCGCGGTGGTACGCGGAGAGAAGGCCGCGCACCGCGTCCGGTGACCTTCGGTTGCTGCCCGTCGCGGCGCGTTCGACGCTGCCGGGCACGAGTTGTGCAAGTGGCACGCGGCGCGGCAGCCCGCCGGTCGTCGTGCCTCCGTCGGACGGCTCCGATGCCGCCGCAGCGGCACGCCAGCCCTCGTCCGCATTGGTGTGCCAGTCCGGCTCGGCGGGACGCCCCGCCGACGTCGCGGGTCCCGCCATCTGGTTGCCACCTGTCGTGTCGGAGTAGTAGTCGTACCGGCCCGGCGGCTCGCCTGCCGGCGATCCGGACCGGGTTTGTGCCGGTCGGCCATCTGAGATGCGGCCGTCCGCGGGCGGCGCCGCGGCCCAGCCCGGGTTCGCGGCACGCGATGCCGCGTCCGCGGTCGCCATTTCCGGTCGTCCGCTGCCGCCGGCGATCCGGCCACCGCCGCCGGGCGCGGACGTCGCGAACCACGCGGACTCGAGCGCTCGGAAGATCGGCAGTTCCATCGTCTCGTCCGCGAACGACATGACGTCGGGCGCGGATCGCTGTGCCTCGGGGCGTACCACACCGGGGCGCGGATCCTGGTACGGAGCCGGCCGCGCAGCAGGCGCACTCGGTGCCGCCGCCGGTGGGTCGTAGGACTGGCGCTCGCCGCGCATCGCGCTGGCGAAGTCCACGTCGCGATAGCGCGGGATCTCTTCGGTCATGTCCGGGCGACCTGACGGCGCGCGACCGCCGGTGGGGTCGTCGGTTGCGGGAGCGACCGGTGGCCACGACGGCGGTGCGCCCGACGGCGCGGGACGGTCGTAGCGCAGGCCCGCTCCGCCGTCGGCCACGTCGAGCCGACGGCTGTCGTCGACGAGTTCGGCGTCGGCGAACTCCTGCGCCATCCGATCCTCGTCGAGAGGTTCGAAGGCTTGCGGCCGTTGCCGCGGCACCCGCGGCCGGTCGGCGTCCGGATCCGTGGCCGCCGAGCGCGGCTCGAACGGATGCGACTCGAAGCCGTGTGTCCCGGGCGGCGGCCGATCGAACGCAGCGTCATCGAACGAGCGTGGTTCGAACGGGTGCGGTCCATACGACGACGAATCGAAGCCGGGTGTGCCGTCGCCGCCCTGTGGCGAACGCCGGGGCAACGGGGAACTCTGGTAACCCTGCGGTCCCTGACCGGATCCGCCGTGGCCGTTGCCGTTGAAGCCGCCCGAATATGGCCCGCCCGCGCCGTTGTAGGCACCGTTGACGCCGCCGCCCGGCCCCAGCGAGGCGAGGCTGCCGGCACTCGTAATCGTCGCACCGGTGAGGTCCGACCAGCTCGGCAACGCGCGGCTCGAGACGCCCGGGCCGAGCAGTGCCGGCCGGTTAGCGCCGAAGCCGTCGGCGGCCGCGGCGAAGCCGCCGAACTCACTCGACGCGCCATAGCCCGCGCCGGCGTACCCGCTGGTGTTGCCGTAGCCCGACGGGACCGGCTGATGGGCGGACGGACCGCCCTCCAGCGCCAGCGGCGGGCCGAACGGCGCGCGGGGCGGCGGGCGGTGGTCGCCGGCACCGAGTTCGGCGCGCTCCGCACCAACCGCGGCGGGTTGCCCGCGGAACGTCGCGCTCTGATTGACCAGGACGCCCGGCGGCAGCAGTACGTCGGCCACCGTGCCCCGGTCCGACGCCGGCCGCAGCTTGACCTCGATGCCGTGGCGGGCGGCCAGCCGCGCGACCACGACCAGGCCCATCATGCGGGACACTGCGACGTCGACCAGCGGCGGCTTCTCGAGCCGCTCGTTCAGCTCGGCGATTTGGTCCGCGGAGATGCCGATGCCGCGGTCCTCGACGTAGAGCACCGCCCGATCGCCGAAGCGCCGTGCCTCGATGAGCACCGGCGAGTCCGGCGGCGAGAACGCGGTCGCGTTGTCGAGCAGCTCGGCAACGAGGTGCACGAGGTCGTTGACGGCGTGCGAGGCAACCTCGAGGTCGCGGTCGATGCTGCCGAACTCCACGCGGGTGTAGTGCTCTACCTCGGACTGCGCGGCACGGAGTACGTCCACGAGCGGCGCCGGTTCGCGTTGTACGCGCGTCGAGTCCGCGCCCGCGAGCACCAGCAGGTTTTCGTCGTTGCGGCGCATCCGGGTAGCGAGGTGGTCGAGCTGGAACAGCTCGGCGAGTCGGTCCGGGTCTTCCTCGCCGCGCTCCAACCGGTCGAGGTGGCCGATGAGGCGGTCAACCAGGATCTGCGACCGACGCGCCAGGTTGACGAACATCGTCGCCACGGAGGACCGCAGGACGGCCTGCTCGGCGGCGGTGCGTACGGCCTCGATGTGAACCGCGTTGAACGCCTCGGTCACCTCGCCGAATTCGTCCCGGCTCCGGACCGGCAATGGTTCGGCGATTTGCAGCGCAATCTGTTGCGGGCTGAGTTGCGTAGCGATCGTCGGATCGCGCAGCCGGGCGACGGCCTGCGGCAGGCCCTGGCGCGCCACGGTGAGCGCGCCGTGCTTCAGCTCGCGCAACGAACGGTTCATCGAACGGGCGACGAACCAGGCGATCAGCATGGCCACGAGCACGATGCCGAAGAGCAGGCCGACGTCGATGATGATCTGCCGCTCGACGCTGTCGCGGAGGGCGGACGCGTCGTTGACGATCTCGTTGTCGATCGCGGTCTCGACCGTGCGGTAGAGCGCCGCGCGACTTGCCATCACGGTGTTCCACGCGTCGACGGTGAGCCCCTCGGGCACCGCGATACCGCTGGCGGTTTGGAACTTCTTTATGTCGTCGGTCGACGGGCTAAGCGCGTCGCCGCTAAACGTGCTGCCGTACAGCGCGTGTTCCTGGCCGTTCGCGAGCACGGTGAACTGATTGCTCTGCTGTGCCTCGCCGACCTGCCCACCGACGAAGTCTTGGCGCTGCTGAGCATCCATCGTGCCGGCCAGCAGCGCCTCAAGCCCGGTCGCGCGCTGCTCGGAGGCGTATTCCTTGGCGCGGGAGATAGCCGCCCCGGCACGCACTTCGAACGACAGCGTCGGGTCGCCGACCAGCTGCGCGGACGTGTCGCGGATGGCGAGAAGGTCAAGAATCAGCGTCTGGTACTGGTGCGCCGCGGTGCCTGCGGGGACGCTGGACGTAGTCACCTGTCCACGCAAGCCGGCCAGTTGGTCGAGCTCAGTCGTGATCTTCGTCAACGTGGTTCGCAGTGTCGCCGGCAGATCCGGTTCGGCGGCCGCCTGCTGCTGGTAGTCGCTCTGCGCTTGCGCCGTCTTGATCTGCTGTGTCCGGTAGTCCGCGCTGGCCGCCGACGCGGCGTCCTTGTCGGCCTTGGCCTTAGCGGTGTCGCCGTTTGCATTGTCCTGCCCGACGCGCCCCTGGTAGCCAAGCATCATCACGGCATCGGCACGCTCGTCCTGCAACGACTGCGAGAGCGTACCGGCATCGGCGGAGAGTGAAGCGAGGGTGCGCGCGCGGTCGGCGGCGTTGGCGTTGGAGATCTGCGACACCAGTCCGTTCGCACCGACGATGACGGTGGCGAGCGTCGGGACGAACATGATGAAGCCGAGCTTGATGCCGATACGCCGGTCGCCGAGGAAGCTGGCGACGGATCCCATACCCATCAGCCGGCCGCGCCCCGTCTTCGGTCGTTTGGTCACCTGACGCACCTCCGCAATGTGCCGGCCAAACAACGACGGGCACCCATGATCGACCGTGCCTGTCTAACAGGCCGGACCTCCGAGATTCCACCATGGTTAGGACGAAAGAGAAAGCCCAGGGCCGTTCTCATCGATCGGGAGATGGACGCCAGAGTGCGACAACTACGAGGCGCAGTCAGACAACTACTTGACGTACTCAACGGACGTAGCCGATTTATCCGGAGATATCATGTTCGGTCGCCAGCTGCTCATCTTGAGCCGGTCCGTGGTCGGTCGAACGGCTAGGAGAGCACTAGCTTTCCGTACGCAGGCTTTATCACCTCGTCGATGAGTTGTAGCCGTTCGTCGAACGGGATGAAGGAGCTCTTCATCGCGTTGATGGTCAGCCACCGAAGTTCCGGCCAGCCGTAGCCGAAGACCTCCGACAGCAGCCACATTTCGCGCGACATCGACGTACCACTCATCAAGCGGTTGTCGGTATTGACCGTGACACGGAACTGAAGGCTGGCGAGCCGGCCGATCGGGTGCTCCGCGATCGACGGCGCCGCGCCGGTCTGCACGTTCGACGACGGGCACAATTCCAGCGGTATCCGCTTGTCGCGCACGTACGCCGCCAGCCGCCCGAGCCGACCGTCGGCGGAGATGTCGTCGACAATGCGTACCCCGTGCCCGAGCCGGTCCGCACCGCACCACTGGATGGCTTGCCAGATGCTCGGCAGCCCGAAGGCCTCGCCGGCGTGGATGGTGAAGTGGAAGTTCTCACGCTGCAGGTATTCGAACGCGTCGAGGTGCCGGGTGGGCGGGAAACCCGCCTCGGCACCGGCGATGTCGAAGCCGACCACGCCGTTGTCGCGGTAGCGCACGGCTAGCTCGGCGATCTCCATCGACCGTGCCGCGGTGCGCATCGCCGTGAGCAGCGTGCCGATCCGGATCCGATGGCCGGACTCGGCGGCCGCCGCACAACCAGCCTCAAATCCAGCGAGCACCGACTCGACCACGTCCGGCAGCCGCAGGCCGCGCTGCAAGTGCTGCTCCGGCGCGAACCGCGACTCGGCGTAGATCACGCCGTCCGCGGCCAGATCGACGGCGCACTCGTACGCCACGCGGTAAAGCGCGTCGGGCGTCTGCATAACGCCAACCGTGTGGCTGAACGTCTCGAGATAGCGCTCCAGCGAGCCCGAGTCGGACGCGGCCGCGAACCACGCGCCGAGTGAATCCGCGTCGGCGGCCGGCAGCTCGTGGCCGATCTCGGCAGCGAGTTCGACGATCGTGGCCGGCCGGAGGCCGCCATCGAGGTGATCGTGCAACAGCGCCTTGGGTGCCTTGACGATCTCGTCGTATGTCGGTGCGACCATGGGCAGACACTATCGGTGGAGACGCACGCACACCCGACTTCCTAGTTGACACGACATTCCTAGATGACACGACCCGACCCGACCCGAGGCAACAATGCGACCCGAGGTACTGCGGTGGCTGCGATGCCCGGTGTGCGGCGCCGGCCTCGACGCGCATGGCAGGTCGTTGCGATGCGGCGCCGGCCACACGTTTGATCTGGCCCGGCAGGGTCACGTCCAACTCACCGCCGCGCCGCTCGCGCATGTCGGCGACAGCGCCGCGATGGTTGCGGCTCGCGGCCGCTTTCTGGCCGCCGGTCACTTTGACCCACTGACTTCGGCTGTACGGGATGCTGCGGCGCGCGCCTGGCCGGGTGGTCTCGTGCTGGATGCCGGCGCAGGCACCGGCCACCACACGTGCGCTGTCCTCGACGCGCTACCCGACGCGTGGGGCATCGCGGTCGACGCGTCCAAGGCCGCGGCGCGGATCGCGGCTCGCGCACACCCGCGGCTCGCCGCGGTCGTCGCTGACGTCTGGCAGCCGCTCCCGCTCGCCGACGACTCGGTCGGCGCACTGATCGACGTGTTCGCGCCGCGCAACGCGGCGGAGTTCGCGCGCGTCCTGCGATCCGACGGCGCACTGCTGATCGTCACTCCGGCGGCCGATCATCTCGCCGAACTGATCACGACGCTCGACCTGCTCCGCGTCGATCCGGAGAAGCCGGCGCGTCTGGCGGACGCATTCGGCGCCGGCTTCCACGTCGCGGGCTCACGGCCGTACCAGTGGATCATGGAGATCGACCACGACGGCGTCGGCGCGCTGGTCGGTATGGGACCGAGCGCTTGGCACGCGGACGCCGACTCGCTCGCGGCCCGGATCGCGACGCTCCCCGACCCGGCTTCGGTCACCGCTTCCGTCACGGTCACGGTGTTACGGCCGCGGCTCTGATTCACGTCGACAGGTCGACTTCTTCCCAACCGACCGGCGGATCGTGATGCGGGCCGTGGAACACCACCGACCACTCCAGCGCCCAGCGGCGTTGCCCGATCGCGTTCGAGTCGATCAGACCCGGCAGCGGCTGCCCGCGGCGTTCCGCGTCGAGGTACGACCAGTCAAGGCAGTAGTAAAGGTCAAGCATGCGTGCCGCGGTCGCTGGGTCGCGCGGCGATATCAGGCTGCGCGACCGCCAATGGGGAAACGATTCACCCTCGCGCAGATTCGGCAGCAGCGAACTGAGATTGTCGCCGACCGGGGCGGCCGGATCGAGCGCGTTGACGAGGCCGAGCAGCCAGGCGAGCGCGGTGAGTGCCTCGAGGTGCAATGCGAACGAGTCGTCGTCGCCTTGGCCGGACGCGACGTAGTGCCACTCCGGCTGGGTGACGCGCTCCATGAGATGGGCGTCGAGCAACCACGTCATGGCCAGTCGGCTCGGCATGCCGAATGCGCGGGCCAACACCACGTTGAGGATGGCGGCGCGCGCCTCCATCTCGGGCACCGGGCGCAACTCGACCGCGTCGCCAACGTCCCACACCATCGGGAACGTGGACGGCGGGAGCGGCAGGCGCAGTCGATACAGGTCCTCGACGTTGCGCGCCCGCGCGGCTGCCGGGTCCGGTGCGGAGACGATCATCGAACCTCGCTCACGGTGCGGCCCGGCCCGGTACGGCCCTAAGTGTGAGGAGCGTATCGATGCCACATCGGGCGATACATCAGACGGTCGGCCGTTAGTGATCGTGACGCGTGGTGCCCGCTGGCTACCCTGGCTGACCTGCGTCGTCGGTCTCCTCGCGGCCAGCGAGCCCGGAGGCGAACGCCGGACGGCACACCGCGACGTACTCCGCTCCGTCGGCGAACGGCACCGAGTAGCGAACGCGTTCGCCGGCCCGCGTCACGACCGCGCTGCCCGCGTTGACGTCCAGCGTTCCGGTCGCCGTCTCGACGCGTACGCAGCCGCGTAGCACGATCGTGAACTCGTCGAATTCCGGCGTCTGCGGCGGTTCGGCCCATCCGGCCGGAGCCACCATGTGCGCGACCGATACGGCGATCTCGCCGGTGCTGACGCGTCCGACGTACTCGTCGATCACTTTGCCGCCCGGCACGGGTACGCGGGTCGGCCGCGTGATCAACTCCGCCATGTCGTCTCCTGGCTGGTCTGGATCGCCGGCCGTGCCGTGGCGATCGCACTTGAAGTGTCCCCCGCCGACGGCGTCGCCGGGGCCACTCCGGTGCCGCCCGGTCGAATCTTCGCGGTCACGACGCGGCGATGCGGTCGGAACTTCGCGGTCATGACGCGGCGATCCGGACGAATCTTCGCGGTCACGACGCGGCGATCCGGTCGAGGACGAGCCGCCGGGCGGGCGGCGGAGTGCTGGCGATCGCGAGCGCCGACGCGGCGACGTCCCGCGCGACGCTGATCCGAGCGGGATCCTCGGCACGCAGCTCGTAGAGCACATCGCCGGCCCGTACCGGGTCGCCCGGCCGGCGTCGTAGCACCACACCCGATGCCTCGGACACCGGGTCTTCCTTGCGCGCCCGACCCGCGCCGAGCCGCCAAGCAGCCACGCCTATGAGATAGGCGTCGATCGCCCCGACGAAACCGTCCTGCGTTGCGCGCACGGTCTCGACCTCGGGCGCGGTTGCGAGGTCAGCGTCGGGATCTCCGCCCTGTGCGCAGATCATTGCGCGCCACGCGTCCATTGCGCGGCCGTCGGCGAGCGCCTTCGACGGGTCGACGTCGCCCAGTCCGGCGAGCCTCAGCATCTCGCCGGCCAGCGCCAGCGTCAGCTCCACGACGTCCGGCGGCCCGCCGCCAGCGAGCACCGCAACGGCCTCCTCGACCTCGACCGCGTTGCCGATCGCGGCGCCGAGCGGTGTGGACATGTCAGTCAGCAGCGCCACGGTCGCGACGTCGTGTGCCTGGCCGAGTTCCACCATGGCTCGCGCCAGATCGGTGGCCGCGTCCGCCGTCTTCATGAACGCGCCCGTGCCGACCTTGACGTCGAGCACCAGCGCTGACGTACCCTCGGCGATCTTTTTGCTCATGATCGAGCTCGCGATCAACGGGATGGACTCCACGGTCGCGGTGACGTCCCGCAGCGCGTAGAGCTTGCGGTCGGCCGGCACCAGGTCGTCGGTGGCCGCACAGATCACGGCGCCGACCTCCCGCAGTTGACGCCGGAACGCGTCCGCCGACAAACGCGCCTGCCATCCCGGGATCGCCTCGAGCTTGTCCAGCGTGCCGCCGGTATGGCCGAGCCCACGCCCGGACAGCTGCGGTACGGCTGCGCCGCACGCCGCGACGAGCGGAGTCAACGGCAGCGTGATCTTGTCACCCACGCCGCCCGTCGAGTGCTTGTCCACCGTCGGCCGGCCGATGCCCGACAGATCGAGCCGTACGCCACTCGCGATCATTGCCGCGGTCCAGCGCGCGGTCTCGGCCGATGTCATGCCACGCAACAGGATCGCCATGGCGAGCGCCGCCATCTGTTCGTCCGCGATCACGCCACGCGTGTAGGCGTCCACTATCCAGTCGATCTGTCCGTCGCTGAGCACGGCACCGTCGCGCTTCGTGGCGATGATGTCGACGGCGGCGTACGACTCGATCGGCGCCGCGCCTTCGCTCACCACGGTCCGGCGTCCGGTGTCGAGTCATTCGGTCGCCACGGGTCGGCGTCCGGCCTCGAGTCGGCGACCCGCCGTGGTGCGGTCTGCGATCCGGACCAGGGACGCGGCACCTCGATCGGAGCGGGTCCTTCGCCCGCCCAGAACAACTCGCCGTCGGCGTCCACGACGATCACCCGCCGCGTGCGCGCCAGGCCCCAGTCGATCGCGTCGTCGATCCGCGTCGTGGTCGGGGCCTCGTCGAGGATCGCCGCCTGCCGCGCCGCGGGCGCAGGCACGTCAACTGCTGGTGCCCCGGGTTGGTCGCCTGCCGTATGCCGTGATTCGCCGACCGACCCGTCCCAGTAGGCCGTCCACGCGCGTTGGCCGTCGACGGTGTCCGGGTGTACGAAGACCGTCCCGTGACCGAGCATGTCGCGCAGGTGTGAGCCGGGCTGATCGCGCGCGCTGGCCCGCCGATCGACGTGCACGCCGGAGATCTCGTCGGCGACGTCGAACGCGTTGGCGTCGAAGGCCATCGGCAGCAGGTCGGCCATCGGAATCGGTTCGCCGCCGGTCATGACGAGCAGGTCCGGGCCGCCGTGCTCCCACAGCAGTTGCCGGCATCGTCCGCATGGCATCAGCGACACGCCGTTGCCGTCCACGCAGGACAGTGCGATCAGCCGGCCGCCGCCGGTGGCGTGCAGTGCCGACACCGCACCGCACTCGGCGCACAGCGTCAGGCCGTAGGACGCGTTTTCCACGTTGCAGCCGCGCACGATGCGGCCGTCGTCGACGAGCGCCGCCACACCGACCGGAAACTTCGAGTAGGGCGCGTACGCATTGCGCATCGCCTCAGTTGCGGCAGCGCGCAGCGCCGTCCAGTCGATGTCCATCGCCACCACCCCCGGCGGATCAGCCCTTGATGTACGGCTTCCCGTCGGCCGCCGGTGCTCGGACCCGACCGACCAGTCCCGCCACCGCCACGATCGTCACCGCGTACGGCAACATCGCGAGAAACTCCGACGGCACTGAGGATCCGATCAGAGCGAGGTAACCCTGCAACTGGTCGGTGAACCCGAACAGCAACGCGGCCAGCGTCGCGCCGATCGGCGACCACCGGCCGAAGATCAGCGCGGCCAGCGCGATGAATCCCTTGCCGACCGTCATGTTCTTGCTGAAGTCCAGCTGCGAACCGATCGTGAAAAACGCGCCGCCGATGCCGGCGATGAGCCCGGCGATGAGCACATTGCGGTATCGGACGGCGAGGACACGGATGCCGACCGTGTCCGCGGCGATCGGGTGCTCGCCGACGGATCGGGTCCGCAGCCCCCATCGTGTGTGGAACAGCCCGATGTGTACGGAGATCACCAGCACGATCGCGATGTACACGATGACGTTCTGCTCGAACAGCGCTGGTCCGATGATCGGGATGTCCGACAACAGCGGGATCCGCCACTGCGCGAATGCCGGTGCGTCGTTGAACGAGGCCGAGTCCGGCTGCATGATCTGCTGGTACAGGAAGCTCGTTAGGCCGAGTGCCAACAGGTTCAGCACGATGCCGAGCACGACCTGGTCGACCAGATAGCGGATGGCCAGCCACGCGAGCATAGCGGCGACGAGCGCGCCGCCGAACATCGCGGCGATCAGACCTACCCACGGTGACGCCGCGACGGTACCGAAGAACGCACCGAGGAAGGCACCCATCAGGAATTGGCCCTCGATGGCCACGTTGATGACGCCGCTGCGCTCACACAACACGCCGGCCATCGCGCCGAGAATGAGCGGCAGAGCCAGGAAAACGGTGAGTCGCGCGCTGGATCCGAGCGGGATCGTGTTACCAGAGATCTGCCAGCACAAAAATCCGAATACCAGCCCGACCACGGCGATCGTCGACCACAGCGCGAACCGGCGCTTAGTGCGCGACCACATCAGCAGCCCGCCGCACACGATTGCGATCACACCGCCGATGATTGCGCCGACTCGCGACGGAATCGGCACCGACGTGCCGTTTGCGTCTTCGCTCGCGGTAAAGCGCGCATCAGCACCGTGACCCGCGAGCAGGCCCCAGAAGACGACGGCGACGACCCCGAGCAGTATGTAGATCAGTCCAGCCTTGCGGGAGCGAGTCCAAAAGCCGGTCGGTGCGACCACCACCGTCGGTTCCGCGGTCAATACGGTCATCGCAAGATCACCACCCCTTCGCCAGGTTTGCGGTGGCTTGCGCGCCCTGCACCGGCCGCAGCCGATAGATCGAGGCGATCAGCGCTGGTGCGGCGATGAAGATGACGATCAGGGCCTGCAGCACCTGTACGAGGTCGATGACGACGCCCGCGTTGCTCTGCATCTGGTTGCCGCCGGCGTAGAGCGCGCCGAACAACAGCGCGGCCAGCACCACGCCCCATGGTTTGCCACGGCCGAGCAACGCGACAGTGATGCCGTCGAAGCCCACGTTGCCGGTCACCTGCCCGGTCACGGCGGATGCCGTACCGAGAAGTTGGACCGCGCCGCCGAGCCCACCGAGGGCGCCCGCGATGACCATGACGAAGATGAACGTACGGCCGACGCTCATGCCCGCGGTGCGGGCGGCGTCTGGGTTCAGGCCGACCGCGCGCACCTCGAAGCCGAGCGTCGAGCGGTTGATGAGCCAGGCGATCACGAATGTCATCAGCAGCCCGACGATCAGCCCGACGTTCGTCCGAAGGGATGAGCCGAGAATCGGCGGCAGCGTGGCCGAGTCGTGCAACGGCTTGCTGATCGCGTTTAACTGCTTGGGATCCTTCACACCGCGCTGCAGAATCAGCCAGCCGAGGAAGAGCAGCGCGATGTAGTTCATCATGATCGTGACGATGACCTCATGCGCACCGGTGCGCGCCTTGAGGAAGCCGGGGATGAAGCCCCAGAGGGCCCCTGCGATCGCGCCCGCGATGAGCGCGACGATGAAATGCAGTCCGACCGGCAGCTTGATGGCGAGCCCGACGAGGCCGGCACCGATCACGCCGAACACCGCCTGCCCTTGTGCGCCGATGTTGAACAGGCCGCCGCGGAACGCGAACGCAACCGCCAGGCCAGTGAGGATCAGCGGCGCGGCGTAGGTCAGCGTCTCGCTGATCGGCCGCAATGCCTGCTCCCACGTCGCCGTGCCGTTGATCGCGGCGCTCACCGTCGACGGGTTGAACACGGCGCCCTCGAACAGGTTTGTGTAGGCGATCCTGATCTGCTGCCACGCGCCGGACAACGCGGTGCTCGGACGCGCGAAGAAATAACTGAACGTGCTCATCACCGGGCGGTCGCCGATGACGATCAGGATCGCGCCGATCACCAACGCCGAGAAGATCGACAGCGCCGTGATCATGAACGGGTTCGCCGAGGTGAGCCACCGGACCGTACGCATCAGCCAGTTCGGCAGCTGCCGGCGCGGAGCGGTCGGGCCGGCGTCTGCGGTGCTCAACCCGTTGGCGGCCGCATCCGGAGATCCCCCGGCTTCCGCGTCGCCGGAATCCGTCGAACCATCGGCATTCGTCGCGGCGTGCGCCGACGATGCCTCGTCGCTGGATGGCGCTTGATTGGTCTCGTCGTGGCTCGTGCCGTCAGCGCGGTCGCCTGGCTCAGGCACCGGCGGCCCGGGCTCGGAACTCATGCCCGTCCTCGCTCCGCGTAGGACGCGCACGAAGCGCCGCACACGCTGCGATTCCGATTGGCTCGCTGACGCTCACTCATGCGGCCGCCTCGTCCGACGCATCGGTCACGCCCGCCATGAGGAGTCCGAGCCGTTCGCGCGGAGTGTCCGGCGGAACAGTGGCAAGAATCTTCCCGCGGTACATCACCGCAATACGGTCGGCCAGCGCGACCACCTCGTCAAGCTCGCTCGACACGAGCAGCACCGCACTGCCGGCGTCGCGCGCCACGATGACCTCGGAGTGGATGAACTCGGTGGATCCGACGTCCACACCGCGCGTCGGCTGCGACGCGATCAGCACCCTGAGCTTCCGCGACATCTCGCGGGCGACGATCACCTTTTGCTGATTGCCACCGGACAGCGTGCTGACCGGCGCCGAGGCTGACTGCGTGCGAACGTCGAAGTCCTTCACGAGCTTGTCCGCGTGCTCGCGAATCGCGTCGTAGCGCATCGCGAGCCCCGATGAATATGGCGCCCGGTGGTAGACGTCGAGAACCATGTTCTCCCCGACGCTGAAACCCCGCACCAGTCCGTCGACGCTGCGGTCCTCCGGGATGTACCCAACGCCGGCCGCCAGCACCTGGGCGGTCGATCGCCCAGCGAGCGATCGGCCCGCCAAGGTCACCTCACCTCGTACCGCGGGGCGCAGCGCCATGATCGCCTCGACGAGCTCGGTCTGCCCATTTCCTTGCACACCAGCCACGCCGAGGACCTCACCCGCGCGTACGTCCAGGTCGACATCGTCGACCGCGAGGTGGCCGCGTTCGTCGGCGACCGTCAGCCCGCGTACGGACAGCACTTCGGCGCCCGGCTTTGCCGGCTCCTTCACGACGGTGAGCCGCACCGCCCGGCCGACCATGAGGGCGGCGAGTTCGTCCTCGGACGTGTCTGGTGTGGCGGTGCCGACGACCTTCCCGCGACGGATCACGGTGATCCGATCCGCGATCGCCTTGACCTCTTTCAGCTTGTGCGTGATGAACACGATCGACTTCCCGGCCGCCTTCAACCGCCGCATGACGTCGAGCAGGTCGTCGGTCTCCTGAGGGGTCAACACGGCGGTCGGCTCGTCGAGGATCAGGAGGTCGACCTCGCGGGTCAACGCCTTCACGATCTCCACCCGTTGCTGGGCGCCGACCGGCATGTCCTCGATCGTCGCGCCCGGGTCGACCGGCAAGCCGTATTGCGCGGACACGTCTCGGACCAACTTGCGTGCCGCCGACCGGTTAAGGAAACGCAACACGCCGCGGGTCCGCTCGGCGCCGAGCATCACGTTGTCCGCGACAGTAAACACCGGTACGAGCATGAAATGCTGGTGCACCATGCCGATGCCGGCGGCGATCGCGTCGGCCGGTCGATGGATGACGACTCGCTCGCCGTCCACCAGGATCTCGCCCTCGTCTGGCTGCAGCAGCCCGTAGAGCACGTTCATCAGCGTGGACTTGCCGGCGCCGTTCTCGCCCAGGAGGCCGTGGACCTCTCCGCGGCGCACGGCGAGCGAGATCCGGTCGTTGGCGAGCACGCCCGGAAACGCCTTGGTGATGCCCGCCAGCTCGACCGCGGGCGCCTCGTCCACCGGGCGGTCGTTCGCTGTCGTCGGGCTGCGGGTCATCGCCGCACGAGGTGGAGGCGGGGCGGTCGACCGCCGCCCCGCCCGCTTCGCTCCTACGCCCTGCCTAGCACTTGCAGTACTTCTTGACGGCCGCCTCGGTCGGGGTCGAGACGACCTTGATCGAGCCGTTGGCGATCT
>DASTMZ010000050.1:0-20962 GCA_035713725.1 Micromonosporaceae bacterium
GGGCCGGCGATCCGGCGAGTTGTCGGGCGGCCAAGCGCAGCGCGTCGCGCTGGCTCGCGGTCTGGTCGCCGGTCCGAACGTACTGTTCGCTGACGAACCGACCGGTTCGCTCGACTCGCTAGCCGGCGAGCAGGTCATGGACCTGCTGGTGAGCGCGGCTCGGGATCAGGGCATCACGGTTGTCCTCGTCACGCACGAACCGCGCGTCGCCGCGTACGCGGATCGTGAGGTCATCGTGCGGGACGGGCGGGTCTCCGCGTACGCATCGGGGCGGGTTGCGTCATGATCCGTTTCGGACTGCGACTCGCCGTCGCCGGCGGCCGGGAAGCGGTGACGCGGCTGGTTATCGTCGCCCTCGCCGTCGGTCTCGGCGTCGGCCTGCTGCTGGCCACGCTCAGCGGCATCAACGCGGTGAACACGCAGAACGCGCGTTACGCCTGGTTCAACCCCGGCGTGCAGACGACCCCGATCAACCCGACGGACACCGTCAATCCGATGTGGTGGCGCGCCCGGCCCGATTTCTTCGACGGTCAGGAGATCGGTCGCGTCGATCTGGCCGCAACCGGGCCGGTGTCTCCGATTCCGCCCGGCATCACGCAAGTGCCGGGTCCTGGCCAGTATTACGCGTCGCCGAAATTGAGTGAGTTGCTCGCCTCGACGCCGGCGACCGAGCTTGCCGACCGGTTCCCCGGACACCAGATAGGTACCATCGGCCCGGCTGCGTTGCCGGGCCCCAACTCTCTCGTCATCATCATCGGCCGAACGCCGACGGAGATGTCGCATCTGCCCGGCGCATTCGAGATCAGCAGGATGCAGAAAGCCGTCGATGCCGCGCGGGCAGAGGGCTTCAAGCTTGTCCTTGCCGTAGTCGCCGCGGCGCTGCTGTTCCCGGTACTCATCTTTATCGGCACCGCGGCGCGGCTGGTCGCGACGCGGCGGGAGCAGCGGTTTGCGGCCATGCGTCTGGTCGGCGCGACGCCCGGCCAGATCGCCAAGATGTCGGCGGCCGAATCGACCGCGGCGGCCGCGATCGGTACGGCCATCGGCTTCGGGGTGTTCCTGTTAACGCGGCATTGGCTCGCCGGCATCCCGTTCACCGGCGTGCCGTTCTTCCCGAGCGACCTGTCGCTGAACCCGGCCGACATACTGCTGGTCGCGCTCGGCGTGCCGGCCGCTGCCGCAATCACCGCACGGCTCGCGCTTCGGCGGGTACAGATTTCACCGCTTGGCGTGTCGCGACGCGTGACGCCGCGGCCGCCTCGTGCCTACCGGCTGATCCCAGTCGCAGTCGGCATCCTTGAGCTCGCGTATTTCGATGGCCGCCGGCCGCACACGACGAATGGTCAGGTGGTGGCGTTCCTGTCCGGGATGCTCGTGGTGATGGCCGGGCTGGTCGTGGCCGGTCCTTGGCTGACGATGGTCGGCTCACGACTTGTCGCAATTCGCTCGCGCCGACCGGCAACGCTCATCGCCGCGCGACGGCTCGCCGATAACCCAAGTGCCGGCTTCCGCTCGGTGAGCGGCCTGGTTTTGGCGCTTTTCGTGGCGACCGTCGCCATCGGCACGATCACGACGGTCGTGGCGAATCGCGGTCACAACCGCAGCGGCAACTCGGCCACCGTGATGTCGATGATGTACCCGCCGAGCGGGCGCAACGCACCGACATCGGTGCCCGACGCGGTCACCGCTGCGCTTCGTGCGACCGTCGGCGTGCGGACCACCGTGACGGTGCACAACAACCCCGACCAGCCGCCTCCCGACGCGGCGCCGCCACCGGTCGTGCAGCGTCGTGGCGCGGGTGGTGGTGGTGGCCTGTCCCAAGTGAACGGCGCGGATCTTCCGGGCCTCGTGTCCTGTGCCGACCTCACCCCGACGCCGTCACTCGGTCGGTGCGCGTCCGGCGCGAGCGTCGCCTACGTCGACCCGGCATTCCAGATGCCATCGGCGGCGACGCAAAACCAACCGTCGTCGAAGATCACCTGGCCGACTGCGCCGGAGTCCGTCGCGCAACTTGATCGGTTGCCGCTGCTGTCACTGGCGGTCGTAACGGACGGATCGAAGTCCGCCCTCGAGCACACGCGCACAGTTCTCGAGACCGCGTACCCGACCAGTCAGCAACCGCCGGCGACCGACGACGACTTCAGCGTCGACGCCTCGAACACGCTGACGTCGTGGCAGCAGCTCGCGAACGTGGCCATCCTGACGAGCCTTGTCGTCGCCGGCTGCAGCCTCGCGGTCAGCGTCGCCGGTGGGCTAGCCGAGCGGAAGCGTCCGTTCAGTCTGCTTCGCCTCAGCGGTGCGCCGCTCGCGCTGCTGCGCCGCGTGGTGACGCTGGAAACGGCCGTGCCGCTGCTCGCCGTGGCGGTGGTCGCGATCGGCGTGGGGTTCCTTGCCGCCAACCTGTTCCTGCGGGCGCAGTTGCAGTACACGGTGCGGCCACCCGGAATCGCCTACTACGTAACCGTCGCGGGCGGGCTCGTCGCGTGCCTCGGGATCGTTGCCGCCACGATGCCGATGCTCCGGCGCATGACCGGGCCGGAGACGGCGCGCAACGAGTGAGTCAGGCGCCGAGGGTCCGGCCAACTTCACTGAGGTTGCGGTCATTTCGCGCGCGGAGGCAGCAACGTCCGTGAAGTTGCGACGATCATGCGAGAGGGAGACGGACCGGCCGGACCGTCTCCCCGCACGGCAGCTCGGTCAGTGGGCGCGACGTGAGCCGGTGTAATACTCGAACACCAACGCGGCCGCGCTCAGCACCGTGAAGACCAGGCCCAGGATGATGATCCACACAGCCCAGTAGGCGATGCCGATCCCGGCGATCAGGGCGCACAGCGCGATGCCGAACGGCCAGTAGCTCCCCGGGCTGAAGAAGCCGACCTCGCCGGCGCCGTCAGCGATCTCGGCATCCGCGCGGTCCTCCGGCCGGAGGTCGATGCGCCGTGACACGAACCAGAAGTAGCCGCCGCACATCAGGCACAGCAGACCGGCAAGGATCAGGCCGACGACGCCGACCCACTCGACGCGATGGGGCTGTGAGTATTCCTGCGACCACCAGGCATAGACGCCACACGCCACGAACAGGAACGCCGCCACGAGGCCGAAGATCCGCCACTCACTCTTCATCGTCTGTCCCTCACGGCGTCGCGGTATTGGCGGTCGGTGACGTGTCGTACGGGAACGTCGTCGTCGCGTAGGGCGCCTCGCCGATCGACTGCAACGCCTGCGGTGTGCTCATGCCCTGGCGTTTGGCGGCCAGGAACGCGGCGAACTGCGTGGGCGTCACCGAACGCAGCTCGAAGTTCATCTGCGAGTGGTACGTGCCGCACAGCTCCGCACAGCGGCCGACGTACGCGCCGGTCTTGTCGATGGTGACCTCGAACTGGTTCTGTACGCCCGGAATCACGTCGCGCTTGAACAACAACGCCGGCACCCAGAACGAGTGGATCACGTCGTCGGAGTGCTCCGTGAACAGGATCGTCTCGTTGGTCGGCACGACAAGCACCGGGATGTACCCGCTGTCACCGATCGTGGTCAGCTGCTGGCCGGACGCGTCGACGTTGTCGGCGCCCTCGTAGCTGAACTGCCAGTTCCACTTGAACGCGGTGATCTGGACGGTCAGGTCCGGGTTCTTGGTGATCTTGTCAACGTACGTCTCCGCGGTCGCCGTGTAGAAGAACAGCACGGCGATGATGAGGAACGGAATCACCGTGTAGACAAGTTCGATCGGCAGGTTGTAGCGCGTCTGCAGCGGCAGCTCGGTATCGGTCTTGCGCTTGTGGTAGCGGATCAGGCACCAGAAGATCAGGCCCCACACGATCACACCGACGGTCAGCGCAGCGATCGTCGAGCCGATCCACAGGCCGTGCATCCGGCGCGCCTGCGCGGTGATTCCCTGCGGCCAGCCGAACGAGAACGCCTGGTCGATGGAACAGCCGGACAGCACAATCGCAGAAATCGCGCCGAGCGCCGCGACCGCGATGATTCTGCCGCGCCGCGACATCCGTGCCGACCGCCGGACGTGGGAATCCCTTGCGACCACCTGGTCCTGCCTCCTTAGCAGTTCCGCTGCCCGCGCGCCCGCGTGACGGGGCGTCCTCGACGCTCGCACAGTACTCGACCAAGGTCGACGGCACGGTCCTGGGGTGGCCGGATCGACGCGCCTGCCCGAATCACCACAGCTGACGATACCGTCGGGGCGTGGCCAGGAAGGCGAACGGCGGCAACGCGCCGCACGGCTACTTCGACGCAGCGACCGCGGCACCGATGCATCCAGTCGCTCGCGAGGCGTTGCTCGCCGCGCTCGACGACGGCTGGGCCGATCCGACGAAGCTCTACGCGCAGGCGCGCCGGGCCGCCCAGTTGCTCGACGCAGCGCGCGACGCCATTGCCGACTGCCTCGGCGCACGTGCGGACGAGGTGGTGTTCTGCGCGTCCGGCAGCCATGCGGCGACGGTCGCGATCCAGGGTGCGCGAATCGCCCGCACCACGGTCGGCGACGTGGTCGTGCACTCCGCGGTCGAACATTCCGCGGTGCTCCGTGCCGCCCAGCAGGGGCCGTCCGTAGAGATCGCCGTCGACCTGCTCGGCCGTGTCGACACGGACGCGTTGGCCGCCGCGGTGCGCAAGCCGGGCGTCGCGGTCGCGGCCGTGCAGAGCGCCAATCATGAAGTGGGTACGGTGCAGCCGATCGCGGCCGCCTACGACGCGTGTACCGCAGCGAACGTGGCCTTGTACGTGGACGCCGCACAAACGATTCCGTGGCAACCACTGCCGGACACTTGGTCTATCGCGTCGGCGAGCGCCGTGAAGTGGGGCGGACCGGCTGGCATCGGCGTGCTTGCGGTGCGGCGCGGCGTTCGATGGCAACGGCCCTGGCCGGTCGACCGGACCGATCCGTGGACGGTGTCGTTGCCGCTCGCCGTCGCGGCGGCTGCCGCGTTGCGCAGCGTACGTACGGACGCGGCGACCGAAGCGGCCCGGCTCAGTGCGCTCGTCGACCGGATCCGGGCGGAGGTCGGCGCGACCGTGCCCGACGTCGAGGTGGTCGGCGATCCGATCGACCGGGTGCCGCACATCGTCACGTTCTCGTGCCTCTACGCGGACGGCGAGGCGATGCTGCACGCCCTGGACCGGCACGGCTTCGCGGTCTCGTCCGGCTCGGCGTGTACGGCATCCACATTGCGCCCGTCACACGTACTCGCGGCGATGGGTGTCCTCACCCACGGCAACATCCGGGTATCGCTGCATCCGGGCGTCCGGGACGACGACGTGACCCGGTTCCTCGCCGTACTCCCGGCGATCGTGGCCGACGTCCGTGCCGAGGCCGGAGTCACCGACCTATGACCGAGCCCGAGATCCTCGACTGCCGCGGCCAGCGCTGTCCATTGCCGGTCATCGCGCTGGCGCGGCGCCTGCCCGCTTTGCCGATCGGAGCGACGCTCCGCGTGCTCGCCGACGATCCGGCGGCCGCCGCGGACATTCCCGCCTGGTGTCGCTTGCGCGGGCAGGAGTACGCCGGCACCCCCGCCGCGGACACGTACGACGTGCGACGCGTGAGCTGACGGCTCAGGCTGGCGCTCAGACGACGGCTCAGGCTGGCGGTCGGTCAGGCGAGCGTGGCGACCAGGTGCGGACGCACCTCGTCGGCCGCGTCGTCGCCGTAGGAGAGCGCGAGCCGCTTGGTGAACTCGTCAGGGCTCACCAGATACTCCTGCGTGCCCACGGTCTCCAGGACGAGGGTGGCGAGCATCGAACCGACCTGCGCGGCGCGTTCCAGCCCGAGTCCCCACGACAGCGCGGAGAAGAAGCCGGCCCGGAAACCGTCGCCGACGCCGGTCGGGTCGTAGGCGTGCACCTCCTTGGCAATCGGCACCTCGACGGTGTCAAGGCCGCGGCCGGTGATGCGTACGCCGAGCTTGCCCAGCGTGGTGACCCGGACACCGACCCGGTCGAGCACCTCGGCGTCGGAGTAGCCGGTCTTCGACTCGAGCAGCTCCTTCTCGTAGTCGTTGGTCAACAGATACGCGGCGCCCTCGATCAGTGCCCGGACGTCCGTGCCGGACATGCGCGCGAGCTGCTGCGACGGGTCGGCGACGAAGTCGTACCCACGATCGCGACACTCCTGCGTGTGCCGGACCATGGCGGCCGGGTCGTTCGGGCTGACGATCACGAGATCGATGCCGCCGATGCGGGCGGCGGTCGGCGCCAGCTCGATGTTGCGAGCCTCGCTCATGGCACCCGCGTAGAACGACCCGATCTGGCACATGTCCTCGTCGGTCGTGCAGACGAAGCGCGCCGTGTGGGCGGTCTCGCTGACCCACAGCGACCCGCAGTCCACGTTGTTGCGCTCCAGCCACGACCGGTAGTCGTCGAAGTCGCGGCCTACCGCGCCGACCAGCACTGGGTGCAGGCCGAGCTGGCCCATGCCGAACGCGATGTTCGGCGCGATGCCGCCGCGGCGCACGACGAGATCGTCGACGAGGAACGAGAGCGAGACCTTGTGCAGCTGGTCGGCGATGAATTGCTCAGCGAACCGGCCGGGGAAGTGCATCAGGTGATCGGTGGCGATCGAACCGGTCACGACGATCTTCATGAGGCCATCCCTGCGTACGACTCGACGGAGGCGATCAGCCTAGCGGCCTGGTCTGGGCGTCGCAGCATTGACCGGACATCCCGGATGGCGGAAAGCAATCGAGCCCGCTCGCGCAGACGCGGGTCGCGTCCGGCGGCGGGCTCGACTCGGGTGCTGGTAGCCGACCGATTAGTGGAACGAGTCGCCACAAGCGCAGGAGCCCGAGGCATTCGGGTTGTCGATCGTGAAGCCTTGCGCGTCGATCCGGTCCGCAAAGTCGATCGTGGCGCCGGTCAGGTAGGGCGCCGACATGCGATCGACAACGACCTCGACGCCGCTGAACTCGTGCACGAGGTCGCCGTCGAGTGCGCGCTCGTCGAAGAACAGCTGATAGCGCAGGCCGGAGCAACCGCCCGGCTGAACTGCGATGCGCAGCCGGAGGTCGTCACGGCCCTCCTGGTCGAGCAGCGCCTTCACCTTCACGGCCGCGACATCGGTGAGCGTGACGGACGGTGTGGTGTCGGTCTGGTTCTCGGTCTGCGAGACGGTCACTATGTGCTCCCAAGCGAGAGGAACTGAAGTCACATCGGATCTGTACCCAATACTCGCACGAGGCGCCGCATTCGCCACCACTACGACGGTCCGAACGCGCGTTACGTGTGACACGGTCATCACGTGAGGTATGCGTACAGTCTTGTTGTTTGTCCGAATCACTCTGCCGTGCGGGACCACTGTCGCGCAAGTCGCGCGCCGAGCGCGCCAAGGCCCGCGGCTGGTTCGGCCATCGCGCGCCCCAGATCTCCGCCGTAGTGATCCACCAGCGTGTACGTGTGGGTGATGCCGGCCGCGGCCGCCTCGCGCTGACCGGTCGACGACTGCCCGGCGAGCACCACACAGGGAATGCCCCGATCGCGCGCCGCAGCGGCCACCCCAGCGACCACCTTGCCGTGCAGCGACTGGATGTCGACTGAACCCTCGCCGGTGATCACCAGATCCGCGCCGTCCAGCGCCGCGTCCAGGCCGGTCAGACTGCGTACCATCGCGATGCCGGGCCGAAGGTCGCCACCCAGCGCGAGGATCGCGGCGCCGAGGCCGCCGGCCGCCCCGGCACCCGGACGCGCGGCGAGATCGGCGGGACAGCCGGGCAACCCGTCGGACAGCACCGCGGCGAACCGTTCTAGCGCGGCGTCGAGCGCGAGAACGTCCTCGCGGGTGGCGCCCTTCTGCGGTCCGAACATCGCCGACGCCCCGAAGATACCGGTCAACGGGTTGTGGACATCGGTCGCGCCGGCCAGCCGGATGGGCGGAATGACCAGCGTGCCGACGATGTCGGCGCACCGCGCGAGCGCGGCACCACCGCGCGGCAAGGGCCGGCCGGCCGCGTCGACCGGCACCGCACCGAGTGCGGCCAACATGCCGGCGCCGCCATCGTTCGTGGCCGAACCGCCGAGGCCAACGATGATCTCCTCGGCAGCAGCACCGGCGGCCGCGGCGATCAACACACCGAGTCCGTAGGTGGATGTCACCTTGGGGTCGCGTTCGTCCGGGGCGAGCAGGTGCAGCCCGCATGCGTCCGCGCTCTCGACGTACGCCGTCTCGCCGACCACGAGCACTTCGCCTCGGACCGGCCGGCCAAGCGGATCGACCGTGGCGACCGGGATGCGCTTGCCGGCGAGCGCCGCGTCGAGAACGTCGACGAAGCCCGGGCCGCCGTCCGACAGCGGCCGCAGGTCCAGATCGTCGGCCGGACGGGCGCCGAACCAGCCGCCGGCGATGGCGGCCGCGACCGCGCCGGCGGCCAGCGTGCCGGCGAACTTGTCGGGGCAGATCACCACGCGCACGTCGGCTCCCTCGAGTGGGTGCAAGTTCGGACGCTACCGCCCGGCAGGCAAATCACAGGCTGCCACGGCCACATCGGCCGTACCGTCGATGGCCACCGATGCGACGGCGACGTTCGTCACAACGCCCGCCGGGGGCGCCTGTGTCACGATGAAACCGTGACCACCTGGGTCGAACCATCCGGCACCGCAACCGCGCTGCTCCTGCTCGGCCGAGGCTCGGACGCCGGCTCGGAGCGCGGCGTCGAGTGCCCCGGCGATCTGCCATTGCCCAGCGACCCGGATCTTGTCGCGCGGGCGCGCGCCGCGAAGGCCGCACTCGGTGACCGAGTCTTCGTTCTTGGCCACCACTACCAACGCGACGAAGTCATCCAGTTCGCCGACGTCACCGGCGACTCGTTCAAGCTCGCCCGGGACGCGGCGGCCCGGCCACAGGCCGAGTTCATTGTCTTCTGCGGCGTGCACTTCATGGCCGAGAGCGCGGACATCCTCACCGGTGAGCACCAGCGAGTCGTGCTGCCTGATCTCGCGGCCGGCTGCTCGATGGCCGACATGGCGGCACTGAGTCAGGTCGAGACGTGCTGGGACGCACTGGAGTCACTGGGCATCGCGGAGCGCACCGTGCCGGTGACGTACATGAACTCGTCCGCCGATATCAAGGGCTTCGTCGGCCGGCGCGGCGGCGTGGTGTGTACGTCGTCCAACGCGCGCCGTGCACTCGAGTGGGCGTACCAGCGCGGCGACAAGGTCCTGTTCCTGCCCGACCAGCACCTCGGGCGCAACACGGCGGTGCTCGAGTTGGGCTTCTCGTTGGACGACTGCGTGCTCTACGACCCGCACAAGCAGCGCGGCGGGCTGACCGACGATGAGCTGCGCGACGCGAAGATCATTCTGTGGCGCGGGCACTGCTCGGTGCACGGTCGCTTCACGCTCGACTGCGTGACACAGATCCGCGAACGCGTAGCGGGCGTTAACGTGCTGGTCCATCCGGAGTGCCGTCACGAGGTGGTCACCGCGGCCGACTACGTCGGCTCGACGGAATACATCATCCGGACCATCGACGCGGCACCGGCCGGCTCGGCGTGGGCGGTCGGCACCGAACTCAACCTGGTGCGCCGGCTTGCCGTACGGCATCCCGACAAGCAGGTCATGTTCCTCGACCGTACGGTTTGCTACTGCTCGACGATGAACCGCATCGATCTGCCGCATCTGGTGTGGGCACTCGAGGAACTCGTGGCCGGCCGTGTCGTCAACCAGATCACGGTGGACGCGGCGACGGCCGACCACGCTCGCGCTGCGCTCGACCGCATGCTCGCGCTGCCGTAGGGCCTGGCATTGACGACGTTGCGGCCAACGCCCGGAAGGCCCGACAACGAAATGCCCAGGCAGCGCCCACTCTTGTCACCCTGCGACCACCGAGAGTCGCGGTAACTGAGATTCCCCGACCGTCACACTCGCCGTGCGATGCGACGCTGGAGTGATCGCGTTATGCTGCCCAGGCGCCTCGGCCGGCCGCCCGTCGAGCGGTCGGACAACGTCGTCGGATCGCTTGGGCCGCAACAGGCCTCAGGCAACAACGAGCTTTCGCAGCAAACACCGGGCCGAACGGCTGTCAGAGCAATCGGCACCCTATCGGCCCTGGTTCGCAATGAGTCTGAATAGCAGTGCGCTCTCGGCCGAGGTGGACTTGGCCGCCACGAACCGTTCCCCGATGGGGGTCGACCGTTGACCATCGACGCAGCCGCGCCCGCCGACGTCCACGCCGCCCGCAAGACTCGTTCGCTTGATTCCGCAGACGTCGACCTCGACGTCCTTCGGGTCCACGGCGGCGCCCCACTGCATGGCGAGATCCGGGTGCGTGGCGCGAAGAACCTGGTGTCGAAGGTGATGGTCGCGGCGCTGCTGGGCGAGTCGCCGAGCAGCCTGTTCGACGTGCCACGCATCCGCGACGTGGATGTGGTGACCGGTCTGCTCGAGTTGCACGGCGTCAAGGTCTCCCGTGGCGAGTTCGGCGAGATCGTGTTCGATCCGTCGAATGTAGAGAGCGCCGGGGTCGACGAGATCAACGTGCACGCCGGGTCGAGCCGGATCCCGATCCTGCTGTGCGGGCCGTTGCTGCACCGGCTGGGTCGGGCGTTCATTCCCGACCTCGGCGGTTGCCACATCGGTGACCGTCCGATCGACTTCCACCTCGACGCACTCCGCCGGTTCGGCGCGATCGTCGAGAAGGCACCGGCCGGCTTGCACCTGACCGCGCCGAACGGGCTGCACGGCACGAAGCTCGAGCTGCCCTACCCGAGCGTCGGCACGACCGAGCAGGTGCTGCTGACCGCGGTCCGCGCCGAGGGCGTCACCGAGCTGCGCAACGCCGCGGTCGAACCGGAGATCATCGACCTCATCTGCGCGCTGCAGAAGATGGGCGCGATCATCAAGGTGCAGACCGACCGCGTCATCGAGATCGAGGGCGTCGCGCGGCTCGGCGGTTTCAAGCATCGGCCATTGCCGGACCGCCTCGAGGCGGCGAGCTGGGCGTGCGCGGCGCTGGCCACGCGCGGCGACATCACCGTTCGTGGCGCGCGGCAAGCCGACATGATGACGTTCCTCAACGTGTTCACGTCGATCGGCGGCGCGTTCGAGGTTGACGACAGCCCGGTGGACGGCGGCATCCGCTTCTGGCATCCGGGTGGTGAGCTTCGTGCGGTGGCGTTGGAGACCGACGTACATCCCGGGTTCATGACCGACTGGCAGCAGCCGATCATCGTGGCGCTGACTCAGGCAAACGGCCTGTCGATCGTGCACGAGACGGTCTACGAGCGCCGGCTCGGCTACACCGAGGCGCTAAACGCGATGGGCGCCACGATTCAGGTCTATCGCGACTGCCTCGGCGGCACGCCGTGCCGGTTCGGCCGGCGCAACTTCAAGCACTCCGCGGTGATCGCCGGGCCGAGCAAGTTGCACGCCGCCGATCTGGTGATCCCGGACCTGCGTGGCGGCTTCAGCCATCTGATCGCTGCGCTGGCCGCCGAGGGCACGTCACACGTGTTCGGCGTCGACTTGATCAACCGCGGGTACGAAGACTTCGAAGCGAAGCTCAGCGCCCTCGGCGCCGACGTGGACCGCGTTGAGCGCCAGATCTGAGCGCCAGATCTAAGCGCCCGACCCGACTGCCCGACCCGTCGGCTGGTCTGACCCCCGACCCGGGCGTTCCGCAGCCGTTGGGCCGGCGGTGACGGTTCGGCTACCCTTCTTTGGTGCCCACGCTGTTTCGCCGCAAGTCCACCGCCGCCGTGATCGAGGAGACCGACACGCAGGAGGCGGTGGTCACCGAGCGCCATAGCCGCGCTTATACGCAGAGCAAGCGCGAACGTGGCCTCACGACGCCGAAGCGGGCGGGCGCGAATCCGAGACGGCCGGGGCCAGCGACCGGGACCGGACGGGGCCGCGGCGGTGGCGGCGGCGACGCGCGCGCGACGGCCAAAGAGAAGCGCCTCGAAGAGCGCAGCGCGATGATGCGCGGCGAAGAGTGGGCGCTGCTCCCCCGCGACCGCGGACCCGAGAAGAAGCTCGCCCGCGACCTCGTCGACTCGCGGCGCAACGTCGGCTCGCTCGTGCTGGGCGCGCTGATCGTCATCGTGCTGCTGTCGCTCGGCAGCCCGGGCCTTGCCGCGCTGGCCGATCTGTTCTTCCTCTTCCTGCTGCTGCTCATCGCGATCGACTCGGTGTTCCTGTGCCGGCGTCTCCGCAAGCTCGTCCACGAGCGCCTGCCCAACACCGAGCCGCCCTGGGGCAAGCTCTACAGGTACGCGATCCTGCGCTCGACGAGCTTCCGGTTCCTTCGCGTACCGCGACCGCAGTTCAAGCCGGGCACCAAGATCTGAGTAGAACGCGCCGAGCACGACCCTCGGCATCACCCGCGTACCCATCCCGTGCCGCCCGGTTGCTCGCTGATCAGCCGGTAGGTTCACGTCTCACAACGAAGATCTCGTGAAGGGTCGTGCCGCGGTGCGGATCGGATTCGTATTACCGATGGGCGAGGACACCCGGCCGGGCGTACCCGCGACGACGTCCGAGGTGTTGGCACTGGCCGACGCGGTGGAGTCGGCCGGTTTCGACTCGGTGTGGACGTTCGACCACCTGCTGGTCCAAGAGGACGGCAAGCCGCCCGCCGGTACGTGGGAGGCGTGGACGATGCTGACCGCCATCGCCGCCCGTACCCAGCGGGTTGGGCTCGGAGTGCTGGTGTCCTGCACCGGCTTCCGTGAACCGATCATCACCGCCAAGATCGCGCACACCCTGCACGAAATCAGCGACGGTCGCCTGACACTCGGGCTGGGCGCCGGTTGGCACGAGCCGGAATACCGCGCGTTTGGCATTCCGTTCGACCACAAGGTCGACCGGTTCGAGGAAGCCATCCAGATCATCGGAGCGCTGATCCGCGACGGGCGCTCTACGTTTACCGGGACCTACTACCGCACCGTGGACGCCCCACTGCTGCCCGCCGCGCCGGATCGGTCGCGCCCGCCGGTCCTCGTAGGGGGCCGCGGCCCGCGCATGCTGGAGTTGATCGCGCAGCACGCGGACGTGTGGAACACGGCCTGGTTCGGCGTACCGGGCGATAAGTTCTCGGCGCAACGCGACGCGATGCGCGCGGCGTGTGGCAAACACGGCCGTGACCCGGAATCGCTGGAGGTCAGCGTCGGCGTCTACGTGAAGGCCGACGATGCCGCCGCCGACGCGCCCGGCGTTGCGCCGACCGAGGCGGCAATGCGTGACGCGATCATCGCGTGGCGCGCGGCTGGCGTCGACGAGATCCTCGTCCTCCTCGATCCACCCACCAAGCCACGCCTCGAGATGCTGGCCGCTGCGATGGCGGCCGCGTCGGCGCGCGCCTGAATCGTCACGTGGCGGCGCTTCGCCGTTGGTAGAGCCGCGACACGACGTCCTCGATGTCCGGCTCGATGACCGAGAGATCACGCAACGACGCAACCGACGCGACGCACGCCACCAACGCGCCGGCGTTTGCTCCGTCCTGCAGCCCGAACTCGAGCCGCTGACCGTCCGGCGAGACGACGTTCAGCGTCACACCGTCGGCCAGCCCGCCGAGCGCCGCCGCGACCGCGTGGTGGTCGGCGCCGATCGGGGCGTCCAGGTCGACCACCACCCGCCGCCTGGACTGATAGCGGGCATGCAGCTCGGCGAGCGTTCCGTCGTGCACGACGTGCCCGTGGTCGATCACCACGAGCCGCTCGCACAGTCGCTCGATGTCCGCGAGGTCATGCGTCGTCAGCACGAGCGTCGTGTCGCCGCGGGTGCCGATCGACGCGAGGAACCAACGCACCGCCTGCTTGCTCACCACATCGAGGCCGATTGTCGGCTCGTCGAGGAAGAGTACGGCCGGCCGGTGCAGCAATGCCGCGGTGATCTCGCCGCGCATCCGCTGACCGAGCGACAGCTGGCGCACCGGCGTCGCCTCGAACTCGTCGAGCCCCAGCAATGAACGGCACTCGGCGAGTCGCGCCGCGTGGTCGGCGGCCGGCACTCGATAGACGTGCCGCAGCAGATCGAACGAGTCGCGCAACGGCAGGTCCCACCACAGCTGGGAACGCTGTCCGAAGACGACCCCGATGCGGCGGGCGAGCCGGGTGCGCTGCGCCACCGGGCGCAGCCCGCACACCGTCACGGACCCGCCGGATGGCGTCAGTACGCCGGTCATCATCTTGAGCGTGGTCGACTTGCCGGCACCGTTCGGTCCGATATAGCCGACCATCTCACCGGGCTCGATCACGAGGTCGATGCCGTCCACCGCCGCCACCGTCCGGCGGATCCGCCGCAACCGGCCGGCCTTCTCGGAGACCGTGAAATCCTTGCGCAGACCGTGCGCCTCGATGATCGCGGTCACGAGCCGGTGCTCCGGTAGTGGCGAACGCCGGTGCGCCAAACGATTCCGGCCACGGCGCACGCCAGCGCCGCGATGGGAATCGACAGCCAGCCGGCCCAATCCGGCAGTCCGAGCGGGTCCGAGCGACCGAGCATGGTCAGCGCGGGATAGTACGCGATGAACGCGAACCCGAGTCCGATCGCGAAAACGCGCCGGAAGAACTGGCCGTAGACGGTCATCGGGTAGTTCGTGAAGTCCCGTCCGCCGTAGGTGAACCCGCTGCCGAACTCGCCGGAATCGATCCACCAGAACGCGACAGTCGCGGTCGTCACGAAGATCGCCGCGAACAGCGCCGCGCCGGCGATCGGCGTGACGATGATCATCACAACGGTCTGCGCCGACCATCGCAGATGGACAAGGCCGGCGGCCACCCCGAGCACCGCGACGCCTTCCAGCACACGCCCGACCCGCCTGGTCTGCATGTCGATGCTGACCAGCTGGGGCAGCAGTGGCAGCGGCCGGACTAGCAGCGAGTCGAGCTGACCGGTACGGATGATCAGCCGCAACTGTTCGATCGACCCCACGACGACGTCGGCGAGCGAGAACGAAAGACTTGCGATGGCCGACATGAAGAACGCGTCGCGGAACGCGAACCCGCCCAGCACCGATGTCACGTTGAACAGGACCAGCACCGTGACGAGGTCCATCGCGGTGAACGTCATGCCGGACACCGCGTCGATCCAGAACGACGTGCGGTAGCTCAGCTGCGCGCGTACCTGAGCCCGCAAGATCCGCTGGTACGGCCGGAAGCGCTCGCCACGTGCTCCCGCTCCGCGCGTCGCCGCCACCTCCGCTGCGTCAACCACCTTGCACGACCAATCGATGTTCACCGCGGCGCTGCACAGCGGCGGCGAGCGCGAGCATGGCGACCGCCCAGACCGCCTGCAACGCAACGAGCCCGACCGCGTCCGCGCCGGTGGACCGTTCCGAAATGACGTCCAGCGGTGTCTGGAGCAGCGACGGGAACGGCGTGGCGATCCACAACGTGGTCGCGAGCCAGTCGGGCAGGAAACGCAACGGGAAGTAGAGGCCGCCAAGCACCGAGCATGCGAGCGACCATGCGGCCTGCGGACCACGACCGTCGAGCAGCCAGTAGGCGGCCGCGTTGACGACGTACCGACACCCGAAGCACGCGATCACGGCAAGCACGATGGACAGCGCCCCGAGCGGGTAGGTCGCGACACGCCGCGGCAGGTAGAAGTCGAACGCGATGGCACCGACCGCGACCGGCGCGGCGAACCGGGTCAGCAACGAAAAGGCGGCACGCCCGAGATCGGCGGCAAGATACGCCGGCACCGGCGGGACCGGGCGCAACAGGTCCGAGACGATGGCACCAGTGCGGATCCGCGAGCCGAGTTCGGTGTCGCCCCAGATGCCGATCGTCGCGATCATCCCCTGGCCGACCCAGACGTAAGACACGAGTTGCGCGCCGCCATATCCGGCCACCGTGCCACCCGCGCTGGACGCCACCGCGAGCATGACGTAGCAGCGCAGGAAGCCGAACACCGTGTTCGTGAAGATTCCGGCCAAGGTCGCTTGGCGATAGGTGGAATATCGTCGGAAACCGGTCTTGGCCAAAACGACAAAAGTCTGTAAGTGTATGTGCGACCGGTCAGCCGGCCGACGGGCCGCGGTGGCGGTGATCGAAGGCAGCACGTACCCTCCTTCCGCACCGGGCCCGCGAAAGACTAGCGGCCCGGTGTCTGGCTGTGCACGTGAGAATTGCGAAAGGGGGTGACCGTGAGCGACGACGAGCGCGACCAGCGCCCCCGATCGGCCGTGCCCGCGTGGGCACGCGTGCCGACGATGCCGTGGAAGCGGGTCACCCCAAAGGGCGAAGAGGACGAGTCGGACGAAGGCGCCGACGGTCGCGCCCGATCCGTACCACTGCCACCCGGTGCCGGGCGCGCCTCGGTGCCTGTGCAGCGCGGTGGGCCACGGCCGGCACCCGGATACGTCGACGACGATCGGCGCGGGTACGACGATGATCCGCGCGCGTACGGCCGGCCGCGCAGCCCGGAGGCGTACCCGCCGCGCAGCCCGGAGGCGTACCCGCCCCCGCATGGCGACGGGTACCCGTCCGGCCCGTACCCGCCGGGGGTTGCCCAGCCCGGACCGGGACGGCCGCCGGTTTACCCGCACAGCGGTCCGCCCTACCCGCCGGCGCCCGCGCACCCACATCCCGGCGGCGCGCCACACCCGCAGAGCGGACCGCCCTACCCGCCGGCGCCGGGGCGCCCGATGCGCGGCGGGCCACCGGGATCGCCCGGCGGCACACCGCCTGGTACCAGCGCACCGCATGCACCGGGTGGCCCACTCGGGTCGCCGCATCCGGACAGCGCGCCACCGGCGCCGCGTCGAGTGAGTGGCCGCGCAGCGAAGCCACCGTCGGCCATCTTCGCCGAGCCGCCCGCGGCCATGCGACAGTCCGGCGGCCCGCCGTTCACGCTGCCGCCGTTTGCGCTGACCGATCCGACGCCGCGTGGCGGAATTGCCGCCATCATCGCCGCGGCGCGCGAAGCCGCAGCGCGGATGTCACCGCCTCGACCCGCTACGGCGCCTGGAGTGTACGGACGTCCGGCGGACCAACGTCGCGACCGCGGTGCCTTCGATGAACCGACCGATGAGGCCGCGCTCTACCGCGACGCCGAAGCCGACCGCTACTCGGATGACCGCCGCGACGGTCGACCGCGTCCCGCCGACCGGGGCGAGCCGCGTCGCTTCGACGAGCGACGCCCCGACGACCGACGGCCCGACGAGCGACGCCTCGACGACCGCAGGCGGGACGATCGCAGGCCGGCCGCGATCGTCGGCGACCCGGTCGACATGCCGGCCGCGCAAGCCCTGCTCGACGTCGGCGCGCGGGTCACCAATCGGCCCGACGCGCCACAGCGACCGGACGACGCCACTGGGCCGGGCGACGGCTCGTCCGACCCGCAAAACTGGTTCGCGCCGGCGGGACCCGACGGCGATGCGTCGGACGACGCCGGACGCCGTGCCACCGGGCCGGACCGCACAAGCCGCGACAGCCGGACCGACGACGACCCCGACGCAGCGGTGCGGCAAGCGATCCGTGACCGGGTCGCCGCACGTGGGCCGGCTTCCGCCGATGACATGCCGCGCGATCGCACACGCGGTGGATCGGACGACGCGGACGCACGTCGCGACATGGACGCACGCCGCGACAGTGATGGACAGCGCGACCGTGACGGACAGCGCGACGGTGACGAGCCGCCGATCTCCGCACCGCCATCGCCGAACGACCCGGAGCAGATTCTCGCCAGGTTCGAGTGGACGTTTGACGCCGAGACACTGCGCGAGAAGGTCGACGAGGACGGCGACGCGACGCTGCGCGAGATCCGCGACATGCTCACCGCGAAGGTCACCGACAATCCCGACAACGCGTCTCGCGCGCGACTGCTCAGCCTGCGCGCCGTGGTGTCTCGGGTGCTCGGCGACCTCCACATGGCGTTCGCCGACGGCAAGCTAGCGCTCGCACACGCGGAAGCCACCGGCGAGTTGCGCCGCATCGCGATCTGCCAAGCGAGGCTGGCCAGCGTGTTGCAGTGGCGGGGCGACTACACGGAGGCCGACCGGCTGTTCGCCGAGGCGAACTCGACCGAGTTGCCGAACCGGCTGCGCGGCACGATGCATTCGCACGCCGGGCGGAGCGCCTACGAACAGGGCCGTTACATCGAAGCCTGCAAGCACTTCGAGGCCGCGGTGGACCTCGGCAAGGAAGAG
This sequence comes from Micromonosporaceae bacterium, assembly GCA_035713725.1. Taxonomy (GTDB): domain Bacteria; phylum Actinomycetota; class Actinomycetes; order Mycobacteriales; family Micromonosporaceae; genus DASQPR01. The sequence continues at coordinate 18,092 of DASTMZ010000050.1, forward strand.
GACCCCGAACTGGTCGCGGCGACCGAGCTGGCGCTCGACGCGGTGTTGCGGCGGGTGGTCGCCGACGGCTGGGGTCCGTTCCCGCGCAGCCGCGAGGAGCTTCTGCAGATCAAGAAGCCACCGTCGCCCGCGATGGACGACGAGACCGAGCTGTGGGGTTACACCGACGCGGACGGCGAAACAGTGGTACCCGCGCGGTACGCCGACATCCAGCCGTTCCGCGATGGCGTGGCATGGGTGCGCCGCCCGGAGTCCGAAACGTGGGAGCTGGTCGACGAGGGCGGCGACACGCTCATCAAGTCGAAGGACGGCTACCTCGGCGTCAGCTCGTTCTCGGGCGGCCTGGCATGGGTGTCCCGCGATGGCAAGGGACGGTGGATCGCCGTCGACCGCAACAACAACGTCACGATCTCCACTGGCTTCGATGACGTACGACCGTTCCGGCGCGGCGTCGCCGCGGTGCGTCGGGACGGCTACTGGGGCGCGGTGGACAGCGTCGGACGCGTGATCGTGCCGTTCGCGTACGACCTGTTCGCCACCGCGTTGTCCGATGGCCGATACATCGACGGGTTCTCCGACGAGGGCCTCGCCGTAGTCGAGATCGAAGGGCTCAAGGGTGTGGTGGACCGGAGCGGGCGTACCGTCGTCGACCCGGCGTTCCAGTCGCTAGTCATCCACCCGGTCGCGTTTCTCATCACCGACGACAGCCGACGGTGGGGTGCGCTCGACCGCAAGGGCCGAATCCTCATCGACCCGACGCATCCGAGTCGTGTCTCGGTGACGCTGGAGATCGAGCGCCTGCTCGCCGACGCTCGCCCGGTCTTGTAGCCGCCCTGGAGGTTCGTGCGCATTGACCGCCAATCGCGAACCGTTCGACATGGCCGCATACGTTGAGCGGTCGCGCCGCGGACCGTGCTTCGTGTGCGCCTTTCTGGCCGGCGATCCTGACTTTCCACACGATCTGCTCTACGACGACGGCCAGTGGGTGGCATTCATGGACCGGTATCCGACGATGCCGGGTCGGGTTCTGGTCGCGCCGCGGGAGCATCTCGAGCACGTAGTCCGCGACGTGGATCGCAACGCGTACCTGAGCATGCAGGACGTGATCTACCGCGTCGCTCAAGCAGTTGAGGCGGCCGTGCCGAGCGAGCGTACGTACCTCCTCAGCCTCGGCAGTCAGCAGGGCAACAACCACCTGCACTGGATCATCGCGCCGCTGCCGCCCGGCACACCGTACGAGGATCAGCAATTCGCGGCGCTGATGGCCTCGAATGGCGTCGTATGCTTGCCACCCACAGAGAATGCGGCGATTGCTGCGCGAATCCGCGGATACCTTTCACGAAGCTCCGGCGCGACCGGCAACGCCTCCAGCGGCGAGTGGGGCGAGTGGGGCGACCCCCGTCACAAGGCGATGAGCGTTCGGCGGCCGCTTCGATAGGGTCTGCGCATGGAGTTCCGACACCTTGGCCGATCCGGCCTGATCGTCAGCGAGATCTCGTACGGCAACTGGATCACGCATGGCTCACAGGTCGAAGAGGACGCCGCAGTCGCGTGCGTCCGCGCCGCCCTCGATGAGGGCATCACCACATTCGACACCGCAGACGTCTACGCCGGCACGCGCGCGGAAGCCGTTCTCGGGCGTGCGCTTGCCGGGCAACGCCGCGAAGGACTGGAGATTTTCACGAAGGTCTACTGGCCGACCGGCGAGGGACGCAACGACCGCGGGCTGTCCCGCAAGCACATCATGGAGTCGATCAACGGCTCGCTTCGCCGGTTGCAGACCGACTACGTCGACCTCTATCAGTGCCACCGGTACGACTACGAAACGCCACTCGACGAGACGATGCAGGCGCTCGCCGATGTCGTACATTCCGGCAAGGCGCACTACGTCGGTGTGTCGGAGTGGAAAGCGTCGGAGATCCGTGCGGCGTTCCCGATTGCACAGGATCTGAAGATCCAGCTCGTCTCGAACCAGCCGCAGTATTCGCTGCTGTGGCGCGTCATCGAGACCGAGGTCGTGCCGACCTGCGAGGAACTCGGGATCGGCCAGGTCGTCTTCTCCCCGATGGCCCAGGGCGTGCTCTCCGGAAAGTACCTGCCCGGTCAGCCACATCCGGTCGGCTCACGCGCCACCGACGACAAGTCCGGCGCAAACTTCATTTCCGGCTGGCTGCGCGACGACGTGCTCGGCGCCGTACAACGTCTGGTTCCGCTCGCCGAACAGGCCGGCCTTTCGATGCCGCAGTTGGCCCTCGCGTGGGCGCTGCAGAACCCGAACGTGTCGAGTGCGATTGTCGGCGCGACACGTCCGGAACAGCTGCGTGACAACGTTAAGGCGGCCGGCGTGAAACTGGACGCCGATCTGCTGAAGGCGATCGACGAGATCGTCGAGCCGGTCGTCGAGCGTGACCCGGCGAAGACCGCGAGTCCGGCCCGCCGTCCGTAGTACCAACCCGTTCCAGGACGGTACGCTCCCCCGCACGTAGTTGATCGTGGCGCCCGGCTCGACCGGGCGCCACGCGCTAATCCGAGGTCAGTGCGCGCGTGCCGGTGACGCGTTCGATCGCCGCGACCACGTCGGCGATCGACGCCCTCTCCGCCGGGGTCATTGCTTCGAGCATGCCCGCGAGTACGGCGAGCCGCCGGCGGCGGGATGCGTGCAGCAGATCGCGGCCGGCCGAGGTCGCCGTCACGCTCACCTGTCGCGCATCGCTACTCTGACGCGCGCGAACCGCGAACCCGGCCGCCTCGAGCCCGGACACAGTGGACGTGATCGTGGCCGGGCTGACGCGCTCGATGCCGGCGAGTTCGGTCATCGTCAACGGTCCGCGTACCACGATGACCGACAGCGCCGAGAGCCGCGCCGGACTC
>DASTMZ010000051.1:0-74987 GCA_035713725.1 Micromonosporaceae bacterium
TCGACGGTCGACGCGCGCAGATAGGTCACCTGACCGATGTTGCGCGCAGGGCGTTGTACCAGGCTGAATGCGCGTCCGACGATCACGCGGCGCACACCCCGACCCAAGGAGCACGGCGTTGGAAAAGTTCATGGACGTGCACAGCGGGTTCTTCGGCGTCACCGGAGAACAACTTCGTGAGGCACACGACCGCGACCTTGCCATCGAGGACCGGGAAGGTGTTCATTTCGAGCGGGCTTGGCTCGACCCGGAGTCCGGCAAGGTCTTCTGCCTTTCCACCGGTCCGTCGAAGGAGGCGGTGCTCCGCGTGCATCATGAGGCCGGCCACCCGACCGACGAGATCTACCACTTGCAAGAAGAAGTCTGATCCGCTAGTCCCGCCCGCGATGCGTACCCGTGTCGCGGGCGGGACCGTGCCACCACGACCGCCACAGCCATCGCGAGAACGCTGCCCAAACGCGAACGCGCGCCACCCCCGCAGCGATAGCGCAGGGCCGACCGGGAGCTCACCGGGGTCAGCCGCGTGGCGCCGGTCCGCCAAACCACCCGTGCCGCGGCCGACCCTTGGATAACCGGTGTGCAGCCTGTCGGGGGTCCCCCGTACCCTCGACGGATCGAGCCGACCACGGCCCGTGACGCAGCCACAACACCTGAGTCGGCCCACCGAGGGGAGACGCATGCCGGGCGCGATCTATGCCGAAGGTCTGGTCAAGACGTTTCAGGAGGTCCGAGCGCTGGATGGCGTCGACCTCGACGTCCCGGAAGGCACCGTGCTGGGTTTGCTCGGCCCCAACGGCGCCGGCAAGACGACCGCAGTTCGCGTGCTCACCACACTGCTCAAGCCAGATAGCGGCCGAGCCGTGGTGGCCGGCATCGACGTCCTCAAGAACCCGAACGAGGTGCGCCGCGCGATTGGCCTGTCCGGCCAGTTCGCAGCTGTGGACGACTACTTGACCGGTCGGGAGAACCTCCAGATGGTCGGCGAGCTCTACCAGCTGCCGGCGCGCGAGGCGAAGCGGCGCGCTGTCGAGCTGCTCGATCGGTTCGGCCTCGCGGACGCGGCGGACCGGATTGCCAAGACATACTCCGGCGGCATGCGACGTCGCCTTGACCTTGCCGCCGCGCTTGTCGTGTCGCCACCGGTCATGTTCATGGACGAGCCCACTACCGGGCTCGACCCTCGCAATCGTCAGTTGCTCTGGGGCCTGATCAAGGATCTGGTGGCCGGCGGCACGACGCTGCTGCTGACCACGCAATACCTGGAAGAGGCGGATCATCTCGCCCACGACATCTGCGTCATCGACCACGGCAAGGTGATTGCTCGAGGTACGTCCGATGAGCTGAAGGCGAAGACCGGCGGCGAGCGCATCGAGGTCATCGTACACCGCCGTGAACACATGGACCCGGCAGGTGACGTGCTGCGCGGTTTCGGCAAGGGTGACGTGAGCGTGGACGATCACATGCGTCGCCTGACCGCGCCGGTCGTCGGTGGTGCCAGGCTGCTCGCCGACGTGATCCGCGAGTTGGACACGCGCGGGGTCGAGATCGACGACATCGGCCTGCGGCGCCCGACGTTGGACGACGTCTTCTTGTCACTGACGGGTCACCACGCCGAGCTCGAAGACCTCAACGACGAGGACGCTCAGTCGCCGGACAAGCGTCGCGATCGACGCGGGCGTCGGCGTGACAAAGACGTCAAAGACAACGCGGCGACGCCGGAGCTGGTTGACGAGGGGGCAAGCAAGTGAGTGTGGCGGCGGAGGCGATCAAGACCCGACGCGGCGGACCGAAGTCCGGCGGCGGGCTCACCGGTGCGGTCCGCGACTCGTTTGTGGTGACGAAGCGGAACCTGATCCGGATGACACGCATTCCGGAGATCATCATCTTCGGCCTGGTTCAGCCGATCATGTTTGTGGTGCTATTCAGCTACGTCTTCGGCGGCTCGGTCACCGTCAACGGCTCGTCGAATCCGGCCGGATATCGCGAGTTCCTGATGGCGGGCATCTTTGCGCAGACGGTCACGTTCGCGACGGCGGGCGCCGGCGCCGGCATCGCCGATGACATGCACAAGGGCGTGATCGACCGCTTCCGCTCGCTGCCGATGACGCGCGGCGCCGTGTTGACCGGTCGGACCATTGCGGATCTGGTGCAGACGACGTTCACCGTCCTGGTGTTGGCGATCGTCGGTGTCCTCGTCGGCTGGCGCATCCACAACGGCATCCCGAAGGCGATCGCGGCGTTCGCACTGTTGCTGTTGCTCGGATACGCGTTCTCCTGGATCGGGGCACTGATCGGTCTGTCCGTGCGCACCCCCGAGGCAGCCACGTCCGGCGGTCTGATCTGGCTATTCCCGGTCACGTTCGTGTCGATCGCGTTCGTCTCGGCCGCGCAGATGACGCCGTGGTTGCGCCACGTCGCCGAGTGGAACCCGTTCAGCGCGACCGTGCAGGCGTGCCGGGAACTGTTCGGCAACCCGGGCGTCTCGTCGTCCGGCTCCTGGCCGATGCAGCACCCGGTGATCGCGTCCGTCGCGTGGTCGCTCGTCATCCTGCTGGTGTTCCGGACGCTCGCGGTCCGCCGCTACCGCTCCGCCACGGTGTAAGCGGCACAGTGGTCCGACCGTTGCGGCCGGAGACGCGCCGACCGTTGCGGCCGCCAGCGCGCCGGCATGGTGTCATGGGTAGGTGACCGGCGAGCTCCTTGAGCGCGGACGCACGGCCTACGAGCGCCGTGCTTGGCATGAGTGCTGGACGACGCTGCGCGAGGCGGACAGCGCGTGCCCGCTCGAGGCGCCCGACTTGGTCATGCTCGCGGTCAGCGGCTATCTGGTGGGCGAGGACGAGTCCGGCATCGACGCACTGGCTCGTGCGCATGCGCGCTACTTGGACGTCGGCGACTACCGACGCGCTACCAGGTGCGGGTTCTACCTCTCGTTCCTGCTCGGCGCGACCAACGAACCAGCGCGATCAAACGCCTGGGCCGCCCGAGTGCGGGCGTTGGTCGAGCAGCACCAACTCGATGGCGCCGAACCTGCGCTCTTGGACGCATACGCGGCACACGTGGCGCTGGAGTCCGGCGACGTCGCGGGTGCGCTGGACGCCGCCGAGCGAGCGGTACGGATCGGGCGGGACACGGGCGACGCGGAACTGCGTACCCTCGGCCTGCTGACCACCGCGCACGCGCGCATCCACCTCGGGCACGCCGCGGCGGCCACGGCGTGCATTGACGAGGTGATGCTGGCCGTCTCCGGAGCTGAGCTGTCACCACCCGTCGCCGGCGTCGTGTACTGCTCAGTCATCGCCGCGTGTTTCCGCTCCCACGATGTGGCTCGCGCCCGCGAATGGACCGCGGCGCTCACGAACTGGTGCGACGTGCAGACCGGCTTGGTGCCCTATCGCGGCGTGTGCCTCGTGCATCGGGCCGAACTCATGACGCTGTCGGGCAACTGGGCGGACGCTCAACTCGAGATCGCCCGCGCACGCGAACAAGCGCGGCACCCAGCGATCGGCGAGGCGTTCTACCGGCAGGGCGAGCTCCATCGGCTGCGCGGCGAGTTCGCGGACGCCGAGGCCGCATACCGGCAAGCCAACGCGTGGGGCCGCCAACCGGAGCCGGGTCTGGTGCGGCTGCGTGCCGCGCAGGGTCGCCTGGCCGCGGCCACGGTCACCGTCCGTCGGCTGCAGACCGAGATCAAAGATCCGGGGGTACGGCCGGATGTGCTCGCCGCGTGTGTCGATATCGCGGTACGCGTGCCGGACATCGAACTGGCACGCGCAGCTGCCGCGGAGCTCGACGACATTGCGGTGGCTGCGACGAGTCCGCTGTTACGTGCTCTCGCGGCGCGCGCCGACGGACAGGTTGCGCTCGCCGACGGCCGAGCTGCCAATGGGCTCAGCGCGCTGCGGAGTAGTTGGCGCGCCTGGCAAAACCTCGACATGCCGTACGAGGCCGCCGTCACCCGCGTCCTGATCGGTGAGTGTCTCGCGGCGCAGGGCGATGCGGACGCGGCTGCGATGGAATACGACGCCGCCCGCTGGTGGTTCGAGCAACTCGGCGCGCAACCGGACCTCGATCGCGCCACCGCACTCGCCCAGCCAGCGCGGGAAGCGTCCGACCGGCCGGCCAATGGCCTGACCGACCGCGAACTCCAGGTGCTCCGCCTCGTGGCCGCCGGCGGCACGAACCGTGCGATCGCCGGCGAACTGTTCCTCAGCGAGAAGACGGTCGCGCGACACATCAGCAACATCTTCACCAAGCTCGGAGTGTCCTCGCGCGCCGCGGCGACCGCGTACGCCTATGACCACGATCTCGTGGGACGCGCCTAGGTCGCCGTACATAGAAATACCCATGCCCCGTGCCACGCGCCACGTGATTCGCCCGATGCACCGACATCTGCCGATTGACACCGTGGAGTCGTCAAACGCAGATCGCACCTGGGGGAATCATGAACATCGACACCGTGATCATCGGCGCCGGGCAGACCGGGCTCGCCACCGCGTACGAACTGAAGCAACGGGGCCGTACGGCAGTCGTGCTGAACGAGCATCCGCGCGTCGGCGACCAGTGGCGCAAGCGCTACGCATCGCTGCGGCTCAACTCGCCGGCACAGTACGACTCGCTGCCGGGGATGGCGTTTCCGGCCCCGGCGGGTACCTTCCCGACCGGCGCCGCGATGGGCGACTACCTCGAGGCGTACGTCACTCGGGTGGGCCTCGACGTCCGTGGCCACACGCTCGTCACCGGCGTCACGCAACTCGACGACGGTACGTTCCGCGTCGACACCGACGACCAGTCCTACTTCGCATGCAACGTCGTGATCGCGACCGGCTCGGAGCACCACCCGAAGGTGCCAACGATCGCCGACGAGCTCGACCCGTCCATCCGTCAGCTCCACTCGGACGCCTACCGGGGCGCGAGCCAACTGCTGCCCGGGCCGGTGCTCGTGGTCGGCGCCGGCCAGTCCGGGGCGGACCTGGCACTGGAGATCAAGCGCGCCGGACACGACACATGGCTGGCCGGCAAGGAGAGCTCCACGATTCCGTTCGAGCTGGAGGGCCGCGCCGCGAAGTTCATCCTTCCGGTGCTGTGGTTCGTCGCTCACCACGTGCTCACCACCCGCAACCCGCTGGGCCGCAAGGCACAGCCGGCGATCCGATCGAACGCCGCGCCACTGCTGCGGGTGAAGCCGGCCCACCTCGACGCGGCGGGCGTGCACCGGACGCCGTCGCGCGTCGTGGGCGCCGACACCGGCCGTCCGACGCTCGACGACGGCACGGTGCTCGAAGTGACGAACGTTGTCTGGTGCACCGGATACCGGCGCGACTTCTCCTACATCCACCCAGTGGTCACCGGCGAGTCAGGTTGGCCCCGCGACGACGGCGGCGTCATGCCCGAGATACCGGGTCTCTACTTCGTCGGGCTGCTCTACCAGCGCGGGTTCTACTCGATGCTGATCGGCGGTGCGGGACGGGACGCGGCGTTCATCGCCGACCACATCGCGAGCCGCGTCCGCGAGACGGCGTCGGTGCCGCCGGCGCTCGCCACTGCCTGACGCCAGTTCCAACCGCCCAGCCGGTGCGACGCCGGCTGGGCGTCATGCGTGCGACCGAAAGACCTCAGTAACCGCCCGAACCATTGCCGCCGCCGTAGATCACCAACGCGCCGATCATGACCGCGAGGACCACGACAATCCCGCCGACCCAGATCGCCGTCCGCGACTTCTGTGCGAGCATGCTCTTCACCCCCCAAGCGGCGCAGTACCCAGCGCGTTTGCGCTCAAGCACCTCATTCGAAAATACCGACGAACGGCCGAGGCGCCGACCGGTTCACCGCCGGCTGACCTGCACGTTCGGCGGATTCGGGCCGGGCGGCGCGGGCGGCTAAGCGGTGTGACGGTCCCGACGCCAGTCGACACGAAGGCTTCTCGGGCGAATGACGGAAGGACGACACGATGTCGTGGCGTGACACTCCGCTGACGCGGCGGCTCGGGCTCCGCGTACCGATCATTTCGGCGCCGATGGCCGGCGGACCGGCCACCCCGACGCTCGCCGCGGAGGTGTCAGCGGCTGGCGGCCTCGGCTCGATCGCCGGCGCGATGCTGCGGCCGGACGACCTGCGGGAGGCGATCCGACTCGTACGGGCCCGAACCGACGCACCGTTCGCCGTCAACCTCTTCGCACCGCTGCCACCCCCATCGACCGATCGGGTAGCGGCGTGGTCCGCGCTCACCGGTGTCGCCGCACCGACTCAGACGTCTCTCCCGGAGATCGACGACCAGATCGCGGTCATCGTCGCGGAACGCGTGCCGGTGTTCAGTTTCACTTTCGGGATCCCGCCGCTCGACGCGATCCGGGCTACCGGCGCCGTGGTGATCGGCACTGCGACCACCGTCGCGGAGGCGGCCGCCTTGGAAGCGGCAGGCGTGGACGCGGTCGTGGCGCAGGGGTACGAGGCCGGCGGGCATCGGGGTACGTTCCTCGCTCCGGTCGACCGCTCACTCGTCGGTACCCTCGCGTTGGTGCCGCAGGTCGCCGATGCGGTGTCCGTACCCGTCATCGCCTCCGGCGGCATCATGGACGGCCGTGGCATGGCCGCGGCGCTCGCCCTCGGCGCGCAAGCCGTTCAGCTCGGCACGGCGTTCCTGACTAGCACCGAGGCAGGCACCACGGAGGCGCACCGGAATGCGCTGGCGGGTGACACGACCATCACCCGCGTGCTGACCGGTCGGCATGCGCGTGCCGTGCGTACCGCCGTAGTGGACCGGCTGGAGGCGGCCGGACTCGAGCCGCCCGGCTATCCGCTGGCGCGGTTTCTCAGCCCGGAGCCGCCGATGCTCGCGGGTCAGGGTGGGCCGCTCGCGCGTCGGATGCCGGCCGCGGAGCTGATCGCCGCTCTCATCGCCGAGACCGACGCCGCGCTCGCGCGTCTCGCCTGACGCTCACGACATCGCGTTACGAGCCTGCCGTAATCGACGTCGCGGTCACGTTGCCGTTAGCGTCCGTCGGACCGGTCACGGTCACCGACGCGCCGACCTTGAGGCCGCTCACCTTCGTGACCGAGCCGACCGAGATCTTCGTTGCCGACGTGGTCTTCACGGTCAGCACGTCGCCGCTCGCCAGCGTCACGTAGACGGTCGAGCCATCGACGAGCGTGACCTTCCCGGTGTTCGTCTGCGTGGCGGCGGTGCCCGTGCTCGCGCTGGCCGAGGCGCCGCTGGCCGGCGTACCCCCGTTTGCTCCCCCGCCGCGTCCGAAACCGCCGCCCGCACCGCGCGCACCCGCGAACGCCGCCGCCGCGCCGGTGCGCGCGTTGGCCGCCGTCGCCGTCGATCCGAGATGCTTTTCCACCTGTACGCCGCCGACGAAGCCGGCCGCCACCAGAACCAGCGCGCCAAGCACGTACGTGGCACGATTGCGCCACGGCTGCGGTGCGGCCGCTTCGAGTTCCGCGCTCAGGTTGTCGGCGAACGGATCCGTCGAGAGGTCAACGCCCGACGGGTCGTGGACCGGTATCTCGCCGGTGGTATCTCCGGAGACGTACCCGTCGGCGAACGCCGGATCGTCGAACGCGCCCGCGCCGCGCGACACCGTCGACGTCGATGTCGACGTCGTCGACATCGGTGCCGGGCCGGGTGCCGGGATGTCACTCATGTCGCGGATGTCACTCATACCGCAAAGCCTCAATCGGACGCAGGGACGCCGCCCGGCTCGCCGGGTAGCTGCCGAAGAACAAGCCGACCGCGACCGAAACGCCGATCGCGAGCAGCACCGAGCTCGGGACGATCGCGGGCGCGATGCCGGCGATGGTGAATTGCGCGCCGACGAGCGCGGCGATCACCCCGAGCGCGCCGCCGAGCACTGAAAGAACGGTTGCCTCGACCAGGAACTGCGTGAGAATCGTGCGCCGACGTGCACCCAACGCCTTGCGTATGCCGATCTCGCGGGTCCGTTCGGTCACCGTCACCATCATGATGTTCGTGATGCCAATGCCGCCGACGAGCAGGCTGATGCCGGCCACCGCGGCGAGCAGCACGGTGAATGTCTTGAGCGTGTTGGTACGCGTGGACAGCAGCTGAGCCTGATTCAGCACGCGAAACGGCTCGTTCGTCGGGTCGGTGACCTTGAGTTCGGTGTTGAGGATGCCGGTGACCTCGTTCTGTGCCGCGTCCACGCGATCAGCGTTGCGCGCCTCGACGACGATCTGGCTCACCGACCCGTAGCCGGTCAACGACGCGCGTACCGCGCTGATCGGGGCGATCGCCACGTCGTTCGGATCCGCGAAGCCGGCCGATCCCTTGTTGGCGAGCACCCCGACCACCGTGAAGAGCGTGCCGTTGACGGTGATCTGCTTGCCGACCGCGCCGCCGTCCGGGAACAGATCTGACTGCACGGTCTGACCGATGAGGACGATCTTCCGGCCGGCCGTGACATCCGACGCGGTGAACGGCGCGCCGCTGGCGACGCTGTAGTTTTCCGCCGGCAGATACTCCGGGACGGTACCCACGAACTGGCTGATCGTCGCGTCGGTGCCGTTGTAGGTGGCGTCCTCGGACGTGGTCACCACCGGCGACGCGCTGATCACATCCGGCGCCATCGCGTGGTTGACAAGCGCAGTCGCGATCTCCGGCGTCAACTGCGTGCTCCGGCTTGTCGCACCGGCGTTGCGGCCGCCGCCCGAGGTGATCGTGAGCGTGTTCGTGCCCAGCGCCTCGATGTTGCGTTGGATGGCCTGTTGTGCACCGTTGCCGACCGCGACGAGAAGGATCACCGCGCCGACACCGATCAGGATGCCCAGCACCGTCAGGCCGGAGCGCAGCTTGTTCGCGGTGACCCCGCGGAGGGCGAAGCGGATCGTCTCGTACGCGTTCATACCACGGTCACTGTTCGCTGAAGGTACGGCAGCGGCCGATGGCGTACGTCGGTGACGATCCGCCCGTCCACTAGCCGAATCAACCGTCGCGCATGATCGGCGACATCGGGTTCGTGAGTGATGAGCACGATCGTTCGGCCCGACTGGTTCAGCCGGTCGAGCACGGCGAGCACCTCGGCGGTCGAGTGGCTGTCCAGGTTCCCGGTCGGCTCGTCGGCGAGCACCAGCGCCGGTGCGGTGACCAGCGCGCGGGCCACCGCGACTCGTTGTTGCTGACCACCGGAGAGCTTGCTGGGCTCGTGGTTGGCGCGATCCCCGAGGCCGACGAGTTCCAGGGCGGCTCGGGCTCGGCGATGCCGTTCGCGCGCTTTCATCCCGGCATACGCCAGCGGCAGCTCGACGTTCGCTTGAGCGGTGGTCCGCGGAATCAGGTTGAACGACTGGAACACGAACCCGATCCGCCGGTTGCGGATCAGCGCGAGCCGGCGGTCCTCGAGTCGCGACACGTCCACGCCGTCGAGGAGATAGCGCCCGGCCGTCGGGATGTCGAGGCACCCGAGGATGTTCATCAGCGTCGACTTGCCGGAGCCGGACGCACCCATGATGGCTACGTAGTCGCCGCGCTCCACCGAGAACGAAACGCCGCGCAACGCGTGCACCGCGGTGTCTCCGTCGCCGTACGTCTTGACGACGTTCTCGACGTGCAGGACCGGCCGGATGGCGGTCACCGTACGCAGACCGGCGCGCGGGTCAGCGGCAGGCTGCGCCACGTCACTGCCCGCCGCCACCGGTGCCACCACCGCCTCCGGTGCCGCGACCTGTGCCGCCGCCAGTGCCCCGTCCGACGCCGCCACCGAACCCGGCGCCGCCTCCAAACCCGCCGAAACCGCCACCGCCAAAGCCGCCGAATCCAGTGCCGCCCAACGGGTTGGTCGTCGTGCCGCTGCTCGTGACGGATGGCAACACGACTTGTTCGCCGGCCTGCAACCCCGATGTGATCTCGGTCAGTGTGTCGCCGACCAAGCCGATGCCGACCGGCTGCCGTCGCGTCGTTCCGTTGTCATACACGGTGACGATCCCGGTTGAGCCGACGCCGGTGACCGCTGCGGACGGGATCGCCAGCACGTTCTGTTTCGACGCGGTGGTCACCACGACGTTCGTCGACTCGCCGATCCGGATGCCCTTCGGCAGCGTCTGGAGATCGATGACAACGCCGTAGCTCACCACGTTGTTCGACGTCGTCGCGGTCGGATCGATGGACGCGACAGTGCCGGTCGCGGTCGCGCCGGTGAGCGCGTTCCACGTCACGTTCGCGGGCATGTCGACGGCGAGCTTGGTCGCGTCCGCCTCGGCGAAGCTCGCGTCGATCTCCATCTTCGTGAGGTCGGCGATCTGCATGAAGCCGCCGGACGTGCTGCTCGATCCGGATCCGCTGCTGGACGCGCCGGAACCCGAACCGTTGCCGGATCCGCTGGAACCCGAACTGCCGGACCCGCCCGTGCTGCCACTCGACGCGCCGACCGTACCGTTGCGGGCAATGATCGTGCCCGCGATCGGTGCACGCAGCACCACACCGTCGACGGCGTCCTGCGCCGACGTGACGGCGTCCTGGGCCGAATCGACCTGAAGCTGCGCCGAGTCGATCGCGGTGGTGTCACCGGAGTCCTTCGCCCGAGTGAGGCTGTCCTCCGCCGACGTCAGGTTGTCCTTGGCGGTGGTGAGTTGCTCATCGGCCGAAGTGCCGTCGATGCGTGCGAGCGCCTGGCCCTTGGTCACCGCTTGACCGAGCTTCACGTAGATCGCCGTGACGATCCCGTTCGTGGCGAAGTTCGCGGTGACTACATCGGAACTCGCCACGGTCCCGGACGCGGATGCGGTCTGCGTCACGGTCTGCAGCCGGGCGGCGTACCGCAGCGCGCCGGCGGCCGAGGTGGCCCGCGCGGTGTCACCGCCGGCGACCGACAGGTACGCGAAGACGCCGCCAGCCGCCACGAGCGCGGCGAGGACGAGGTTGACGACGAGCGCCGGGCGTCGGATCTGCGTCGTGAGCCGTTTGACGAGACGCCATGGCGCGCCGAGTGGTCCGGCGTTGCCGCGTTGGGTGTCACCGAGGTCGATGTCGCCTAGGTCGGTCTCGCCAAGGTCGATCGTTTCCGCGGCGCCGCGTAGCCAACGATGACTGTGGACCGACTCGGTCGGCGTGCCGCCCGCACCGGTCCGAGTCGCGGCCGCTGGACGCCAGCCGTACCAGCCGTTGCGGCGGCTCGACGTCGAACCGGCGCTATCGGCAAACTCGGCCGCGTAGGAGAGCGACGCGCGCTCGGTCTGGCGTGCCTCATCCGACACATCGGTGGGATTGTCGCCGTCAAGGCGGTCGATCGGATCGGCGAGGGCGTCATTGCTCTGACCGCCGTCACCGGTCACGCCGCCGTCACCGGTCGCGTAGCCATCGGCGGACGCGTCGGCGTCCGCCGGCGCGCCGTCGGGCGCGTTCGGGCCGTCTGAGGGCACGGAGCCTTGCCGCGACTGCATGGCCGAAATCCTTCAATGACGGGCTAGAGGCGAACCTAGGGCTCGCTGGGAGTCAGCTGGGAATCAATGACCTGCGGCCCGCGGTCCGGGTCATCGGTGGCGAAGTCGTCGGCCGCCGTGTCGTCATCGTCAACCATGTCGTCGGGTGCGATGTCGTCGGTTGGCAAGCCGTTGCCCGCCATGTCCTCGCCAGCCATGTCGTCGGTTGGCAAGTCGTCGTCGCTGCCGGCGTTCGGTTCGGCCGGGAGAATGACACGGAAGCGACTGCCCGCGCCGGGTGCGGTGATCAGTTCGACGCGACCGCCGTGCGCCTGCACGATCGCGGCGACGATGGCAAGCCCCAGCCCCGCGCCGCCATGGCGGCGATCGCGGCTGGGCTCGGTGCGGAACAGCCGCTCGAACACGCGCTCCGCGTCAGCTTGCGACATGCCCGGCCCGCTGTCCGCCACCTCCAACACGGCCACCGGCGCATCAGGACCAGGGTCTGACCCGACGTGTACGGTCGGCGTCCGGTCGTCCGTCTCGATGGCATCCAGATGCACGTCCGAGGCGTCGCGCCGAGGTCGACCGACGCGCACCACGATGCGGGTGCCATCCCCGGTGTGCTGCAACGCATTGCTCACCAGGTTCGTGACGACCTGACGCAGCCGGTCGGCGTCCCCGATCACGGTCACCGGCTCGAACGTGTTCGACGCGTCGTCCAACGCGGCGAGTTGTACGAAGCGGGTCGGCACGCGTACGTGTGCGTCCCGTACTGTCTCGGCGGCCACGCCGAGCAGGTCGACCGGCTGACGGGCGAGCGGACGTTCCTCGTCCAGCCGGGCGAGCAGCAGCAGATCGTTGACGAGCACACGCATGCGTCCGACCTCGTTCTCGATGCGGCCCATCGCCTCGTCGAGTTCGGGGCCGGGCGGCGTGCCGCCGCGGCGGTATAGCTCGGCAAATCCTTGGATCGATGTCAATGGCGTACGCAACTCGTGCGACGCGTCCGCGAGGAACTGCCGCAGCCGTTGCTCCGAGGCGGTACGTGCGTGCATGGCTGCCTCGACGCGGCCGAGCATGGCGTTCAGCGCGGTGCCGAGCCGGCCGGACTCGGTGTGTGGGTCCACGTCGGCGACCCGTCGCGACAAGTCCTCGGTCGCGACCACCTCGCCGGCCACCCGTTCCATCCGGGTCAACGGCCGCAAACCGATGCGTACCACGCTGGATGCCGCGAGCCCGAGCATCAGCAACACGAGTGCCACCACGAGGCTGTCGATCGCGATCAGGTTTGTGGACGTGCTCTGCACGTCGCGGAGCGAGACGCCGGACACGCCGGTGAACCCGAGCTGACCGAGCGAGTAGGACATCACGCGCCACGGTGTGCCGTCCTGCCCGGGCACGGTATACGGCCCGCTGTCCCGGTGCGCGAGAATGCTCGACCACGCGCCGAGATCGGGACCGGTGGTGTCGGACGTCGAACCGGTGATCTGCTCGCCCGTGTCGATCGCATACTGCGTTCCGTCCGGCGCGAACAGCAGCAGCCGGAAGTCCTGGCCGAGCCCGTTGCGCGGGCGCGGCAGCTGGCCGACAAGGGGCCGATCTGCGTTCACACGCGCCTGGTCGGCGCGGGCCTGCGCGGTCAGTTGCGCGTCCACGCGTCCGATGAGATACGAGCGGATGAGCAGCACGCCGGCGGTGCTAGCAACGATCAGCGCCACGCTGGCGAGCACCACCATCGCAGCGACCAGGCGGGTGCGCAGCGTCCACTCGCGCCACGGCCGTACCCGGACGGTCAATGCGCGGCCGGGCCACCGACGTGCCACGCGGTCGCGTAGTGCACGAACGGCGGCCCGCCATCCGGCTCGCGGTGACGCCCGCACGTGGACGCGCGGTCGGCGCATCAGTCGTCGCCACCCCGCGGCAGCCGCAGCGCGTACCCGACACCGCGCACCGTGTGAATGAGTGCCGGACCGGCCTTGTCGATCTTGCGACGCAGGTAGTAGACGTACGACTCGACGATGCGCCCGTCGCCACCGAAGTCGTAGCTCCACACTCGATCGAGGATCTGCGCCTTGCTCACCACGCGGCCGGCGTTGGTCATCAGGTAGCGCAGCAGGTTGAACTCGGTCGGCGACAGCTCGATGAGCTTCCCGGCACGGCGCACCTCGTGCGCGTCCTCGTCCATCTCCAGGTCGGCGTAGCTCAACAGCGCGGTGTCCGGCGTGTTGCGGTCGAATTGGCTGCGCCGCAGGATCGCACGGATCCGCAGCACAACCTCCTCCAGGCTGAAGGGCTTCGTCACGTAGTCGTCCGCACCGACGGTAAGGCCGGAGATCCGGTCTTCCACCGCGTCCCGAGCGGTCAGGAACAGCACCGGCACCGGCCGGCTGGCACGCAGCCGCCGGGCCACCTGGAAACCGTCCAGGTCCGGCAGCATCACGTCGAGTACCACCAGATCGGGTTCGAACTCCTCGGCGGCGATCAGCGCATCGTTGCCGCTCACCGACGTACGCACGTCGAAGTCGGTCAACCGCAAAGTCGCGGACAGCAGCGCACAGATGTTCGGTTCGTCGTCAACCACGAGCACCCGAGTCGCGCGGGCGCCGTTGGGCTCGTTGGGGCGCAAGCGGCAACCTCTCCGTCCCACGAACGCGAATCGCGCCGAGGCGATGCACCGGCCGCGGCGCGTCCGGCACGGCATGCCTTCGTGGGACAAACAATGCTGCTGAGAGCCGTCTGCCTCGACCCGCGGGTCCGACCTCAGCCACCGAAAGGGGAAAGCAGCAAAGGTCTATCACCGGCGGCTGGACCGAATCTGGGGACAACCTCGGAGTTCGCTGGGGATGCGCGCGAGCTCGGGCGGAGGCACCCGGCGAATCGCCCGTTAACGCCGGCTAACGACGGGTACGTGTCGGGCAAATCATGTGAAACGTCACCGCACCGTGCGAGTGGCGCGCGCGATGCTAGCGACGTCCGTTAGCGTGACGTGTCATGGCGCACGTCCGCACCGGCGTACCCGGCACGAGGCGTACGTTCGCCGTGCTTGCCACCGCGACGGTCGCGCTGATCGGACTCAGCGGGTGCTTCCTGCATCCGTCCACGCCGTCGGCCAACGGGTCGTTCGTCGCCGGCGCCTCGGTCGCCTCGCAACCTGCCTCACCGCGGAGCCTGGGCTTCGACCCGCTCACGGTGGTCAGCGCCGCGGTGCCGTCGGCGGTCAAGGCCTACATCTCCGCGCACGGCGGCCACTCGGCGATCGAGGTCGCGGATCGGGCCACTGGCGCGGCACTCGCGATCAACGGCGACAAGACCTTCCAGACCGCGAGCATCGTGAAGTTCGACATCCTGGCCACCAGGCTCTATCAGCATCAGCAGGCGGGCACCACGATGTCCGCGCACGAAAAGAGCCTCGCGTTCAAGATGATCACCATGAGCGACAACAACGCCGCGTCGGCGTTGTTCGCGATGGACGGCTCGGCGGCCGGCCTGACCACGGCGAACAAGGTCTTCGGCATGGAGGCAACGCATGTGGCGTCCGCGTGGGGCCTCACCCACACCACGCCGACCGATCAGATCCGGCTGATGTCGACCGTGATGGATGCCAACGGCCCGATCAACGCAACGAACCAGACCTACATTCTGACCTTGATGAGTCAGGTCGAGCCGGATCAGCGTTGGGGCGTGCCGGCCGCGGCCAGCCCGGACTCGACGAACGTGTACGTCAAGAACGGTTGGGACACCATGACGGCGTACGGCGGTCTGTGGGGCGACAACAGCATCGGGCGGATCGTCGAACCCGGCCACGACTGGCTGGTCGCGGTGATGTCGAACTACAACCGGACCGACAGCGCCGGACACCATCTCGACGGTGAGCTGGCAACACTCGCGGTCGGCGGCCTGCGGCTGCAGGCTCAGCTCGCCAGCGCGCGCTGACTCCCGCGTGGCCGGTAACGGGGGTTGGCCGGCCATGGGGTGGCCGGTAATGGGCGCGGCCGGTAACGGTGACTATGCCGGCTAAGGGACTATGCCGCCGCGATCACGACCACGTCACCCGCGGATAGTCCCGACGTGATCTCGGTGCCCTGGTCGCCCGCGAGACCGACGGTGACCGTACGGGTCGCGTCGCCGGTCGGTGTGCGTACCCGCACGGTCGCGCTGTTGCCGGTCAGGTTCGACAACGCGGCACTCGGCACGTAGAGCACGTTGGAAGCCGACGCGGTCACCACGGCCGCGACGGCGCTCTGTCCGATCAGCAGATCCGACGGCGGGTTTACGAATTCCAGCTGCACGCCGTAGCGGACAAGCTGCCCGGATGTCGTACCGGCCGGGTCGATCTCGGTGACCGTGGCCGGGTAGGACGTTCCGGCGTGGTCGGCCAGCGTCACGGTGGCCTTCTGCCCGATCGCCACCGCCGCGACATCCGCCTCGGAGAACTGCGCCTCGACGGCGAGCGAGTTCAGGCCGCCCATCACGATGAAGCCCGAACCGCCTGACGTGGCGGTCTGGCCGACCGAACCGGAGACCGACAGCACGCGTCCGTCGCTCGGCGCGACGATCTTCGTACCGGTCAGTGCCGTCTCGGCTTGCTCGAGCGAGAGTTCGGCATTGTTCACCGCTTGCTGGGCACGCATCAGCGGATCCGTACCCGTGCTCTGATTCGACGAACCGCGGCCCGCACCGGACCCGCCGCCGCACGTTTGTGTGCCGGTGGGCGCCGGTGCACCGGTCGGGTGACGGCTCGGACTCGGCGACGGGGTCGGCGACGCCGACGGATGCGGCGAAGGACTCGCGGACGGCGATGGCGACGGTGCCGGGGCCAACGCGAACGCGGCGGCGGCCACGCACGGCGCCGAAGTTGGCGTGGCGTTCGCCGTGGCCTGCTGCTCGGCGAGCGCGAGGTTGGTGTTCGCGGCGTCCAACGCGGACTGCGCGGACGAGACTGCGGCTTCGGCATCCGTCGGGTCGATCGTCGCCAGCGTTTCGCCGGTCGTGACGTGGTCGCCCGCCTTCACGTTCAAGGTGCTGACCGTGCCGGTCGCGCCGAACGTCAACGCGCGGGAATCGATCGGCGCGACGGTCCCGGATGCCGACGTGGTCACCGTGACGGTGCCGTCCCGTACGGTGAACGTAGTCTGCGTCGGCCGGCCGCCGGAACCGTTGCCCGACAACGACCACACCGCTGCCGCCACCCCGGCCAGCACGACGACCGCGGCCGTCGCGATCACGGCGACCCGCCGCCGGGACAGCCCGAATCTCATGGTGTGGCAGTGTGCGGCGCGCGGCTCCTCGTTAGCTGGGCCGTGCCTGGGAGCAAGCTTAAAGAAGCGATCCCAGCCGATTCCGAGCTTCGCCTGACGCCATATCCAGGTCCGTCGTATCTGATCGTCCACGGCACGCTGGTGCGCGCCGCGGGGAGGAACACGTGAGAATGCCGCTGCCGGGTCGTGCCGCCGCCATCGCGCTGATCGGTGTGACGGCCGCGTGGATCCTCGCTGGTTGCGGCGGTGGATCGCCCACCAACGCGGCCGGCACGCCGACGTCGGCCGCGACCGGACGCAACGCGGACATCCAGGCATACGTGTCATGCCTCAGCCAACACGGCGTCACGCTGGCCTCACGCGCGCCGTTCGCCGGTCGGTCCGGCGGGCCGCGACCGTCCTTCAGCCGAGGCCCGAGACCGTCCCGGTCGCCCGGCGCTGGCGGTTTCGGTGGTGGTGGCTTCGGCGGCGGCGGCTTCGGAGGCGGGTTCGGCGGATTGTTCGGCGACCCCACCAACCCGCCGCCGGGCGTGAGCGCGGCAACCTGGTCTGCGGCGTTGTCGGCCTGCAAGTCGCTGCAACCGACGGCGGCCGCCGGGGCATTCAACAACAGCCAGTTCACGGCCTACCGCAACTGCCTTCAGTCCCACGGCGTGACGCTCTCCGGCGGCGCCGGCGGACTGTCCACAAGCGACCCGAAGGTTGCCGCGGCGCTGAAGACCTGCGCGCCGCTCCGGCCGTCCGCACCGCCGCGCGGGCCGGCCGGCCCAACCCCGGCGCCGAGCGCGTCCGGCTGACGTAACAACACCCTGGCCACCGCCGGGGCGCTGCGCGGTCCACCCTGACCCACCGCGCAGTGCCCCGGCGGTCTGTTTCTCCGCTGGTTCGATCGCCTGGTTCGATCGCCTGGTTCGATCGCCTGGTTCGATCGCCTGGTGCCGTCGCCTCGTTCTGTCGCGCGGTCCGCGGTTGGCCCGCGGTGCGTCAGAGGCGAGGGTCCACCGCCTCGGACTCCAGCGCCAGCACGGCGAAGACCGCTTCGTGCACCCGCCAGAGCGGTTCGTGCTTCACGAATCGGTCCAGCGCCTCAAGACCGAGCGCGTATTCACGAAGCGCGAGCGCCCGCTTGCGACCAACACCTCGGTCTCGCAACCGATCGAGGTTAGCCGGCTCCGTGTAGTCCGGACCGTAGATGATCCGGAGGTATTCGCGGCCACGGCATTTCACGCCCGGCTGTACGAGACCGTGCGAGCCACGCACCAGACCGGCGTACGGCTTCACGACCATGCCCTCACCGCCCGCCGCCGTCCGCAACTCCCACCACGTTGCGGCCTCGGCGCACGACCGCTCGCCGGCCAGGTCCACCACGCGACGATCCGTTGCGGTGAACTGTTCCGGCGCGGCGGCCACCAGCCGGTCGATGACCCCAAGCTGCCAACCGTGGTCGCGGGTCGCGGCGTAGTTCTCGCCACCCGCGGCGTAGTTCTCGCCACCCGCGGCGTAGTTCTCGCCACCCGCGGCGTAGTTCTCGCCGCCCGCGGCAAGCAACTGGAACGGAGCGAGCCGTACGCCGTCGAGGCTATTGGTCGGCCAGCAGTAGCGCCCGTACGCGGTGGTGAACGCGGTCGCGTTGTCGGCTCGCCGTACCGTCGCGGCCAGCAGGTCGGCCACGTCCTGGCCTCGCTCGGCAGCGGCCGACAGAGCGGCGACCGCGTCGGGAAGCGCGGCACGAGCGGCGGCGCCGACCGTGGCGTAAAGGTTCCGCAGCAGGTCGCCGGCCTTCGCCGACCACGGCAGCAACTCCGCGTCGAGCACCAGCCAGTCGACGCCGAGATCGGTCCAGAGACCGGCTTCGTCGATCGCGGACCGTACGTCGGCGAGCAGCCGCTCGGTTGTGTCGACGTCGGCGAAGAACGGCCGGCCGGTGCGGGTGTAGACGGCTCCCGTCGATCCGTTGGTGACCGCGAAGCGACGTGCGCCGACCTCCTCGGCCGCTGTGACAACCACGACGGCTCGCGAGCCCATGTGCTTGTCCTCGCACACCACGCGGTCGACACCGGCGTTGCGGAAGTAGCCGAACGCCTCGTCCGGATGCTCGAGCACATCGGCGCGCGCGGACGTGTTCGGCGGTGCCATCGTCGGCGGTAGGTAGACCAGCCACCGAGGATCGACCGCAAACCGGCTCATCACTTCGATGGCCGCGGCCGCGTTCTCCTCGCGTACGCTGACCCGCCCGTGGTACGCCGTCTCGACGACCCGCTTGCCGAGCACGTCCGCGATGTCCAGGGCAACCGGATCCGGCCGGTTGGGCACGCCAAACGGCTTGGCCGGCTCGTACCAGACCTGTTGCGCCGCAACCGAAACGATCTCGCGCTCGGGATATCGCAGCGCGGTCAACCGACCGCCGAAGACGCAACCGGTGTCGACGCACATCGTGTTGTTCACCCACTCCGGCGTGACCGTCGGCGTGTGACCGTAAACCACCGTCGCCCGGCCGCGATATTCGTTCGCCCACGGGTAGCGGACCGGCAGCCCATACTCGTCGGTCTCGCCGGTCGTGTCGCCGTAGAGCGCGAAGCTACGCACCCGTCCCGATGCGCGGCCGTGGTAAGCCTCCTTCAGACCGGCATGCGCCACCACCAGTCGGCCGCCGTCGAGCACGTAATGACTGATCAGTCCGTCGAGAAAGCGGTCGACGTCGGCGAGGAACGCGGGCTCCTGGGCGGCCAGCTGTTCGAGCGACTCGGCAAGCCCGTGCGCGACCCGAACGTCGCGGCCGCGCCGGGCGCGCAGCAGCTTGTTTTCGTGGTTCCCGCTGACGCATAGCGCATGCCCGTTCGCGACCATGCCCATCACGAGTCGCAGCACGCCGGGCGTGTCGGGGCCGCGGTCGACAAGGTCACCCACGAATACGGCGGTACGCCCGTCGGCCGGTACCGCATCCACCGCTCGCCCGGTGTCGTCCCGCACAACGTGGTACCCAAGCGTGTCCAGCAACGACTCGAGTTCCGAGCGGCAGCCGTGCACGTCGCCGATCACGTCGAACGGTCCGGTGAGCTCGCGTCGGTCGTTGAACAGCCGCTCGTACGTAATGGTGGCGGCCGCGATCTCGTCGACACCACGGAGCACGTGCACCGTACGGAAGCCCTCGCGCGCCAGGCCACGCATGCCGCGGCGGAGGTCACGGGCCATCCGCGAGATGACGTGCGGTGACATGTCCCGGTCCGGGCGAGCGGCGTTGCGTGCCGCGCACACCTCTTCCGGGACGTCGAGCACGATCGCGACCGGCAGCACGTCGTGTCCGCGAGCCAGCTGGACGATCTTCGCGCGGTCCTCGGCTCGTACGTTCGTCGCGTCGACGACCACCCGGCGACCCGCTGCGAGCCGCTTGCCAGCGATGTAGTACAGCGCGTCGAACGCGACGGCGCTCACCGACTGATCGTTCTCGTCGTCGGAGACCAAGCCACGGAAGAAGTCGGAGGACAGCACTTCGGTCGGCCGGAAGTGGGTGCGGGCGAAGGTCGACTTGCCCGATCCGGTGACGCCGATCAATGCGATCAGGCTGAGCTCCGGGACCGGCAGCGCCCGCCCGTTCGGTGTCGTACTCATCGCGTGAACACCGCCATCTGCGTCGGCGGCCCGACCTCCGGGTCGTCCGGACCGACCGGTACGTAGCGGACCGCATAGCCGTACGCCGACGCGACGCCACCGGTCCACGTGGCGAACTCCTCGCGCGACCACTCGAACCGATGGTCGGGATGGCGCATGGCACCCGCCGGCAGCCCGGCAAACCGTACGTTGTGCTCGACGTTCGGTGTCGTCATCACAACGACCCGCGGCCGCGCGTCGCCGAACACCGCGTCGGCTAGCGCGTCGAGGCGCGACGGATCGATATGCTCCACGACCTCCATCAGCACCGCGCCGTCATAGCCGCGCAACCGAGCGTCCCGATATGTCAGCGAACCTTGCAGCAACGTGAGGCGAGCGCGCTGACGCTCGGGCATCCGGTCCAGCTTCAGCCGGCGGGCCGCCTGATCGAGGCAGCGATGCGACACATCGACGCCGACGATGTCGGTCAGCGACGGCTCGCGGAGCAGAACCTGGAGCAGGGCGCCCGATCCGCAGCCGAGGTCGAGCACCCGTGTGACGCCCTCGTCGCGCAATGCGTCGAGCACCGCGGCGCGGCGCTGCTCGGCAAGCGAAACGGCCAAGTGCGGCCCGGTCGCATCGGCGGCAGCGGACGCGTTGTCCAATGCCTCGGGCTCGGTGTCGTCGACCTCCGCGAGCCGCGCCATCGCCATCGCCGTCAGTTCGCGCCGATGCGCCAAATATCGGCGTGTGATGAGGTCACGCTTGGGGTGCGCGGCCAGCCACCCGGCGCCGGCACGCACCAGCTTGTCGACTTCGTCCGGCGCCACCCAGTAGTGCTTCGCGTCATCGAGTACGGGCAGCAGCACGTACACGTGGTTCAGCGCATCGGCGAGGCGAAGCGTGCCGCGCAGGACGAGTCGCACGTAGTGGCTGTCGCCCCAATCCGGGAAGGCCGGATCGAGCGGCACCGGAGTCGCGTCGACCTCCCAGCCGAGCGGCTCGAACAGGTCGCCGGCGAGCGAGGCGCCGCCGCGGCAGGGCAGTGCCGGGATCATGATCTCGAGCGGGATCGCGGTCGCGGCGAGTTCCGGCCGCTGCTTGCAGGTGCCGCGCATCGCCGTGCCGAAGACTCGACCGATCGCGACGGCGAGCAACGACGACGCCGCGTACGGTCGATCGTTCACGTACTGCCCGACTGCGACGTCCGGTGTCGCGCGACCGCGACCGCCCCGAGCGCCGCGCACGAGATCGACGGCGTCGACCTCCAGCACCAGCGCCGCGGTGCATTGCGACGCGGACGCCGCCGGGTAGACCACGTACGCACGACCGAACGACTGCTCGAACACCTGAGCGTGCGCCGGGTTCTTGTGCAGCAGGAAACCCAGATCAGTGGCGGGCTCGACGGTCGTCGTCACGGTCAACAGCACTCGCGCAGTATGCGGGCCGGACGACGGACCGTTCGACCCCATATCCGCGCCGGCAGCCCCGACGTCGCCACCGGGACGATCGACCGGGAGCATCGGCCGGAGCCGGCGTCAGCCCCGGCTCAGCGCCTCGATCGCGCCGACCACCTCGTCCCAGGCGTCCGACTCGGGGTCGATGAGTGCCATGTGGTCGGTGTCGGCCAGCCGTACCATCACGATCTCGTCGCCGGCCGTCCGCGCGCGGGCGACGAAATCCTCGCCGACCGACACCGGCACCGAATCGTCCAGGTCGCCGTGCACGATGGTCGCCGGCACACCCAGCGGCAGGTTCGCGCCCGGATCGGCCGCCGCGTAACGCTCCGGCACGTCCGCCGGGCCGCCGCCGAGCAGTCGCCCGGTCGCGCCGCCGCCCAGACCCAACTGGTACGCCTGCGTGAGGTCGGCCACCGGCGCGAGCGCCACGATGCCGCGCGTGCCCGCCGGTCCGAGGCGATGCCCTATCCACAGCGCCAGGTGCCCACCCGCGGAATGGCCGACGAGGATCGGCCGGGTCGCGTCGAGCGGCGAGCCACCGCGCTCGGCGATCGCGACCGCGACAAGCTCAGGGAGTTCGGTGACCGCGGTCTCGACATCGTCCAGCGTGCCGGGCCAACCGCCGCCGGGCTGCCCGACGCGACGGTATTCGAGGCTCGCGACTGGGTAGCCGAGCGCAGCGAGCGCACGCGCGAGCGGCTCGGCGTGCGTCCGGTCCCACTCGGCCTTCCAGAACCCGCCGTGGATGTAGATGACCAACGGGCGCACCGACGTTCCGGCCGGCGGAAGTCGTACGTCGGCGATCTGCTCGGGGTCGTCGCCGTACGCGACGGTGAAGTCGGGCGCCTCGCTGCGCATATCGGGGAGGCTACCGGTCGCAAGCTCGCCCGGTGGCGTCGCCGCGATCACGCGACCCCGGCCGTCGTAGGGTGGCATCGCCCGTCCGACTCCAGGCCGGACGGCACAGCACGACCGCAGCACTACCGCAGCACGACGGCGGCACGACCGCAGGCGAGGAGCGTCCGAGGTGCGTACCAGCGAGTTCACCGATGTCGAGTTCACCGATGTCACGTACGAGGTCGCGGACGGCGGGATCGCGGTCATCACGATCAACCGACCGGAGCGGATGAACTCGTTCCGAGGCCGTACGGTCGACGAGTTGATCTACGCGGTCAAGACCGCGTGGGCCAGCAAGGAAGTCGCGGCGATCATCCTGACCGGCGCCGGCGACCGCGCGTTCTGCGCCGGTGGCGACGTCAAGGAGCGCGCTGAGACCGGCGGCTACGGCCCGACGGAGTGGGGCACCTTCGAGATCGAGCGCTTGCATCGCATGATCCGCGACATACCGAAGCCGGTGATCGCCGCGGTCAACGGCATCGCGATCGGCGGCGGGCACGTGCTGCACGTCATCTGCGACCTGTCGATCGCCGCCGAGAATGCGCGGTTCGCTCAGGCCGGCCCGCGGGTCGGCTCCTTCGACGGCGGCTATGGCAGCGCATATCTCGCGCGCGTGATCGGCGAGAAGCGCGCCCGGCAGATGTGGTTCCTGTTGGATCAGATCGACGCCGCCACGGCGGAGCGGTGGGGACTCGTCAACGCCGTCGTTCCGCCGGCCGATCTGATGCCGACCGCGCTCTCGTGGGCTCGCAAGATCGCAAGCTACTCACCGACCGCACTCCGGTTCCTCAAGCACTCGTTCAACGCCGATACCGACCACATCGCCGGCATCTCCAGCCTGTCGTTCGACGGTCTCGAGCTCTTCGTCGAGACGCCCGAAGCGGCCGAAGGTGCCGCCGCGTTCGCCGAAAAGCGCCAGCCGGACTTCGGTCCGTACCGCTGACCCCCGCCACCACCCCCGTGCGCGACGCGCGCTTCACCGCTGCGAGAGGATTGAGTCATGGCTGACGAACCCAACGCGAGACCCGATCGACCCAGCGACGGCGATGGCCGCACGGTCGTCGTGGTCGGACCGGACGGCGCGCCGATCGGCACGATGCCGGTGGGGTCCAGCGAGAGCGACGAGTCGATCGAAGATCCGTCGCAGCTGGTCGAGCAGCCGGCGAAGGTGATGCGGATCGGCAGCATGATCAAACAGCTGCTGGAAGAGGTGCGCGCGTCGCCGCTGGACGAGGCGGGACGCCAGCGCCTGACCGAGATCCACCGGCGGTCCATCGTCGAACTCGAGGATGGGCTGGCGCCCGAGCTCGTGGACGAACTGGAGCGACTGTCGTTGCCGTTCGACTCCGGTCGCGTCCCGAGCGAGGCCGAGTTGCGGATCGCACAGGCCCAGCTCGTTGGCTGGCTCGAAGGTCTGTTCCACGGCATCCAGGCGGCGCTGGTGGCGCAGCAGATGGCCGCGCGCGTGCAGCTCGAGCAGATGCGCGGGCGGCCGGCGTTGCCGATGGGGCCGGGCCGGCCCGGCGCACCGGACGGCGACCAGCAGACCCCGTCGGGCACCGGCCAATACCTGTAGCGAGCAACCTGTCAGACCGCACGTGACGTGCGGTTCGGCCGCGCCCGCCCGGTCGACTAAGGACATTCGTCCTGTGATTGTCGGGAGCCGCGAATCTGCCCGAGCCGCGGCGCCGCATTTAGCGTCGTGAGCATGGACAACCACTCCCCCGCGATCTCGCTGACCGCGGTGCACAAGTCGTTCGGCAAGCTCGCCGCGGTCACCGACATCGGCGTGACGATCGGCCGCGGCGAGACGGTCGCGCTGCTGGGACCGAACGGCGCCGGCAAGACCACGACCATCAACATGATGCTCGGCCTGGTGCGACCGGACCGCGGTCGCGCGGAGCTGTTTGGGGCCACCCCCGCGCGGGCCATCGAGGCCGGCCGCGTCGGCACCGTGTTGCAGGACACCATGTACCTGCCGAACGCGACCGTACGCGACTTCGTCGAGTTAGGCCGCGCGCTTTATCCGAAGAGCTCCACGACTGCCGAGATCCTCGCGCTCGCCGGCCTGACCGATCGTGCGAACACCCGGTTGGACAAGCTGTCCGGCGGTGAGGCGAAGCGCGCGCGCTTTGCCTTCGCGCTGGCCGGTGATCCGGACCTGTTAGTGCTCGACGAGCCGACGTCCGCCATGGATGTCGCGGCACGACAAGCGTTCTGGGCTGCTATGCACCGGTACGCGGACCGCGGCCGTACCGTCGTGTTCGCGACGCATTACCTCGACGAGGCGGACGACTTCGCGGATCGCGTCATCGTGATCGCGGCCGGCCGCGTCGTGGCCGACGGTCCGACCGCGGTGATCAAGGAACAGGCGATCGGCCGTACCCTCGCATTCGATCTTCTCGGCCAGTCGGTGGACGGCCTCGACCGGCTGCCGGGCGTCCGCGCGACGAGCGTCCGCGGCGACCGGGTGCGGCTCGACACCACCGACGCCGATGCCACGGTCGTCGCGCTCGTGCGCAGCGGGCGGCGGTTCGCCAACTTGGAGATCGCGAGTGCCGGGCTCGAGGAGGCGTTCCTCGCGCTCACCGCGACCGACAACGCGCCGAGCCAACTCCCGACCGACGTCCTGACCACCGCCGCCGCGAGCCGATAGGAGCGCTGACATGTTCGCCTATCTCCGATTTGAGTTGCGGCGCATGATTCGCGAGCCGCGCATCCTGGTGTTCACCGTGCTGATGCCGGTCGCCTCGTACGTCGTGTTCACCGGCTTCGGAAACATGACCGACGAGGTGAACGGGCTGTCGATCGCGGCCACCATCATGGTCGGCATCGCCGGGTACGGCGCCATCATCGGCGTACTGTCGCTCGGCAGCGCGGTGTCGGTGGAACGTACGCAGGGCTGGCTGCGCCAGTTGCGCGTCACGCCACTGCGCCCGCGCGCGGTGGTCGCCGTCAAGGCGTTCACGAGTACGTTGATCGCGATCCCGTCGATCATCGCGGTGGGCATCGCCGGCTATGTCGAACACCACATCCACCTGACGCTGGCGCGCTGGCTGCTGATCCTCGTGGTGATGTGGGTGGGCACGGTGCCGTTCGCTCTGCTCGGGCTTGCCATCGGGTACGCCCTGCCGCCGAACGTCGCATCACCGGCGAGTTTCGTGCTGTTCTTCTCGCTTTCGGTGCTCGGTGGCTTGCTCGTGCCGACCGTCGTATTTCCGAGCGCCATGCAGCGGCTGGCACATGCGCTGCCGAGCAACCGCTATGCCGAGCTTGGCTGGCGGGCCGCCACTGGGCACCCGCCGACCGCGGTGGGCATGGCAGTACTCGCAGGATGGACCGTACTGTTCGCGGTGCTGGCCGCGATCGCTTACCGGCGCTCTGCGGCGACCCGGTAGCCGGGATCGATAGGCGGGTGGAGGCCATGAAGGTTCGGCCGCAGGTGAAGGAACGCATCATCGGCAGCGTCTGGGCGGCGGCCTGGATGTGGCCGCTGATCTCGCCGGCGATCGCGATCGCGCAGGGCCCGACGCCGCACCCGGTGTGGGCCGGGATCGGGTTGGCCGCGTTCGTCGGCACCTACATCGTCGTGGTCACCAACGGGTTCGACGTCGATCGACGCCGCGGCCGCTTGCTGCCGATCGGCCGCGACCTGCTGCTGCTCGGCGTCATGACGGCGATCGGCATCACGCTCTTCGCGACCTACGCCGATGCGCCGGACGACTGGCCGGGCCTGCTGCTCTACATCGCCGTCGCCGGCGCCGCGACGTTTCGACCGGCGATCGCCGGCGCGTGGACGGTCAGCGTAGTGATGGTCACGGTCAGCTGGGCGATCGGCGACCGGCACGCGCCCAGCGGCGGCAGCGCGGCCCAGCTGGTGCTGGGCATGCTGATGGCCGGCGCGCTCGTCCAGGTCGTGAAGCAGATGCAGCGGTATAACCAGATGCTGCGCAACACCCGAGCCGAACTCGCCCGCAACGCGGTCGGACAGGAACGCCTCCGGTTCGCGCGGGACTTGCACGATCTGCTCGGCCACACGATGTCGCTGATCGTGGTCAAGGCCGAGGTGGTGCGCCGTCTCGTGGACCAGGACCCGGAACTCGCCCGGCAGGCGGCCGCCGACATCGAGGCGATCGGCCGACGTGCGCTCGGCGAGGTACGCGAGACGGTCGACGGCTACCGAGCGCCCGACTTCACGACCTCGCTCGACAACATTCGATCGGCGCTGGCCGACGCCGGCATCACGGTCCGGGTACGGCAGGACGGGCCAGCCGTGCCGCTCGGCGTATCGCAACTGTTCGGCTGGGTCGTGCGAGAGGCCGCCACGAACGTGATCCGGCACAGTAATGCCACCTCGACCGATATCGCGGTCAGCGTCACGCCGACCGAAGCAGTGCTGGAGATCCGGGACAACGGCCATGGTCGTCGACCGGTCGCGCGGACGATCGCGACCGCGCCCGACACACCCGGCGGCCGGGGTGGTGCCGGACTCGTCGGGCTCGCGGAACGCGTCGCGGCGGCCGGTGGCACGCTGGCCGCCGACAACGCCCGGCGTGGTGGGTTCCGTGTAGTGGCAAGGGTTCCGCGCCGCCCAGCGCCTGACGCCACACCGGACCAGCCGGCGCCCGACGCCACACCGGACCAGCCGGCGCCCTACGCCACACCGGACCGGCCGGCGCCGGACCAGGCGGCGCCGGACCACGCCACGTCCGGGCTCTCCACATCCGATGCCTCCGCGCCGCCGGTTGGCCAGCCGAGTGAGTCCACGACCCTCGTCCGATCCACGCTCGGATCACCGGTCGTCGACGGCGGCGATGCATGATCCGCGTGCTGCTCGCCGAGGACCAGGGCATGATGCGCGGCGCCTTGGCGCTGCTGCTCGCACTCGAATCCGATATCGAGATCGTGGCCGACGTCGCGTCCGGCGACGCCGTTGTGCCGGCCGCAGTCGATGCACGACCGGACATCGCGTTGCTCGACATCGAGATGCCCGGCATGTCCGGGCTGGATGCCGCCGCCGCACTCCGGCAGGCCGTACCAGACTGCAAGGTCCTAATGCTCACCACGTTTGGTCGGCCCGGCTACCTGCGGCGCGCGATGGAGGTCGGGGCGAGCGGGTTCCTCGTCAAGGACGCACCGGTCGAGGAACTCGCGGCGGCCATCCGCAAGGTGCTGGCCGGCGAACGAGTCGTGGATCCGACGCTCGCCGCGGCGGCGCTCTCGGTCGGGCCGAACCCGCTGACCGACCGCGAGCGCGAGGTGCTCGGCGCGGCGGTAGACGGCTCGACGATCGCGGATATCGCCGGTCGCCTGTACCTGTCGGAGAGCACCGTGCGCAACTACCTGTCGTCGGCGATCGGAAAGACCGGTTCCCGCAATCGGATGGAGGCGATCGCCGCCGCGCGATCGCAAGGCTGGCTTTAGCGTTGCTCGCTAGCCGAGCAGATCCTCGAGGTACGCGGCCACGCCATCGTCCACATTGGACCCGATGACTGCGCTCGCGGCGGCCAGGACGGCGTCGTGCGCGTTCGCGACGGCGATGGTACGGCGATGCGCCCCACCCGCCGCCCACGCGAACATCGGCAAGTCGTTGGGCATGTCCCCGAAGACGATCGCGTCGTCTGGACCGAGGCCGACACTCGACGCGTACGCCGCGAGCCCGGTCGCCTTCGTGACGCTGCGTGCGGACAGTTCGACCAGGCCGTACGGCGCCGAATGGGTCGCCTCCAGGTCTCGGCCGACCGCGTCGCGCACCGCGGCGGCGAGCGCGTCCGGATCCCATCCGTCCACGCGTACCAGGAGCTTCACCGCCGGTGTCGAGCACAACTCGTCGAACGTGGCGGCCCGCAGTCCGTCGCCGGGTGCCTCGCGCCGCAGCGGATAGTGCGACTCGAAGAGCATCCGCCGGCTGTCGTCGACCTCAGTGGCGAACGCGACGCCCGGCACCGCGGCGCGAATACGCTCGAACGCGGAGCGAACCGTATCCAGTGGAATGGTGCGCGACTCCAGTACGGCGTCGAGAGCCGGTTCGTAGATGACCGCGCCGTTCGCGCACACCGCCGGATAGGGCTCGACAAGGCACGGATAGATCCGAGCCAGCCAACGAACCGGGCGACCGGTCACCAGCACCACCAATGACCCGGCGGCGGTCGCCGCGGCGAGCGCGCGAGCCGATCGAGCAGAGATCAGACCGTCCGGTCGGGCAAGCGTGCCGTCGAGATCCGTCGCGATGAGCCGAGGCAGGCCGGTCGGTCCGATCACGCTTGCGACAATATCTGTTCGAGATAGATCGCCACGCCGTCCTCGTCGTTCGCGAGCGTGACCTCGTCCGCGGCGGCCAGCACGTCGGGGTGCGCGTTCGCGACCGCGACGCGTCGTCCGGCCCAGGCGAACGCCGGCAGGTCGTTGGGCATGTCGCCGAACACGAGCGCGTCGGCCGGGTCGACGCCGAGTTCCGCGGCGACCAACGCCAGACCGGTCCCTTTCGTCACGCCGGGTGGGCAGATCTCGATGTAGCCGAGACCAGCCTGCGTCATCTCGACGGTGCCCGGGCCGATCACGCTACGCGCGAGGGCGAGCAGGTCGTCGGGCTGGTACGTGTCGGAGTGCGCGAACGCCTTCACCGCCGGCGCGGACAGTGCCTCGGCGCGGGTACACGGGTGCACCAACTCGGCGAACCGCCAGGCCGGATGACGCTCACCGAGCAGGTACGCGTCCGGGGCGTTGACCGGCTCGACGAGCACCGACAGTGGACCGGCGTGCTCCTCGATCGCGACGATCACCTCCGCGACGATCGCGCAGGGCAGCGAGTCGGAGAACATCGTGACCGGATGCGGCCCGGTGGTCAGGTCGACGACGTGTGCGCCTTGCGCGAGCACCAGGTAGTCGGCGACCGGCAGATCCCGCCGGCTCAGCTCCAGCAGCCGAGGGCCACGGCCGGTGATGCCGACGATCGGGACACCGGCCGACTTCATACGCGCGAATGCGGCGAACGTACGCCCGGACACGGTGTCGTCGGAGCGGACCACCGTACCGTCGAGATCCGTCGCGACCAGGCCGGGCATGGCGACCGACGATGCCGCGGCACGGCGTGGGGCGTACCCCGATTCGGGGCGTATCGCCGTATTCGTCACCTTGTACCTCCAGGTCGGGTCGACAACGCTACTCCGACCTGGGCAAATGCTGGGGCCGATCAAACAACCGTCAGGCGAACACTGACCGAAGGTCTCATTCGATTTGTGCAGGTCACGGCCCCGAGACCGGTTCGTTCCCGGCCGTCAACTCAGGCGCGGCTCAAGGACGTCCCTACCGCCCACGTACGGCTGGAGTGCCTTCGGCACTCGTACCGATCCATCCGGCTGTTGGTGGTTCTCCAGGATGGCGACGATCCATCGGGTCGTGGCGAGCGTGCCGTTCAAAGTGGCCGCCGTCTGCGGCCGACCGTCGGCGTCGCGGTAGCGGATGTTCAACCGCCGGGCCTGGAACGTGGTGCAGTTCGATGTGGAGGTGAGCTCGCGGTAGCGGCCCTGCGACGGCACCCACGCTTCGCAGTCGAATTTACGCGCCGCCGACGAGCCGAGATCACCGGCCGCGACGTCGATCACGCGATAGGGCACGTCGACCTTCGCGAGCATCTCCTCTTCCCAGGCCAGCAAACGCTCGTGCTCGTCGCGCGCCACCTCCGGTCGGCAGAACGAGAACATCTCGACCTTGTCGAACTGGTGCACCCGGATGATGCCGCGCGTGTCCTTGCCATAGCTGCCGGCTTCGCGGCGGAAGCACGACGACCATCCGGCGTAGCGTCGCGGCTCGTCGAGGTCGAGGATCTCGTTGGCGTGGTACGCCGCCATCGGCACCTCGCTCGTACCCACCAGATAAAGATCATCCGCTTCGAGTCGGTAGACCTCCGAGGCGTGCTCGCCGAGGAACCCGGTGCCCTCCATCGACTCCGGCTTCACCAGCACCGGCACGATCATCGGGGTGAACCCGACGTCGACCGCGTGGCTCAACGCGAGTTGCCGAAGGCCAAGCTCGAGCAGCGCGCCGACGCCGGTCAGGAAATAGAAGCGGCTGCCCGACACCTTCGCGCCGCGCTCCATGTCGATCATCTGCAGATGCTCGGCCAACTCGAGGTGATCGCGCGGAGCGTCGATATCGGGACGTTCACCGACTTCGCGGAGCACCACGTAGTCGTCTTCGCCACCGGCTGGTACACCCTCGATCACGACGTTCGGAATCGCGTAGTGTGCCGCGCGCAACGTGGTCTCCGCGTCGGTGACCGCGGCCTCCGCGGTCTTGACGCGTGCGGACAGATCCTTGGTCTGCGCGATCAGGGCGTCGCGCTCCGCGCCCTTGGCGGCCGGCATCTGCTTGCCCAACTGCTTCTGCTCGGCGCGCAGCACCTCGAACGTGGCGATCGTTGCCCGCCGGGCCTCGTCCGCGGCGAGCAACTCGTCGACCAGCGCCTCGGAATCGCCGCGGGCGCGTTGGCTCGCGCGGACCCGATCCGGGTCGTCCCGAAGCAGCCGGAGGTCAATCATGACTGGTGAGCGTACCGGGTAGGCCCGCGTCCATCACGCCGATATCACCCGATCTCGATCGGGCAAGTGCGCGGCTCGGGCACCGCGGATCGGCGGGTGGCTAGCGCCGGTATTGCTCGTTGCCGAGCGGCCGCACGTACGCGCTGTGATCGGCCTCCAGCGGCCCCGCCGGTGGGTCGAGCGGCGCCTCCGGCAGTGCTTCGACCGCCTCCACGTGCAGTGCGTCGACGGACAGTGTGCCAACCGGTGCCGGCGAGGTGGGCGGCGCCGCGTTCGCGGAATGCCGGCCGACCGTCTCGGCTGCCTCGGTCGAACTGGCATCGCCCAGGGAGCCATCAGTGGTCGCAGCGTCAACGATCTCGGCATCGGGCGACGCCGGCACTGGCGCTGCGGGCATCACGTTGCCCCCGACCGCGCACACCATCGCGGCGGCGAGGACGACGAGCGCAGTGACCGCACAGAACATGCCCGGCTGTCGCGTAACCAGCAACTCGGTCGCGTCGCGGAACTGTGCCGATGCCGCCACCTCGGCGGATACCAGCATCTTCGGATGGCGCACCAGCGGGAGGATCGCGACGAATTGCACCACGAGCGCGCCGATCGTCGCGCCGAACAGCGGCTGCCGGACGCGTGGCGGCGCGAAAACGGTCGCGCCCGCCAACGACAGCACGATCGTCCACATGACGTAGTAGGTCAGCACGAGGACCGTCGACCCGCCGTCGACGCCGATCGGCACGTCCTGGCTGTGATCCACGTTGGCGGCGCCAACGCTGGCCCATGGCGCGGACTGCGAGACGACGAGAAGCACGAACGCGGCCAGCAGGCCGGCGGCTGCGGAGCGCTGGCCGTGCACGTCCAGGTATCGATGCCAGTCCCGGCCGATTTGGGTGAGCGTGTCCGTCCAACGGCCGCCGTCATCGCGGGCGGCGGTCACCTCGTCAAGCGGTCGCCACGCGGCGGCCTCCTCGCGCTCGGCCTCGCCGCGCCTCCCCGCTGAATCCATGGCGGCATCATGGCACACGCGCCATCGTCACGTCAGGGATGCGGATTGTGATCGTCGCAGATCGTAGGGTGTTGCTACGCCCGATTGCCGCCGCGGACCCGGGCCAGCCAAACGTCCGCGGCGGCGAAGTCCACCTCGTCCGTGCCGGGCGGCCGCGACGGTGGCGGCGCCGCGTCGTCGTCGGCCGGCACCCGTGGGTACGAGCCGAGGAACCGTACGTCGGCGCAGATCCGCCACAGCCCGCGCAGCGCCTCACCCAGCCGTACGTCAGCGACGTGTCCCGTGCAGTCGAGGAAGAACACGTAGCGGCCGAGCCCTTCG
Organism: Micromonosporaceae bacterium; assembly: GCA_035713725.1. Taxonomy (GTDB): domain Bacteria; phylum Actinomycetota; class Actinomycetes; order Mycobacteriales; family Micromonosporaceae; genus DASQPR01. Next base: position 32,450 of record DASTMZ010000051.1, read on the forward strand.
CCGCTCGGGCGCGACTCGATCCGGGTCAGGTTCACCCCTCGGACGGCCAGTTCGGTCAGCACAGCGAGCAGCGCACCGACCCGGTCGTGCGCGATGAAGACGGCCAATGACGTGATGTCGTCGCCGGTCGGCTCGGGTGGCGGTGCCGGCCTGCTGACGAGAACGAAGCGAGTCACCGCGTTCGGATGGTCGCCGATCTGGTCGGCGAGCACCGCGAGACGGTGCCGACTCGCGCCGACCGGAGCGCAGATCGCCGCCGGCGACTGGCCAGCGACGACGGATTCCGCGGCGGCCGCGTTCGACAGGGCGTCCACCACGCTGGCATCCGGGAGGTTCCGGCGCAGCCAGTCGCGGCATTGCGCGGCCGCTTGTGGATGCGCAGCCACGGACGCGATGTCGTCGAGCTTTGTGCCGTTGCGCGCGACGAGCACGAAGTTCACCGGCAGCACGACTTCCCGCGTGATCACCAGGGGCTCACCATCGACCAACTCGTCGAGCGTCACGCCAACCTGGCCACCGATCGAGTTCTCCAGCGGTACGAGCGCCGCATCGGCGTCTCCGCAACGCACCGCCTCGAACGCCTCCGGCACGCTGCGTGCTGGCACACGGGTGCCGCGCTCGGCCGCCGGAATTGTCCGCAGCGCCTGCTCCGCAAACGTGCCCTCGGGACCGAGGAACACGAAACGAGCCGGCGGGACTCCTGGCATTCCCTCAGCGTACGGTGCAGAAGAAGGTGAGCGATCCGACAACCGCGTCACCGTCCACCAGCGGCGTGGCCACCGCGTCGACGGTGCTGATTTCGTCGCCCAGCCGCACGCGGAGCAGACCGCGTGCGAGGCGTTCGGACAGCAACGCCTGGATCGATGGGATCTTCATTCGCTCGGTGTCCGGCAGCGGGCTCGCCGCGGCGGTGAAGTCGACCAACGGCAAGATCCCGTCGTGCAGGCAGAGCCCGGTGGCGGACTGCGGATCGGCGAACCCGAACAACTCACACGCGGCGACCGACACCGCCGCGATCACCGCGTGGTCGTCGATGACGAGACTCGGCTCGGCGGCCCGGTCGACAGCGTCGGCCCAGTGATTGACCGTCGTGTCGGCGAGCGGCCCGATCGCCATCTCGTAGGCAGGGCCAGCGAACCGTTCCGACACGGACATCTCAAGGTGGGCCACGTGCACCTTCCTTCCCGTCACACCGCGTCGCGACTTCGTCACAGCGCTCGGTGTCGGCTGCCCGCGACGTTACCGAGACCGGAGCTGGTTGTCAGCCGTAGCTTCGCCCGATTTCCACATGTACGAGGGGCCGACGTCACTACGACGTATGTCGATGGCGGTGGTCAGCAGCGATGAGTGCCGCATACTGGGCAGGTTCTGGATACGCTGCCTGGTGTGAGCCGTGTCGTCGACAGCGAGGTCGGCCGGCTCGATGCGGTCCTGCTGCACCGACCCGGTCCGGAACTCGCGCGCCTGACCCCGCGCAACAACGACTCACTGCTGTTCGACGGCATCCCGTGGGTCGGCCGGGCGCAGGAGGAGCACGACGCGTTCGCCGACGCGCTGCGTACCCGCGGTGCGACCGTGCTCTACCTCGCCGATCTGCTCGTCGACGTACTCGCGGTCGAGCCAGCCCGCAAGGAGTTGACCGAGGCGGTGCTGGGCGACGTACGCCTTGGTGACAATCTCCGCCGGCGAGTGGCCGAGCACCTCGTCGGACTCGATCCGGCCGAACTGGCCACCGCGCTGACGGCCGGTGTCGCGCACGACGAGCTGCGCAACGGCGCAGGGCTCGTCTACCGGCTGATGGACCCGCACGACTTCGTCATCGATCCGCTGCCGAACCTGCTGTTCACCCGCGACTCGAGCCTGTGGATCGGCGACCACGCGGCGGTGACCAGCCTTGCCATGCCGGCGCGGTCGCGCGAGACCACGCTGACGCACGCGATCTATCGGCACCATCCGATGTTCGCGGGTACGCCGGTGATCTATCACCCCGGGCTCGAACATCTCGAAGGCGGCGATGTGCTGCTGCTCGGGCCGGGAGTGATCGCCGTCGGGGTGGGCGAACGCACCACGCCGGCCGGCGCCGAGCGACTCGCGCGCCGGGTGTTCGAGGCCGGCCTCGCGCACAGCGTGCTCGCGGTGCCCATCGCTCAGCAGCGGGCGACGATGCACCTGGACACGGTGTGCACGATGGTCGACGTCGACGCGGTGGTGATGTACCCGAACGTGGCCAACTCGCTCGTCGCATACACGATCACGGCCGGCTCGTCCTACGGCGACGGGCTCGAGGTGGCGGTGTCCGAGCCGCAGCCGTTCCTCGCCGCGGCGGCGGCCGCGATGGGGCTCGACACGCTGCGCGTCATCGACACCGGGCTGGACCCGGTGACCGCGGAGCGCGAGCAATGGGACGACGGCAACAATACGCTGGCGCTCGCGCCACGGCTGTGCATCGCGTACGAGCGCAACGTCGAGACGAACGCACAACTGGAACGCGCCGGCATCGAGGTGATCCGGATCCCGGGCTCGGAGCTCGGGTCCGGACGCGGCGGGCCGCGATGCATGTCGTGCCCGATCGCTCGGCAACCCTTGTTGCGCGCGACTACCGCAGCGTGACCTGACGGCCGATCAAACCCTGCCGGGCACGGCGCTCGTCAGAAGTCAGCACGCCGCCGGCCGCCAACGCGTCGGCGTACCGCTTGACGAAGTCGGCGAAGGGCTGTTCCCACTCCTCGCCAGCGGGCCGCTCCGGCAGGTCCCAGACCGGCACGAGGCGACCGTGCGCACGGAACATGCCGGCAAATTTCGTACCGTCGCCGAGCGCGAGATCACCGCCGGCCTGCAACCGCGCCAACGTGTTGAGCGCGGCGTCTTCGTCGTCGGGCAACACCCATCGCAGGTGCGCGCGGTCCGGCACCCGGCACCAGTACGCGCCGCGAGCCGCCGCCATCCGTACCGTCGGATAGACCGACGCGTTCGCACGCTCCAGCGACGCGCGGACATCCGGGTCTTCGGTCGCCTCGTCGTCGAGCCAGAACTCAAAGCCGTCGCGAACCGTCACATCGAGCGGCACGTCGGCAAGGACGTCCTGCAGCCGTTTGCCCGGCCCCGGCGTCACCGGCATCGTCACGGACGTGCCGGGCTCGGCCTCGAGCGCGAGCAGGACGGCCAGCGCGACGTCACGCGAGGCGTCCCCGGAGTGCGTGTTGCGCTGCAGCCCGACGAGTACGCGGCCGTCCGGCTTGGTGAGCGCCGGCCACGCCATCGGGAGCACTGTGGCGACCGTGATCGAGCGGTCGCCGTACTGCTCCGCGTAGCGCGGCGCAAGCGTGAGCGGGGCGGTCGCGGCGGGTACGAGTTCGCGCAGCGCGATCCACTCCGCCTCGTCGACCAGCCCCTCGAACGGCCGCGCGACGAACACGTCGCGTACCTTCGCCGAGCGGGCCGGCGCGCCGCCACGCTGCGCTGACGCCTTCCGCCGCTTGCTCACGACGGACCACTCTAGCCGTCGTGCCGCGGCACCCGACCGGCCGCATCGGCGCGCCGCTTGCCGGCTGCACCAACCGCGTGACGCGGCTTAGTCGCCCACGGCAAGGCCGGTGGTGGTGCGGCGCGCGCTCGGCCAACTGATGTCCGCCCAGACGCTCTGACCGGCCCCGTCAGTCTCGACCCCCCAGTCGTCGGCGAGCGCGGCGACGATCGACAGTCCTCGACCGTCCACCGCGTCCGAATCGGCTCGACGTACGCTCGGCGCGGTCGCGGCACCGCCGTCGGTCACGCGTACCGCGACGGTCTCGGCGCCGGCCACGAACCGCACCTGCCACGTGACACGGATGACGTCGCCCGGCAGTGCGTTCGCGTGGCGCACCGCGTTGCCGACGAGTTCCGCAGCGACCGCCAGCGCATCGGTCAGCAGCTCGGGCCGGACCAACGAACTCAGACGTGCGGCCATGTGCGTGCGCGCCTGTCCCGCGCCGCGTGGATGATGCGGCACGACCACACTCCACGCAGGCTCGGTCGCCGACATCGCCACCAGCTACGCCTCCCCAGGCCGCCGCGACGATTTCCGGCCAAGATCGCCGCGGGGCAGTCGTACTTCTGCGACGGTACCGCCGGCATCGCGCGGGCGTAAGGACACCCATCCGTTTTGCCGCTCCACGATTCTTCGGACTAGATACAAGCCCAGTCCGACGCCGCTGTATCGACGGTGGTCACCGGTGTCGGCTTGCCAGAACCGCTCGAACGCACTCTCGACATGTTCCGGCCGCACACCGATGCCGCGGTCCATGACGCGGATGCCGACGGTGCGGGAGTCCCGCACGCCGTCCACTTCGATGTCACCTGCCTCGCGCGCGGCGTACTTGCCGGCGTTCGTGACGAGTTCCGACACGATGCTTGCGATGCTCGCCGGTTCGCCGAACACGATAGGCAAGTCGGCGGGCAGCCGGCAGCGCACCCGCGCACGCAGGTCGGCGGGCAGCTCACTGACCGCCGCAGTCACCGCCTCGCCGAGGTCGAAGCGTTCCACGACCGGCGGCAGACCCGGTTCGCCGACCGCGGTCAGCAATCGGTCGAGCAGTCGCGCCAGTTCGGCCGCACGCAACCCGAGCACCCGCGCCGCGTCGCGACGACCCGCCTCGTCGAGCATGTCCCACCGGCCGGACAGCGTTTCCGCGTACCCCTTGATCACCGTGACCGGCGTACGCAGCTCGTGGCTGGTCAACGCCACGAACAGCTCGCGACTCTGTTCCCAGCGACGCGACTCGGTGATGTCGCGGACGGTCAGCGACACCTCCGACCGGTCTGGCCACGTCTTCGCCATCAGAATCAGGGTGCGGCCGTCGGTGAGGTTGTGCTCCAGCACCTGACCCGGACCGGGCATCGGCAACGGCATGGTGGCGCCGACCGTCACCCCGGTCCCCTCCAGCACATGCTGACTCGCCGGGTTGATCCACCGTACGGTGCCGTCGCGGTCGAGCACGGCGGTGGTCTCCGGACGGATGCGCAGCGTCGGGTCCGGATGCAGCGGAAGCCCCGGGCTGCCCCGATAGAGCCGCGACGCCATCGACGTCACGAAGCGCATCATTTGCAACCGCAGTGCATCGACGGCGGTGAGCTCATAGGGCAGGCCGACGACGACGATGCCGATCGTCGCGGTACCCTGCAGAATGCGGCCGACGATGGCGGTGCTCGAATCCGGCGACAGCTGCACCAGATCGGCCGGCAACTCATCCATCGGGCCGGCGACGACCTCGTCATCGGCGACAATCGACCGCAGCAGCTCGTCCCCCGAGTTGACCCGCCGGCCGAGCACCGCGTCGGCGACGCCGCTGGCCGCGATGATCCGGCCGCTCGCCGGACCGAACTCGACGATCGCGACACTGTCCGCGTCGAACATCCAGACGCCCATCGCGACCAGGTGACGAAGTGCCAGCAGCCCCGACCCGCCGCCGTTGACGTGGTCGATCAGCTCGGCCATCTCGTCGAAGAAGCGCTCGGCGTCGAAAGCATCGCCCATGCAGCGAGTGTGCCCGCTGCCGTCGTTTGCGTCACGTGGTGCCGGCTCTAGGGCATGGGGCTGGTTGCGGTTAGGGCCTGGGGCAGCCCAACTCCACTTGACTGGGAAGGCGTTTTAGGTCTGCGTGGAGTTGGGCTGCCCCAGGCCTTGTTGCACGTACGGGAGTTCCGCACGCTGGGGTTAGAGCTTTCGTGGTGGCCGTGACACGGAAACGGTGGCGGTGACGGGTGGCGCCGCGTCGCCACGGGTCACGGCGGCGCTGTCGGTATCACGTACACGTCGAAAGCTCTAAACCCCCCACGTTCGGCGAACCCGCACTCGGACGGGCCGGGCCAGGCCGACTTCACGCAGACCTAAAACGCTCTTCCCCCGTCAAGTGGAGTCGGGCTGCCCCGGCCCTAAACCGCAACCGGCTCATACGTCTAGCGCCCGATGTGGTCCAGGACCCGCCGAGGCCGGTCGCTGATAATCGCGTCCACGCCAAGCTCGAGCATCAGGTCGATGTCATCCGGCTCGTTCACGGTCCAGACGTAGACGCGTCGGCCGCGCCGGTGCCATGCGTGCACCACGGCCGGGTTGGCTCGCACCACGCGCACGGCGGGCCCGGCGATGTTCGCGCCGGCGGGCAGGCGACCGTCGCGCAGGTCGGGCCGCAGGAACTCGGTCAGCAGGACGTTGTCCAGCAACGGCGCGCGGGCGTGTATGCGCCGCACCGCGAGGTGCGAGAACGACATCACGGTCACCTCGACGCCACTGCCGTCGCCCGGCTTGTCGAGGCCGTAGCGCTGGAGCATCGCCACGAGCCGATCCTCCACCTCGGCGCCGTAGCGCGTCGGGTGCTTGGTCTCGATGAACAGGCGCAGCGGTCGACCGGCGCTGACGGCCGCGTCGAGAAGCCGGTTCAACGTCAGAACGCGGGTACGCACACCGTCCGCCGCACCGCCATCGGGGTACGGATGCCACGACCCGAAGTCCAACTCGTCAAGCTGCGCGAGGACATGGGTGCTCACCCGGCCGGTACCGTCGCTGACGCGATTCAGCCGCCCGTCGTGAATGCAGACCAGGTGGCCGTCGCGAGTCAGGCGCACGTCGCACTCGAGACCGTCCGCGCCCTCGTTGATAGCGCGCAGATACGCGCCGATGGTGTGCTCCGGTAACGCAAATGACGAACCACGGTGCGCGACCACGAGCGGCTTGGCACCACCGGCGGACGGCCCGTGGTCAGGCGATGTACGGGTCACGTCCGTCGTCGGTCACGATCGGGCGGCCGGCCGCCACCCATTCAACGATCCCGCCGTCGAGATTGACCGTATTGTCCAGCCCCCGCGCGCTGAGGAAGTTGACGACCTGCGCGGAGCGGTGGCCGTGCCGGCACAGCACGACGACCGGCTCATCGGTCGGAATGTCGCCCAGCCGTGCCGGGATCGTCGACATCGGTACGTGGTGTGCGCCCGGCGTGTGGCCGGCGTCCCACTCTTCCGGTTCGCGTACGTCCAGCACGTACGCACCCTCCGGCACGTCTGCCGCGCCGATGCTCGCCACACTCACGATGCCAAGTCTAGGTCCCTGCCGATTGGCTAAATGGAGTTGACCCACGTCGGATTGTTCAGTGCCCAGGTGCCGACGGTGTCGTCGTAGATGGCGTCATAGAGCGACTGCGCCTGGTCGTTAGCGATCACGTAGCTCACCCCGGCGATCGTCTGAGTCGTGGCGGGCAGGCGAATGCCGACGAGGCTCGACGGACGTACGTTGCGGAGGGTGAAAACGAGTTGGTCGAGCGCAACGCCGTTGGTGTCGATGGTCAGCGACGAACCTACGGCACGGATGATCTGGTCCAGCTTGATCGGGTTCTGCGCGAGCCCGTTCGCGAACGACTTCGTGAAGATTGCCTTGAGGAACTGCTGCTGGTGACGCTGTCGGTCAAAGTCGCCGCCCGGCAGTGTCTCGCGCTGGCGCAGGTAGTCCAGCGTCTCGCTGGCGGTCAGATCGCGGCAGCCAACGGTGTAGAGGCGGCCGGTGTGAATCGATCTGACCTGCTCGTCGATGCACATGTGGACGCCGCCGAGGTCCTTGACGACCTGGTCGAAGCCACTGAAGTTGATCACTGCCGCACCGTCGAAGTGGATACCGGTCAGCTGGGACAGCGTGGTCGACAGCAACTGGATGCCGCCGTTGCCGCCGCCGCCGTACTGGAACGATGAATTGATCTTGTCCAGGCGCCCGTAGAAGTTCCGACTCGGATCGGGCGGGATGCTGACCCGCAGGTCGCGCGGGATAGAGATCATGTAAGCACGATCCAGCGTCGCCGGAATGTGCACGATGATGATCGTGTCGGACCGCGCGCCCATGCTGGGGTTTTTCTGGCGGGCGTCCGAGCCGATCAGCAAGTAGTTGAGCGGTCCGTGCAACGACGTCAACTGGGTGCCGCCCGCACCACTTCGGGCATTCGGCGCAAGCAGGTCGCCCTGGTGCACGGCGCCGGTGTAGCGCGCGGTGAGCACGCGTTCGGCGCCCATCAGGCCGAGCGGTACGAGCATGATCACGGCGCCGATCACAACGAGTAGCTTCGCCCACAGCGGAGCCCGTTTCCGGACGGTAGACGTGACGCACCTCCCGGACGGGTACCGCCGCATGATCGGCAAAGTTTGGTGATCGGCCCCAGTTTATGGGGGTCTGCCCGGGGTCGCGGGGGTTAGCGGCAATCACCAAGATGCCCGTACGCAGGCGTTTCTCAGCCTCGGACCCGGCACCGGGTCGGTGGCTGAGTCGACGGCAGAGCCGGATCCGGCGGGTGTCGGCCGGCGCGGTCGCAGGCGCGGTCAGCTTTGCGCGATCCAGCTGGGGTGCGTGGCGAGGAAGTCGTCGACGCGGTCGGCGCCGACATCCTGCAGCAACGTCAGGCTGTCGTCCGACAACGCCTGGCGGTCATCCGGCGCCGGCCCGGTGTACGGCACGAAGACGCCGCCGTTCGTCTTGATGGCCACCATGGAGCCCGGGTTGATGCCCTTCAACGTAAACACCCAGTCGGACAGCGTGCGGACCCGTCCCGAGGCGGCCTGTCCCGGATCGAAGGTGAACGCCTTGCCGAGCGAGCCGAGGAACGAGCTGATCCGCAACGGGTCGGAGATGCCTTTCTGATATGCCTGCTCGAGCAGTGCCTTGATGAACTGTTGCTGGTGGCGCTGCCGGTCGTAGTCGGTGTACTTGAGGAAGTCGCGGCAACGCACGTAGTCGAGCGCGTCGTAGGCGTTGAAGTGGTGTTTGCCGACGGTGTAGATAACCGGCGTCGTGCCGGGGACTCGATGGTTCGGCGTACCGTCCGGATTGATCACCCACGGTGCCGCGTGCTCGTTGGGGTGCCCGTTGACGTACCCGTGGTGCAGCGACTGAGTGCGCTCGTCGACGTACATGTCCACGCCGCCGAGCTTTGTCACGATGTCGCTGAAGCCGTCGAAATTCACGATCAGGCCGCTGTCGAACGACAGCCCGGTGAGGTTCTTGAGGGTCATCGCGAGCAGTTGCATGCCGCCCGAGTTGCCGCCACCGTTCTGGCTACCGTAAAAGAACGCCGCGTTGATTTTGAATGAGCCGCCGCCGAACTTGGTGGCCGGGAACGCCGGGATCTGGGCGCTGGTGTCGCGCGGGATCGAGATCAGGAACACGCGATCGTGCGTCGCCGGCACGTGCGCGATGATGATCGAGTCGGACCGCGACCCGAGCCCTGGATTCTTGGCGCGGGTGTCCAGACCGACCATCAGCATGTTGATCGCGCCGTCGATGTTGCGTCCGGCGCCCGAGCCGCCCAGCAGATCGACCGTTCGAACCGACCCGTTGACCGAGTTGACGAGGAAAAGCACCGCAATGATGCCGGTGCCGCCGCCAACCATCAGCAGCGCGCCGAACGCGACGGCAAGCTTCGTCCAGATCGGACTCCGCCGCCGACGACGCAACGAGCGCTGTCGCGGCACGCCGCCCGGCCTGGTCTTCACTGGCGCGACGGCAGCCGCCCCGGCCGCTGGACCCGACATGGCGCCGATCGGCGGCTCCTCGCGCCGGCGCGACCGCTGGCCGTAGACGTGGCCACGCGCGGACGGCCCGCCGGCCGGTGGGTGCGGCTGATCGGTCACTCGGACCCCCAGAATCGTTGACAAGCGCACCTGCACCGTACGGCGACCGCGCGCACGTCGCACGGTTCGCAGGTCGTGCCGTGTCGCTCACGATGCGGCCGCTCACGATGCGTGCCGACGGCGATGCGTGCCGCTCACGATGCGTGCCGACGGCGACTCAGCTCTGCGTGACCCAGTCCGGATGCAGCGCGAGGAAGTTATCCACCTGGTCGGTGCGTACGTCGTCGAGCAGCTGCAGGCTGAGCGCCGACATTTGCTGGGTGCTCTGCTTGCCGACCATCACGGTGTTGAACGTACCGCCGTTGATCTTGATGGTACGGATCGCGCCCGGGCTGATGCCCTTCAGCGTGAAGATCCAGTCGCTCGCGTTGTGGCCGCCACCGTCGAACTGGAACGCCTTGCCGAGCGACGTGAGGAACGAGCTGATCTTCAGCGGGTTAGAGATGCCCTTGTCGTAGGCCTCCTGCAGCAGTGCCTTGATGAACTGCTGCTGGTGGCGCTGCCGGTCGTAGTCGGCGTTGGGCAGGAAGTCGCGGCACCGGACGTAGTCGAGCGCGTCGTACGCGTTGAACGTGTGCCAGCCCACCGTGTAGATGACCGGCGTGGTGCCGGGGATGCGATGGTTCGGCGTACCGTCCGAGTTGATCACCCACGGCGCGGTGTGCTCGTTCGGGTGTCCGGTGACGTACCCGTGATGCAGCGACATGGTGCGCTCGTCGACGTACATCTTGACGCCGCCGAGCTTGTTGACGATGCCGGCGAAGCCGTCGAAGTTCACCACCAGCGCACCCTGGAACGTGATGTGCCAGTTCTGCTCGATGGTCTTTTGCAGCAGCTGTACACCGCCCGCGGTGCCCTGGCCGTTCATGCTGCCGAACTGGAACGCTGAGTTGATCTTGTCGTGTTGACCGAGGAACTTCGACGGCTTGTACGCCGGGATCGGCACGTACGTATCGCGCGGAATCGAGATCAGGTCGACCTGGTCGTGGCTGGCCGGGATGTGACCGATGATGATCGAGTCGGAGCGTGAGCCCATGCCCGGGTTGTTGTCGCGCGTGTCGAGACCGATCATCAGCAGGTTGATCGCACCGTTGATCGACTTGGCCTGACTGCCCGCCGGCGCCAGCAGCGACACCTGATTGATCGCGCCGTTCACGCTGCCGGTGATGAACTTCGTGACCGCCATGCCGCCGACCCCGGCAAGCATCACAACGATGCCGAGCACCAGCGAGACCTTCGCCCACCACGGGCTGCGCCGCTTCGTGCGCACATTCCCGGACCGGCCTCCGCCAGACCCGCCGCCGGACTTGCCGCCGCGCTGGTTGCCGCGACGCTGGTTACCGCGATCCGGTCCGCCGGTGCCACGGCCGCCCGATCCGTTGCGGCCACCCGATCGGCGCTCGCTCTCGTAGCCGGATGAGTCGTAGCCGGATGAGCCGTTGCCGTAGACGTGGCCGCTGCCGTACACGTTGGGGCCGTCTCGCCCGCCACCGGGCGTCCGTCGCGGGCCCGCCGGTCGCGGCGATCCGTAGGTCGTCACACACACTCCTGTCGGTGCTGCCTCGCTCGACCGAGCAGTGGGTCAAGGCGTGGATTCGCCGGCCGGACACAAGCGTCGGCACCTCGCAACACGCGATGTGCCAGCGACGATGCCGACACCACGCGCTACGTAGGTGCGTATCGGCCCGAAGCGTACGGGATGCGTGCACGAGATTGCGTGATCACGCGCGGTCCACCTCAGCGTGGACACAGCGCAACGCAGCCAACTCACGGTTGCGGTGCCGGCCGCTGTGCCGGCGAATCCCACCAAATCCCATCGGGGGGCATCCCGGTCAGCCACTGTACGTAACTCTGCGTCGCGTGGCGACCGTCGCTTATCTGACATTCCCGGACGTACCCGGTTCGACCGGTCGACCGATCAACCCTCGCGCGTGACTACCGAACACGGACAGTGTTCGTTGCGCTGCATGCCGTCAGGCACTGGGCATGCCGGTGCCTGGCTAGGCGGCCTTGTTGTCCTTCACCCATGAGGCGACCGTGTCGTTGCGCACCGCCGCGTAGAGCGCAGCGGCCTTCGCCTTGTCGACGACAACCGCGCTCTCGCCGTCTGCCTCGGTCGCGAAGCCGCTCGTCGGCGATGTCAGGAACGTCATGTCCGAGCTGCGGAGGCTGTGCAGCTGCCATGCCATCGAACCGAGGTCGAAACCCTTGTCCACCAGTACGGCCTTGGACAACGCGTCCAGGAACGAGTTCATCTTCCCGAGGTTGGTCAGCGTCCCGGTGCTGGTCGCCTTGTCCATGATCGCCTTGAGGAACTCCTGCTGGTGCTTTACGCGCGTCAGGTCACCGTCGGCGTACTGGTAGCGCTGGCGTACGTAGTCCAGCGCCTCGGAGCCGGTGAAGTGGTGCGTGCCTTTCGTGTACGTGCGGTACGGCGAGTGGATCGACTTGATCGTCTTCTCGACGTACATGTCGACGCCACCGAGCGCGTCGGTCACTTCCTTGAAGCCGGCGAAGTTGATCAGTACGACGTGGTCGATGTAGACGTTCGTGAACTGCTCGATGGTCTCGACCGTCAGCGGCACCCCGCCCCACGAGAAAGCGGCGTTGATCTTCGCGTTCGTGTTGCCGCGGTTGGGCTGCGACATGCTCTTCGGGATGTGCACCCACGAGTCGCGCGGGATCGAGATGAGATATGCGTGCTTATGGTCTGCGGTGACGTGCATCAGGATGATCGTGTCGGTGCGCCAGCCGCTGAGATCCGCGGTGCGCGCCGCGTTCCGGGAGTCGCTGCCGAGCAGCAGGATGTTCTCCGAGCCGTCGTTCACCTTCGCCGGCCGCGGGCCGGGGATGGTGGAGAACGCGTCGATGTGCTGGAACTTCGCGTTGGCGTGCTGCACGTAGAGGTAGCCGCTCAGGACCAGCCCGCCGGCGACGAGCGCGACGACAACGCCGAGGACCAGCGCGATGCGACCCCACCGCGGCCGGCGGCGCCGGACCCGGCCGGGCGGGGCGCCGCCGTTGCCACCGGCCCCTCCGTAACCAGCTTGGCCGTGGGCTCCGCTGCCACCAGGGCCAGAGGCGCCCGAGGCGACCTGGCCGGCCGGCGATCCCGAATCCACCCATTCCGGCCGGATCGGCCCACCGGGGTTTTCGCCGCGACCACCGCCGCACGGGTCAGCAGGGTCGCCGGTATACGGGTCGACGGGTCGCCCGTATAGGCCGCCGCGGGAGGCGTCCGACGACGACGCCGGGTCCCCACCGGGCACCGACGCGCGTCCCGACCAGCCAGAAGACATGCCACCAGGGTACGGATGGATGCACACCTCGCCCGGTCAGCGACGCGGCACCGGTCCCGGCAGCACCCTCGGCACCGTCCGTTGACCAGCCGAACCAGACGTGGGACGTGGCGTGTGTCACGATTCGGCCGCAGTTGCGCGGTCAGTGCGTCGCCACGTCCCTGTACCGGCCGCCGAGGTGAACGAGCACGTCGTACGCTGGTCCAAAGTTGATCACTTCGATGCTCGCCTCGACGAGCAGGCCCCACCCGTACCGGCGCGCAGAGTCCAGCCGGCACCCCGCCCACGTATGCGATTGGCTGCCCGGACCAGCTGTGTCGCCCGGACCGTCCGTATCGCCCGGCATCGTGGCGTCATCGCCCGGCACCGGGCCATAGTCGGACTGCGTCCACGTCCCACTGCGGAATGGACCGCCCGGCGCCGGAAGCAGCCCGGCGAACCGGTCGGCGAGTTGGCGGTCGGCCGCACCGAGTTGGACCACGACGAAGCGCCCAGTGTCCTGTATCGCGGTCCACAACTCGGACTCGTCACCGATCAGCCCGATGACGCGTCCAGGGTCCCCGTCGGCGACCAGCAGCGACGACACGGTGAGACCGACTGGACCGGGTGCGCTTCCATCGGCAGTCCCGGTTGGCAAGCGACCGGCGGTCCACACCGTCACCGGCGACGGCAACCGACCCCGGAATCGGCGCACCGGCGACCGCTCCTCGTCGGGGGTCGCGAACGGATCCGAATGGTGGATCGTCATGCGTGCCCAAGCCGCCGGCGGCTACTCAGTACGCACCCTTGCTGCGCAGCACGACCCCGACCGTACGCCACAGGATGGTCAAGTCGAACGCGAGCGACCAGTTGTCCACGTAGTAGAGGTCGAGGCGCACCGCGTCGTCCCAGGACAGCTCCGACCGTCCCGACACCTGCCACAGTCCGGTCATGCCAGGGCGGACCAGCAGTCGACGGCGTACGTCACCGAGGAAGTCGCCGTCCTCGGCCGGCAACGGACGCGGTCCTACCAACGACATGTCGCCGCGCAGCACGTTGATGAGCTGTGGCAGCTCGTCGAGCGAACTCGCACGCAGCCACCGGCCGACGCGGAACACTCGCGGATCCTTACGGATCTTGAAGAGCATGCCGTCGCCCTCGTTCTGCTCCACCAATGTCGCCCGGCGCTCCTCGGCGTCGACGTACATGGTGCGGAACTTCCACACCGAGAAGATCTTGCCCTCCCGGCCAGTACGACGCTGCCGGAAGAAGATCGGACCGTGGTCGGACATCTTGATGCCGATCGCGATCACCACGAACATCGGCAGCAGGAGCAGCAGACCGATCGCCGCGACGAGCCGGTCCAGGGTGTTCTTGACAAGCCACGACAGGCCGGCGAGCTTCGGCTCCTCGACGTAGAGCAGCGGGAGGCCCTCGACCGGCCGGATGTGCACGCGCGGGCCGGCGATGTCGGTCAACTGGGGCGCGACGACCAACTCGACGCCGGTGCCTTCGAGTTGCCAGGCGAGGCGCCGCAGATCCGCCCGGTCGCCGGAGGCCGAGCCGCAGACCGCGACGGTGTCCGCGCCGATCTCGTTGACCAGCGCGACGAGGTCGCGATTGACATGCACCGGCACCGGGACAGCGCGGCGCGGCTGCGAGGCGCGACCGTCGGTCACGAGGATGCCGACCGGCACCATGCCGGCTTGTCGGGTCCGCGTCACCGCGGTGTGCACCTCGAGCGCCTCGGACAACGTGCCGATCAGCAGGAGGCGATGGCTCGCGCGACCCTTGCCGCGGAACACATGCAGCGCCCGACGAGCGGTAAAGCGCAGGATCGCGACGTAGCAGGCGGCGCCGACGAGAGCGACCGCGACCGACAACCGGGACAGTTGCAGGACGAACGCGAACGCCAGGAACGAGACCGTCGCCGCCATCGTGATCGACGCTCGGACGACGCGCTTGAACTCGTCCGTACCGAGGCCGAGGTAGCGACGGTCGTACGCGCCGTGCGCCCACAACGCGATCACCCAGGCCAACGGCAGCAACACGTAGGCGATCAGCCGGAACCAGCCGGGCGCATCCCGGAAGCCGCTGGTCGCCTTGCTGAGTTGCGACGTCGCGGTCAGGCTCGCGAGCGCCGCCGCGGCGAAGTCGGTGACCACCAGGACTATCGCGTACGGCCGATACCACCTCGACAACCGCCGACGCCGAAACCACGTCGAGTTGCGCGTCACTCCACTGGGCGGCTCGGGCTCGTGTGGGTCGTCGGGGACGCCGTTGCTGGACCGCCAACCTGACGGGGTCACGCGAGCCGAACCACGAGCGACAGTCTGCGGTCCCCGGTTCTGCGGTCCGCGGCCACGGACCATCGGATCGGTCATGGTGCCGGACGCGCCCGGTGCCGCGCCGTTGGAAGTTGCGCCATTGGGAGACTCGGGGGCGGCCGGCGAGGCGTCGTCACCGGATGGCGCGACGGTCGGGGAATCTGACGATGGCGCCGATGGCGACCGCAGCCCCGATGTCGCCATCTTCATGTCCTCCTGGGCCCAGCGTGCCGGCCCAAGATCCGCGACGTCGCCGGCCGGCGGCGGGGGTACGGGGCCGTACCGACCGGCAATGCCGTCGCCGATCGGTCCCTCAAGTGGTGGTCCGTGCACACCGACATCGGCGCGCGCTGACTTGCCCACACCTGGCGCCCAGTCACTCACGGTGCATTCAGTGTGCCACGTCACGCGGTTGCGACGATGTCGACCGCCCGACACTAGTAGCCCGATCGCAACGTGTCGAGACGTGAGCACCAGCGCATATACGCCCGGGCGACAGGTAATCCACGCGGCCGCCGGCGGTTGTCAGCAGTCCGTGATCGTCGCGTCGCCGTCGGCGAAATTGCCTCCGACATGATGTAGGGACGGCCGGCTCAGCGGATCAGCCGGGACAAGCGGCGGTCGGCGAGCGGCTTGCCGCCTGTCTGGCAACCGGGGCAGTACTGAAAGCTCGAGTCCGCGTAGGAGACCTCACGGATCGTGTCACCGCACACCGGGCACGGCAGACCGGTGCGGGCATGCACGTTCAAGCCGGCGCGCTTCTCGCCCTTCAGCTCGGCGGCGCGCTGGCCGACCGATCGTTTCACCGCCGCGCTGAGCACGTCCCGGGTCGCCGCGTAGAGCCGGTCGACTGCCTCGTCCGAGAGGCGGTCGGTGATGGCGAACGGCGAGACTTTCGCGGTATGCAAGATCTCGTCCGAGTATGCGTTGCCGATGCCGGCGAGCACCTCTTGCTCCTTGATCACGCTCTTGAGTTGGCCACGCCGAGACTTGAGGGCGGCGGCGAACTCGTCTCGCGACACGGCGAGCGCATCCGGTCCGAGCCTCGCGATCCCGGGCACCACCTTCGGATTCGTCACCAGATACACGGCGAGCGACTTCTGCGTACCGGCCTCGGTGAGATCGAAGCCGGAACCGTCGTCGAGCCGCACCCGCAGCGCGATCGGACCCTTGCCCGGTCGCAGCGGTGCGGCGGCGAGCGCGTCCCGGTATTGCAGCCAGCCGGCGCGCGCGAGGTGCGTGACGAGATGGAGCTCGCCGGCGTCCAGCTCGACGTCGAGGAACTTGCCGTGCCGAGTGGCATCGGTGATGGTGCGGCCGTGCGCGGCATGCAGCGGCGGATCGAACGTCTTGAGCACGCTGATCGCGGCGACGTCCACGCGATCGACGCGATGTCCGGTCGCGCGGTCGCGCAGATACGCGGCGAGCGCCTCCACCTCCGGCAGCTCAGGCATGCGTCACCGACCCTTCATCGCTTCGCGCGAACGCCGATCGAACCGGCGCGCGACATGCGTCAAGTGTGCCCCAGCGCTCCCGTAGGGTGGTTGCGGCATGAAGGTGGTCATCGCACACAACCGCTACTCGTCGGCTCAACCGTCCGGCGAGAACGTGATCGTGGAAACGGAGATCGCCCAGCTGACCGCGGCCGGCGTCACGGTCGTGCCGTTCCTGCGCAGCTCTGACGAGATCGAGCACATGTCGCCGGCCGGCCGGGCGGCGCTGCCGATGATGCCGATCTGGGCGCCGAGCGTGCAGCGGGAGTTGCGCGAGCTGCTCGCAAGCGAGCGCCCGGACGTGTTCCACCTGCACAATCCGTACCCGTTGCTGTCTCCGTGGGTGGTTCGGACCGCGCACGACGCGGGCGTACCCGTTGTGCAGACCATCCACAACTATCGCCATGTATGCGTCGCCGCGACGTTCCTCCGCGACGGCCATGTCTGCCACGACTGCGTCGGCCGGCGGATCGCGACGCCAGCCGTCCGGTATTCGTGCTATCGCGGCTCGCGGGCGCAGAGCGTGGTGATGGCCACCTCACTTGCGGTTCATCGCGGGACGTGGCAGTCGGTTGACCGGTTCATCGCGCTGACCCGTCGGATCGCGGACTTCCTGCGCGACTTCGGCATCCCAGACGACCGGATCACGGTCAAGCCGAACGCCGTGACGGATCCAGGCGAGCCGCCCGCCGCCGGCACGGGCTCCGGCGCGCTGTTCCTCGGTCGGCTGAGTGCCGAAAAGGGCCTCGACCTGTTGCTCGCGGCGTGGCACCGGCATCCGGAGGGGTCGCTCGGTGTGTTGCGGATCGTCGGTGACGGCCCGCTGCGCGACATGGTGCGCGCCGCGGCCGCGTCCCGGTCCGACGTCGAATACCTAGGGGGTACGGACAATGCCGGCGCTCAGGCGGCCATCCGGTCGGCGGCACTCGTAGTCGTGCCGTCCACGTGGGATGACGTCCTACCGACCGTGATCATCGAGTCGCTGGCCAACGGTCGGCCGGTGCTGGGCACCGCGGTGGGCGGCATCCCGTACCTGGTTGGCGACCGTACCGGCGATTCCGCGGGCTGGCTTGTGCCGCCGACCGCCGAGGCCCTCGCCGCGGCCTTGCCCACCGCGCTCGCCGACGCCCCCGCTCGAACCGCCGCCGCGCGAGCGCGCTACCTCGCGATGTTCTCGCCGGCCGTGGTGCTGGCGACGCTGCTCGGCGTCTACGACGAACTCGCGTCGACCCGTCGCTGAGTCGGCCGCTCGTCTAGGTTTGACCCGACACGTCAACCTGGCGTTAACACAACCGCACCCGACGCCGTAACCTCTTGTCGCACCCGCGTATGCACGCTCGACCACCGCAGGCGACCCAAGGAGCGCGACCCGTTGACCGCCCAGACCACGCCGACCGCGGCCGACTTCCTGGCCACGAACCGTGGCGGTGGCCTGCTGTCCGAGGCCATCGATCAGCCGATCGGTGCCCGGATCGCGCTCGCCGGCTATCGGTTGGGCCTCGCACCGTCCGTCCTCACGGTCATCAACCTGCTCGTCGGGGTGGGCACGTCGATCGCGGTCATCGCGCTCGCCGGACTCATGCACTCCGGCACCGTGCCGGCCGTCGCGGTAGGACTCGGCGCCCTCGTCGTGTGGCACGTCGCGTACGAGTTCGACTGCGCCGACGGCCAACTGGCGCGGGTGGCACGGCGTACCAGCGCGGTCGGCGCACGACTCGACGTACTGTGCGACGTCGCCGTACAGATCGCGTTGGTGTCCGCGGTGTCCGCGGTCGCGGTGCGGTACCAGCCGCGTACCCCGGCGTGGTTTGTCGCCACGTTTGCCGGCTGCTGGATGATCAACCTGGTGACGTCCGTGCTGTCGAGCGGCGAACAGGCGCAAAGCCTTGTCCCGTCAAGGTCGGTGCCAGTACGCGTGCTGAAGCTGTCGCGCGACTACGGCGCGATGATCACCGTCATGGCGCTCGGCATCGCGTTTATCCCGCGATACCTTGTCTGGGTCATGGTCGCATTTACGGTGGTCAACGCGTTGTTCCTGATCGCGAGCGTGGTCGCGGCGACAAAGGCCAGCCTCCGATCGCCCAGTGGCTGACGGCGATAGCGACACGGACGTGGACGCTGCCTTAGTGGCGTTCACAGCGCAGTCTGGTGCGGAAATCGACGGCACGTTCCGCGCGGCGATGGCGGCCGCCGGTCGGCGTGGTGGCCCAGGCCTGCGACAGCGTCACGGCGCCGGGTTCGGCGTGCTGATCGAGTTCCGGACGTCACTTGCATGGCCAACTGGCATAGTGACGCCGCGATGCCTGGCCGAGACCATGCGGTATCGCGATCCAGCCACCGCGTCGGATGACCTCGCCACGGCCGTTCGCGATGGATGGATCACCCGCGACGCTGACGGAACGATCCGAGCGACGGCGCGTGGCCACGCGTTCCTCGACGACTTGTACGCGTCGCAAGCCGACACCCTCGGCGTGCTGTGGAGCGGCCACGAGGCGACGGTGTCGAGGCTCGCAACGCGTACCGCGAAGATTGTCGACGCCGCTGCCCGAGCGCCCGTCATGGCGGAGGGGAGCTTCGCGGCCATGACCCCGACGTACGAGCCGGTCGGCACGCCGGACACCGTGCTGCTGCTCAATCGGCTTAGCGCCCTTCGATACCACCGCTCGGATGCGCACGCCGCGGCATGGCGCACGGCCGGGTTGACCGCGGCCGAGATGGTCGCGCTGCAGGAACTGGTCGGGCTGCGGAACGATGCTGGTGGCGAGCGGCGCGATCCTGGTGGCGAGCGGCGCGACCCTGGTGGCGAGCGGCGCGATGCGATCGAGGCACATACCGATCGGCTCGCCGCGGCGCCGTTCCGGATCGTGCCTGCGGCGGAGCGCCCGCAGTTCGTCGAGGGTCTTCGATCATTGTCGGAGATCTTGGTATCGGCGGCAAGCGACCTGTAATTCGCCTGTGAGATGTCGCAAATCCGGACAGACTAGCTGCATGTCGGCACGCGCTCTTGAGATGTACCGGCTGACTGGGCGACCATATTCGTACTCGTTCGTCGGTGTACGAGGGGTGATGGCACATGCGGGTACGCGATGCGATGACCAAGCCCGTGCTGACCGTTGGTCCGGAGCACACGATCCGGCAGGTGGCCCAACTGATGACCGCGCGTCGGACGGGTTCCGCCGTGGTACACGATCCGGAGTCGGCCGGCGTCGGGATCATGACCGAACGGGACGTTCTCTACGCAATCGGGCGCGGCCTCGATCCGGATGTCGAGCACGCCGCCAATCACCTGACGTGGGACGTGGTCTACGCGGGACCGGACTGGACACTCGAGGACGCGGCGGCCGCCATGATCCGCGGTGGGTTCCGGCACCTCGTCGTCATGGAGGCCGACGACGTACTCGGGGTGATCTCGGTACGCGACATCATCCGCGTCTGGTCCGACCAGCGACTTGCGAGCCGCGCGTCCGCGTAGCTGTTGACTCCGTGCGCTTGTCGGCAACGGCGTCTGGCGAGGTCATCGGCAATTTGTGCCATGGTCGGCCAGATGCCGCCGCATCGATCAGGTTCACTCTGATTTTGTCGTACACGTGTGCGATTCTCGGGTCGTGGAGGAAGCGGTAGCGGGCCTGTCGGACGGCGTCGATGCGCTCGCCGCGCGGGCCCCTTGGTCCTTGTCCGACGCGCAATTGACCGACGCGATCCGCGGCGTCCAATCGCTCGTGACGCGACTGACCGGCGTGCTGGCCGGCTTGGCGCGGGAGGCCGACGGTCGCGCGCTGCCGACCCGGAACGGCGCCGTCAATACCGTCACCTGGCTGCGCGACCAGCTCCGCATCAGCATCGGCGAAGCCCGCGCACTGGTCACGATCGGCGCCACCATGCACCGGCGCGGCGCGGTCGCGGATGCGATTTCAAGCGCGGCGATCACGCCGTCGCAAGCCACCGCGATCGCGAGCACACTCGCGGACCTTCCGGCCGACGCCGAGCCGTCGGTGGTTGACAAGGCCGAGACGATGCTGATCGGTTACGCGTCGGAGTTCGAGCCGGCCATCTTGCGCCGATTGGGGACGCGGGTGCTCCGTCACGTCGCGCCCGATCTCGACGACGAGCGACTGCGGCAGCGACTCGAGCGAGAGGCTCGGCACGCGCGGCAACGTCGTGGGTTCACGATGTCGAGCGATGGCTTGGGCGGAGTCCGAGTCTTCGGAACGCTGGACACCGAGGCGGCTGCGATCATCGGCGCCGCGATCGAGCCATTGAGTCGTCCGATCCGTGACGACAACGAACCGGACTCGCGGACGCCCGCGGCGCGCCGGGCGGACGCCCTGGCCGAGGTCTGCCGACTCGCGCTGCGCACCGACGCGTTGCCGACAAACGGCGGCCAGCCGGCGCACCTGGTGGTCACGGTCGACTTCGCGGCATTAGCTCGTGACGTCGCGGTCGGCCAACTGGACTCGGGTGCGGCGGTGCCGCCGAGCGCGCTGCGGCGACTCGCCTGCGGCGCCGGCGTCCTGCCGACCGTGTTGAACGGTGTCGGTGTGCCGATCGACCTCGGCCGCACTCGGCGCCTCTTCAGCGGGGCTGCCCGGCAGGCAGTGCTCATCCGTGACGGCGGATGCGCATTCCCCGGCTGCGATCGGCCGCAGCGGTGGTGCGACGTCCACCACATCAATTCGTGGTCGGACGGTGGCTCAACCGACCTGGACAACGGCGTAGCCCTCTGTGGCTTCCACCATCGCCTCGTGCATCAGGGCGACTGGACGGTCCGGGTTGGGTCGGACCGGCGACCCGAGTTCGTCCCGCCGGCCTACATCGACGCGTCGCGACGACCGCGCCGCAACCCATATCACTTGCGCACATAGGTCGGCATCGTTCCCGGCTCAAGACCCTTGGGCGGTCGCACCGGCGACTCCGCTCGCATCGTGGGCATCGCAGCGGTCCGGGCGTGGCCGAGATGCGGCGCCCGTACGCTGGTCGGCATGACCGCCGAGCAGTTGATCTCGTTCGCCCGCGGGGCGCCGTCCATCGACATCATTGACGTTGCCGGGCTCAAGGCGGCCGCCGCGCGCGCGTTCGATGCCGACCCGGTCGGGCTCACCGGCTACGGCACGTCGGTCGGCTATCCGCCGTTGCGCGAGTGGATCGCGGACAAGCATGGCGTTGACGTGGACAACGTCATCGTGACCAACGGCTCGCTCGAGGCGGACGCGTTCGTGTTCCAGCATTTCGTCAAGCCTGGCGACGCGGTGATCGTGGAGAAACCGACGTACGACCGGACGCTCGCGAATCTGCTCGCGCTCGGCGCGGACGTCTACCAGATCAACCTGGACGCCGACGGCATCGACGTGGACGACGTACGCGCGCTGCTGGAATCCGGCGTACGCCCGACGCTCGCGCACATCATCCCGAACTTCCAGAACCCGGCCGGTGTTACGTTGTCGGCCGCGCGCAGGTCGGCGCTGGTCGCGCTCGCCGCCGAGTATGGCTTCATGATCTTCGAAGACGACCCGTACGCGGACATCCGCTTTCGCGGCGAGCGCCTACCCACCATGCTCAGCCTCGACGCCCACGGCCGTGACGCTAACGGCCGAGACGCTAACGGCCGAGAAGTTAACGGCAACGTGGTGCACGCCAGTTCGTTCACCAAGACCGTCTGTCCTGGCGTACGGGTTGGCTACCTGGTCGGTCCGAAGCCGCTCATCGCGACGATCGCCAAGCGTGCCACCAGCCTCTACATCTCGCCGGTCATGGTCACCGAGGCGATCGTCTATCAGTTCTGCGTATCCGGCGACATCGACGCGTCGATCAAGACCGTGTGCGCCGCGCTGGGCGAGCGTGCGTCGACCCTCGCGGCCTCGCTGCGAAAGCACATACCGGGCGTACGGTTCACCGAGCCCAACGGCGGTTACTTCCTGTGGGTCGAGCTACCTGACGATGTCGACGTCGCCAGGGTCGTACCGGCCGCGGCCGAGCGTGGCGTCGCGGTCGTCATGGGCAGCGACTTCCTGCTCGAGGGCGGCCGGCACGCGCTGCGGCTGGCGTATTCGGCGGTCACCGTCAACAAGATCGACGAGGGCGTACGCCGTTTGGCCGCGGCGATCGAGGAGACGCGCGCCGCGAACTGATGCGCCGCATGATCCGATCGGACGAATCCCGCGACGTGCTACGGCGACGGTGCTGGCATGCGTACCCCCGCTGCCGCACAATGCACCGGGCGATCAGCGGCTCCGGGATCAGAGGCTCTGCACGATCAGAAGCTCTGCACGATCAGAAGCTCTGCGCACACGATCGCCAGCCGACCAACCCTCGCGGCGGCACCGGGCGCGTCAGATGTCCCCCCACCCCACATCGGACCTGCCCGGTGCCGCCATCCCGCGACATCCCATGCCAGCCGTCCGAGACCGCCTCGCCATCGCACTGGTGGGCCATCCAGCGGGTGTGGCGCCGGATACGCGACTGAAGAAATCCCCGGTGAACGGGTAACCTCTGCCGCGGAAGTACGTCGCCCCGGCCATTACCTCCGACCTTGACCAGAGACCCGCCGCCATGGGCTCGGCGCGTACCGCCACGGGACCAAAGTCGTGAATCGTCGCACCCCTCCAGCCGCGCGCAGTGCAACGCGCGCGGGCTGGCGCGCGGCGCGAACGCGACTTCCCATCCTGGTGCACTACAAACGGCCGGCACGCCGGCCACTCGAGCCGACAGGACGCGAGCGGGAGGTGAAGAGCATGGCGCGCAAGGAAGATGACCGCGACCCACGGGGCCTGACCAGGGCACTCAGCGCGATGACGCGGATTCTCGGTACGACCCCGACCCGCCATCCACATGACATCGGCGGCGTCTCGCATCGGTCGATCGTCGACTGCGCCGTCTACGTCCACGGCAAGCGCCGCCCCGGCAGCTGGGACTACGCCGAGGCGCTCGACACCGTACGCCGCACGCCGAACTCGTTCATGTGGCTTGGTCTCCATCAGCCGCGCGCCGAGGAACTCGCCGACATCGCGGAGACGTTCGAGTTGCACGAGCTGCCGGTCGAGGACGCTCTTCAGGGCTACCAGCGGCCGAAGATCGAGCGCTACCCGGCGATGACGTTCGCCGCGTTGCGTACCACCCGCTACATCGAGCACAGCGAGCTGACTGAGACGTCGGAGATCGTCGAGACCGGCCATGTGATGCTGTTCCTCGGTAAGGATTTCGTCATCACCGTCCGGCACGGCGCGCCGACCGAGCTGGCCTCGCTGCGCGCCGATCTCGAGGCGGATCCGGAGCAGCTCGCCGAGGGGCCGTGGGCGGTCGCGCACCGCATCTACGACCGCATCGTCGACACGTACGTCGAGACGGCAACGCAGATCGAGTTGGACATCGACCAGCTCGAGGACAGCGTGTTCGCGCGCGACCGGCGGAGTTCAATCCAGCGCATCTACCAACTCAAGCGCGAGTTGGTGGAGTTCAAGCGCGCGGTGCTGCCGTTGCAGCGGCCCGTTGCCGACATCGCCGGCGGCCACATCGCCGACGTACCCCTGGAACTGCAGCGCTACTTCCGCGACGTGAACGACAACCTGAGCCGCACCGTGGATCAGGTTCTGTCATTCGACGACCTGCTGAACTCGATCCTGCAGGCCAGGCTCGCGCAAGTGACCGTCGACCAGAACGACGACATGCGCAAGATCGCGGCGTGGGCCGGTATCGCGGCGGTCTGGACCGCGGTCGCCGGCATCTACGGCATGAACTTCCACTACATGCCGGAGCTGAACTGGCGCTACGGCTACCCCGCGGTGCTCGCGCTCAGCCTGCTCGCCTCGATCATCCTCTACCGCCAGTTCCGCAAGTCCGGCTGGCTGTAGGCCCGCTGGCTGGAACTCCCGCCAGGCGGCAGACATCGTCCGCCCGCCACAGATCCTGCGGGTGCCGGGTGTTACGACAGTCGACCGCTACCGACGGTGGCGGTCCTTGGAGGAACGCAGGACGTCGTCGACCTCGTCCGCGGTCGCGCCGGTGGCCGGATCGCTGGACTTGCCGGACGCCTTCGACCCGCGACGAGTCGACGCGTCGTTCAACTTCGCGTCGGCCTTGTCGGCGAGGTGGTGCGCGGTGTCGCCGCCTCGAGGCTTCGGCTCGGACATGGCGTCGCGCATTTCGTCGGTCATTTCGCCGGGCATGCCGCCCATCCCGGTCTCGCCCATCCCGGTGTCGGTCATTCCGGAACTGCGACGGCCGGTGTCGCGCATCGCGTCGCCGCTCACACCGGCCGCGCGCGACCCACCGCCACCGCGCGCATCCTGGATTCGTCGCTGCACGCTGTCGACGGACATGCCGTGGTCCCTGGCCCAGCCGGCCATCTTCGACGCGGCACGCGGCCGGCCGTTGCGTTCGCGGTTGGCAGCGCGGGTCTCGTCGACCAACGCGTCCGCCTCGTCCTGCAGCGCGGACGGCTCATATTCGGCCCACCGTGCGCGGTTCCGCTTGCGTGCCACGAGCGCTCCAGTCGCGCCGATGGCGGCCCCCGCCGCGACGATCGAAGCGACTGTCGCCGAGGTGCGGCCGCCACCGTTGCCGTTTCCGTTTCCGCGGCGCTTCTCGGCGTCCGGCAGCTTCGTCGCCCGGATCGCACCCTGGCGGGCCGCGTCCGCGATCGGCGTCACGAACGCGATCGTGGTATCCCATCCTTGGGAGGCAGCGCCCCGAAGGCGTTCCGCGCCTGGACCGACGTATTCGCGGGCCGAACCCATCCGGCCACGCGCCATGCCCATCCGCGGCCCGACCGTAGCGCCGATCCCGCCGGCAGCGTGCGTCGCGGCCAGCCGGAAGTGATCCATGCTCTCCCCGAATTCGGCGCGGGCGAGATCCTGCCGGGTCTGCGCCTGACCGCGTCCAAACACGTGCCCCACCTCCCGTTTGGTGATCCACCGAACGTGGCACTCACCGAACATCCTGCCCGCTCAAGGCTGGGCGCATGGGCAGAACGGACAGATGGCAGGATTGCAGCACACCGACCAGCGACCAACCGTCACTAACCCGGTCGTACGACCCGTTGAACTCTTAGATGCACGTTGCGACGCATGCTCCGTTCCGACACACGTTCCCTTCTGACTCAAGGAGCCCGCTGTGGCTGAAAAGACATTCGCCACCATCCACACGAACGCCGGTCCGATCCGCGTGGAGCTGTTCGCCAACCACGCCCCGAAGACGGTCCGCAACTTCGTTGGCCTCGCAGAGGGTACGCAGGACTATCGCGACCCGAAGACCGGAGCGCCGGGCAGCGGGCCGTACTACGACGGGACGATCTTCCACCGCGTGATTAGCGGCTTCATGATCCAGGGCGGCGACCCAACGGGTACCGGCCGGGGCGGCCCGGGCTACACGTTCGGCGACGAGTTCCACCCCGAGTTGCAGTTCAACCGGCCCTACCTGCTCGCGATGGCGAACGCCGGCCCGGGTACGAACGGATCGCAGTTCTTCATCACGGTCGGCCCGACGCCGCATCTGAACATGAAGCACACGATCTTCGGAGAGGTCGCGGACGCCGAGTCGCAGCGGGTCGTCGACGCGATCGCGGGTGCCCCGACGGCACCCGGCGACCGGCCGGTCAAGGACATCGTGATCGACCGCGTCGACGTCGAGCGACTGTAGGCCGACCAGCACACCCGCCGAACTGCACATCCACCGAACTGCACATCTGCCGAGCCGTACATCCACCGAACTGCACATCTGCCGAGCCGCGACAGACATCGAGCGGAAGCAGCCGTCGACTAGCTCGGAGTCGATCATTTCGAGGTCGATCACCGGGGCGTCCGGGAGCTACTCTTCCGAGCATGACTCAGGTCCCGCCGCCGCCGGTGAGCGCACCCGTTTGTTACCGGCATCCGTCGCGCGAGACCTACGTCCGCTGCACCCGATGTGACCGACCGATCTGCCCGGACTGCATGCGGGCTGCCTCGGTCGGTCACCAGTGCCCGGAGTGCGTCGCGCAGGGTCGCCGGACGCA
This sequence comes from Micromonosporaceae bacterium, assembly GCA_035713725.1. Taxonomy (GTDB): domain Bacteria; phylum Actinomycetota; class Actinomycetes; order Mycobacteriales; family Micromonosporaceae; genus DASQPR01. The sequence continues at coordinate 59,172 of DASTMZ010000051.1, forward strand.
ACGACCGGTCCGTACGGCGTTCGGCGCCACCCGTACCGGCGTCCATGGGTACGCGACGATCGGCCTGATCGTGGCGAACGTGGTGATGTTCATCGCGTCCGTGATCTCCGCGAAGAACGCGGGCGCGGCGCTCGGCGGCGGCAACCTCGGCGGTCTGGTCGGCCGGCCGACACCGCTCACGAACGATCTGAGTGTTCTTGGCGAGGTGACGTACACGCGGCTCGGTAGCAGCAACATCACATTCACGACCGGCATCGCCGACAGCGAGTACTACCGCCTGTTCACCGCGATGTTCATGCACTACGGACTGCTGCACATCGCGTTGAACATGTGGGCCCTGTGGGTGCTCGGGCGGCCGCTCGAGGCGATGTTCGGACCATGGCGCTTCCTTGCCGTCTACCTGGTCTGCGGCCTCGGCGGCAACGTCGCGGCGTACGTTTTCGCCCCGGGCGCCGCGGCGGCCGGCGCATCGACCGCGATCTTCGGCCTGTTCGGCGTGTTCTTCTTCGTGCTCCGAAAACTCAACTTGAGCGTGCAGTCCCTCGTGCCCGTACTGATCCTGAACCTGGTGATCACGTTCAGCGCGTCGGCATATATCTCGGTCGCCGGCCACATAGGTGGGCTCATCACCGGTGGTCTCATCGGTTATAGCTTCGCCCACGTGCCCCAACAGCGACGAACCCAGCTGCAGAGTACGATCCTGGTTGGCCTGGTCATTGTGTTCGGGGTCGCGGCCGTACTGCAGACCCAGCACCTGACGAGCACGTTGCCGCCGCTGCCTGCGAACCTCGGAGGATAAGATCCGGGTTCAGTGCTCGCCGCGCACCTCGCGTAGCAGTTCGAGCGCCTCGGCCGGCGGCATGCCGAGGTCGTAGCGGCTGAAGAAATGCAGCGACTCGCCGGCATCCACTTCGAGGAGGGCCTGGCGGCCGCCGTAGCGTGAGCGCTCATCGAGTCGCACCCGATCGATCTCGGACCACGCCAAGCGCCGATGGCCGGCAAACCCTGCGGTCACTGTCACGCCGTCGGTGTCGGCCGCGAGCCGGACCGGAGCGAGGACATCGCGTGCACCGTAGACGACGAGCCCGGCGCCGACGATCGCGCCGACGATGAGGCCGGTCGCCGATGCGCGCGCCACGATGGGCGTCGCGATGAAGATCGCGGCGCCGATGAACTTGACCCACATGAATCTCTGGTCACAGCGGAACCGCACCTCGGTGGCCGGCGCGCGCGGCGGCTCGATCTCCGCGTCCCACTCCCGGGACCACGGCTCGGCATCATCACGGTCGGCATCATCACGGTCGGCATCATCACGGTCGGCACCGTCGTTTGCGCTGTTCTCGACGCGGTTGCGGTCGTCGTTCGGGTCAGGCCCATTTGAGGGTACGGACGGGCGGACGGCCACGGAGTCTCCCGGTCACATCGCAGTATCCCCGGTCGCGTTGACCGAGTCGGCTCGCACGCACACCGCACGTGCGACGCGTCCGACTGAATCTACCGGCGTACGTAGCCGACCCGCTTTGTGAGCCTGGGCCGCCAACGTGCCTCGCGGGTAGCATCGGTGGCACAGTCGCAGCTACTGGCGGGTACAACCGCGGTGGCCTGCATCGCGAAGGCGTACCCGGGAGTAACCATGCGTGACGCGGTGATCGTCGGCGCAGCCCGGACTCCGGTCGGCCGGCGCGGCGGCGGACTTTCTGGCCTTCATCCGGTGGACCTCTCGGGCCAGTTGCTCGCGGCGTTCACCGAACGGGTCGGATTCGACCCGACCGACGTCGACGACGTGATCTGGGGCTGCGTTTCGCAGGTCGGCGAGCAGTCGTGGAATGTCGGTCGCAGCGCCGCACTCGCGGCCGGCTGGCCTGAGTCGGTGCCGGGTACGACGATCGACCGCCAATGTGGCTCGAGCCAGCAGGCAGTGCACTTCGCCGCCGCCGCGGTCGTCTCCGGGCAGTGCGACTTCGTAATCGCTGGCGGCGTCGAGTCGATGTCACGCGTACCCATGGGCGTGAGCGGTCGGGGCGGACCCGGCCTGGCGTTCGGCGAGAGCGTCCGGGCGCGATATGCCGGCGTGGACGGGTTCGCGGATGGCTCGGCGGTGCCCTTCAACCAAGGTGTCGGCGCCGAGATGATGGCCGACCGATGGGGACTGTCCCGTCGGCAACTCGATGGTTACTCGCTCGCGAGCCACGAACGCGCGGCCGCTGCGCAGGACAACGGCGAGTTCGACGACGAGATCGTCGCGATCGCCGGCGTCAAGGCCGACGAGGGCGTGCGTCGCGATACGACGCTGGACAAACTGGCCGAGCTCAAGACGCCGTTCAAGGCGGACGGCGTGGTGACCGCCGGCTCGGCGTCGCAGATCTCCGACGGTGCCGCCGCGCTGGCCATTACGACATCGGAGTGGGCGGTGGCGCACGGACTCACGCCGATCGCACGCGTCCATTCCGCGGTGATCGCCGCCGACGATCCGGTCATCATGCTTACCGCCCCGATCGCAGCAACTGCGAAAGTCCTTCGGCGTGCCGGTATCCGTATTGACCAAATTGGGGTGTATGAAGTTAACGAGGCATTTGCGCCAGTACCCCTCGCTTGGCTGGCCGAGACGGGTGCCTCGCCAGAGCGTCTGAACGCCCGTGGGGGCGCCATCGCGCTCGGGCACCCGCTCGGCGGTTCCGGAGCCAGGATCATGACCACGATGGTGGCCCGGATGCGTGACACGAGGGAGCGCTATGGGCTGCAGACGATGTGCGAAGGCGGAGGCATGGCCAACGCCACGATCCTCGAACTCCTGTGACGAACACGACCACGAGACACTAGACGACGCCGCGCCGACGGCCGCGGAGAGTGCCGGCCGCGCCGATCGAATCACTGTCAGAGAACGTGACACCACTGACATTGATGTCATCGCGGTTGACGCCAACGGCATTCGCGGGACCAAGACCGTCGGCAGCGAGACCGTCGGCAGCGCGACTAATGCCCCGCAGCCGCGAGGCGTCGACGCCGTCGACGTGGCGCCGGCCAGGAAGCGGCGCGGTTCGGCAGTCGGCAAGCCTTCGAGCGGCAGCGGTTCGATGGACACGGGATCGATCGGCACGGGTTCGATCGACACGGCTTCCCTCGACGCCGCGTTGGCACGCAGCGGTGACATCGCGTTCTTCAAGCGCCGCTCGCCGCAGCGGCCGGCCAGATATTCCGGCGCACACACGGCACACACGGCACGGATGGCCCAACGGGAACCGGGCTCCGCGCCGCCACTCGCCCAGGGCTCGCTGGATGGCCCGGCGAGCCCATCCGGCAACGCTCCAACGTCGGGCGCTGTGACATCACCGGTCGACGCGGCATCGCCGGTCGACCTGACAGGGACAATCGATGAGCCAGCGTCGGCTGACGTACTGGCCGGCGCAGACCGCGAGGACGGTCGGCAGCCGACTGGGACGGTGGACGAAACGTCGACGACGAGCGGCGACCCGTTCGACCGCACGCTGCGCACCGCGGTGGCGGAGGCCGGACTCCGGCTGGACGCGCTCGCGCGTCATGTGCCGGTGCTGCGGCGACTCGTCGGTGCCGGCCAGTCCGTGCTCCTCGTGGCTCGCTGCGGGCCGCTCGACCAACCGAACCGCTCGGACCACCTGATGGTCGTCACGCGTGACCGCGTCGTCATCACGTCCGAGTCGCGGTCACTACGGCGGGCGCGGGTCCATCTGAACGCGGCGGTGGCCGCACTGCTCAACGTACGTTGGCGCACGGACACCGAAACGGTGGAGTTCGCGGCGACGGCGATCGACGGCGTACGCGAGCGGTTCCTGATCGAGGCACCTGACTCGGCCGCGGTGTCCCGCGTCGATGCGGTCCTCGGGTATGTGTTCCGGCCGGCCGGCACTCGCCGGTTCAATCCGGTCGAGCCGGTCATGCCGTCGTGGATGAACCCGGCCGGAGCCTACTGAGCCGCATCATCTTGGCCGGATAGGCCCGAGCCGGATCCGCACCGAACCAGCGCCCGATCCGTACCGAACCCGAACATCGCCGGGCCTGGCATATTACCCACGATCGGCCATCATGAGCAGGTGGCAGACCCCACCAAGGGACTCGTCCTGGTCGTCGAGGACGAGCGGCCAATCGCCGACCTCGTGCGGATGTACCTGACGCGCGACAACTTCGGCGTGCATACCGAAACCGACGGCGCTGCCGGCCTCGCCGCCGCTCGGCGACTACGACCAGTCGCGTGCGTGCTCGACATCGGCCTGCCCGGCATGGACGGTCTCGAGGTCTGCCGACGGCTCCGCGACAGCGGTGACTGGACGCCGGTGGTGTTCCTGACCGCACGTGATGACGAGGTGGACCGGATCCTCGGCCTCGAGCTCGGCGCCGACGACTACCTCACTAAACCGTTCAGCCCGCGTGAGCTCGTCGCGCGCGTGAAGGCAGTGCTGCGACGCACGGCGGGCGCGCCGGACGGCGCACGGGTCCGCCACGTCGGTCCGGTCACGATCGACGCGAACCGGCGACTAGTCCTGGTGGACGGTTCGGCCGTACCCATGACGCCGACCGAGTTCGAACTGCTCGGACACCTGATGAACCGGCCGGGACGGGTGTTCTCCCGCGAGGAGTTGCTGGCCTCGGTATGGGGATACGCGGCGCATGGCGGCACACGGACCGTCGACGTACACGTGGCACAGGTACGCGCGAAACTGGGTGACGCGGGCACGATCATCCGTACCATCCGCGGAGTCGGCTATGCCGCCGACGCCTGATACCCGCGACGCGGCGTGGCCGACCCCCCGCGAAATCGGCGGCGCCGACGAGAACGCTGCCGCACCGAACCTCGCGGTCCCGCTCGACGTGGACTGGCGCACCGCGGGCGGCACTCCGATCGCACCCGCCAAGACGGTTGAGCACGCCGCGGGTGGCGGAAACGCCATCCCCCCAGGCTCGGCGCCGGCGGGCCATGCAGCGCCCGGCAACCAGCCACCGCCGTGGTCAGGCCCGCCCCGGCCGCCGCGGGTACGGACGCGATTTACGCGTACGTTGACCGCCCGCGCCGTCGCGTCCACGTGTATCGCGGCGCTCATCTCGGTGCTCGTAACCGCCGCCGTAGCATTTCCGCTCGCGTTACGGTCGGCCAACGACACGGTTCGCGCCGGCCTGGCCGACAAGGCCTCGCTCGCGGCATCGCTGATCAACCCGACCGGCGCCGCTGCCAACGCCGCGCCCATCCGAGCCGGCGTCGTCGGACGCCAACTGCGCCGTCAGGGTGTCAACGCCTACGTCGTGCACAACGGCCACTCGGACCCGGTCGGCCTGCCGGCCGGACTGATCAACCAGATCAGCGCGGGCCACGACATCATCGGCGCGACGCGCGTCATCGACGGTCGCCGGAACCTCGTCGAGGGTCGTGCCACCGGCGGCGGTGACGGCATCGTGCTGATCGCACGGGCAGTTCCGGTCACCGCCGGCGCGGTGGTGGCCCGGATCGGCCTCGCCCTGCTCGCTGGCCTCCTCGCCGGCCTGCTGGTCGGTGCGCTGCTGGCCCGCCGGCTGGCACGCCCGATCCGGGACGCCGCGATCGTCGCCGCCCGGCTCTCCGCGGGCGATCGGTCCGTGCGGCTCCGCCCCGAACCGCCGGCCGAGGCGGAGGATCTGGCGCACGCCATCAACGCCCTCGCCGCCGCGCTCGCCGGCAGCGAGGGTCGGCAACGCGAGTTCCTGCTGTCCATTTCGCATGAGCTGCGTACCCCGCTGACATCGCTGAAGGGGTACGCCGAGGCGCTGTCCGACGGCGTGATCGGAGCGGACGGAGCACAGCGCGCTGGAGCGACCATGCTGGCCGAGGCGGGCAACCTCGAGCGGCTGATCAACGACCTGCTGGCACTCGCCCGACTCGAAGCCGCCGACTTCCCGGTGGAGAGCGTTCCGGTCGAGCTGATCCATCTCGTCACCGGTGCCGCCGAGGGATGGGCAGCACGGTTCGCCAGTGCCGGTATAGCTTGGCGTACCGAGCTTCCGCCCGTACCCGTGATTGTCTACACCGACCCCGGACGGATCCGGCAGGTGATCGATGGCCTGCTGGAAAACGCACTTCGGGTGCTGCCCACCGGCGCGCCGATCGTGCTCGCCGTGCGCGGACCCGCGCAGGCCAACGGCGGGTACGGCTTCGTCGAGGTACGCGACGGCGGTCCCGGCTTCACCGACGCCGATCTCGCCGTGGTGTTCGAACGCGGCGCGCTTTACGAGCGATACCGCGGGGTCCGCAAGGTCGGCTCGGGACTCGGTCTGGCACTTGCCGCCGCGTTGGTGCGCCGTCTCGGCGGACACATCGAGGCAGGTCACGCGCCCGAGGGCGGCGCGCGATTCACCGTTGCGCTGCCGACCCTCGCGGCCACCCGCCGCCAGCGCGGCCGCTAGCAGTCCGATACAGATTTACGAAGTTCGTACACGGCGTTGATGGGCCGGTTTCACCGACCGGGCAAAGTGATCGTCGTCGACGTGGTCGCACCGATCGCGTCAGTCCACGGAGGTTAGCTCTCATGAATCTGCGCACTCGGGTCGCTACGACGATCGCGACGGCCGCGCTCGCCGGGATCGGCGTTGTGGGTCTCGCGGCATGCACACCGTCGCAAGCCGTCTCGACCGCGATGACGCCGGAGGCCACCGCGTTGACGGCGCTCGGCTTCACCGACAACGACGTCACAGCGAGCGATGGCAGTTCAACCGGCACCGACGCCACCAACCCGGCGCCCGGCGCGGTGGCGAGCGCATCGGCCAAGGCGCACCGGCCCGGCCATCCCGGCCTACGGCGTTTGCTGATCCGCCGAGCGGCGCTCGGAAAGCATCTCGAGCACGGATCGGTCACCGTGCAAACGAAGAACGGCGACGTCACGATCGACGTGCAGCGCGGCGTGATCACCGCGATCAACTCGACCACGATGACGGTCAAGTCGGCCGACGGATTCACATTGACGTGGACGTTTGGCCCCAACATGCGCGTGATCGAGAACCGCGGCACGATCCAGCCGAGCGCGGTGCACGTCGGTGAGACGGTCGGTGTCGCCGGCGAAAAGAACGGCTCGACCGAGGACGCGCGCCTGGTCGTGATCCCGAAGCAGTGAGCCGGCCACAGAGTTGCTGAGCCCGTGCCGGCATCTGCAAGCCGCCGCACGCACCGCGCGGCGCACACAGAACACCGCACCGCAAAACGTGGCGGGCCTCGACGTCCTTGTCGGTGCCCGCCACGCGGCTCAGAGTGATCGATTCACAGCGCTCAGTTTCAGAGTGCTCGGCTCACAGTAGTCGGGACGCGGCCGGCGACTAGCGATCGGGACGCAACTCGGCCATGCAGCACTTGACGCTGCCACCGCCCTTCTTCAGCTCGCCGAGCTCGATCGGGACGGGACGGTAGCCCAGACCTTCGAGTCGCCATGCCAGATCAACCGACTCCGCGTTGATGAGCACGTTCCGTCCGTCGCTCACCAGATTGAGGCCGAACGCGACCGCGTCCGCCTCGGTCGCGACGATGCCCTGCGGGAACAGCTGACGCAGCACCGCCTGCGACGACTCCGAGAACGCACCGGGGTAGTACACGACGTTCTCGTCGTCGATCGCGGCTAACGCGGTGTCGAGGTGGTAAAAGCGCGGATCCGTCAGACGCAAGGACACCACCGGCCGGCCGAGCGCCTCCTGCGCCTCGCTGTGCGCGGACGGCTCGGTGCGGAAGCCGTACCCGGCGAGGATCAGCCCGCCGTACGCGCCGGGCAGGTACGTGAAGTCGCCCTCGCCCTCGTTGACGACGGACGGCGCGACGAATCGCCATTGGTCGGCGTGCGACTCGTAGTAGGCGCGGTGGATAGTCGCCTCGGCCGAGCGCTGTGGGTATCGGAACCGCGCGCCGTAGACGACGCCGCCCACCGAGAACGCCCCGTTCGCGGCGAACACCATGTCCGGCAGCCCCGCGACGGGTTCGAGCACCGCCACGTCGTGACCGAGTTCGACGATCGTGTCGTGCAGCACCTGCCACTGCTTGACGGCGAGCTCCGTGTCGACCGGCACCGAGGTGTCCATCCACGCGTTGATCGCATACTCCACGGCGAAGTTCCGCGGCGGACACATGAGGTAGGTCCGCGGCCGCGGCGACCGTACAACTCCCGTCACGATCACTAAGAGTAGGTAGGCTCCCAGGAGCGTGACAGCCGCAATCCTTGCGTACGTGGAGCGGAACGTTGCAGATCGATGACGTAGACCAGCAGATCGTTGCGTCGCTCGTTGCTGACGCGCGAGCTTCGTACGCGGAGATCGGCACCAAGGTGTCACTCTCCGCGCCCGCGGTGAAGCGGCGCGTCGACCGGCTTCGATCGGCCGGCGTGATCCGGCATTTCACCGCCGTCGTCGACCCGGCGGCGGTGGGCTGGACCACCGAGGCGTTTGTCGAGCTGTTCTGCACCGGTCGCACCACGCCGGCCCAGATCGCCACCGCGACTCGCCGGCACCCGGAGGTGGTCGGCGCGTATACCGTCTCCGGCGAGGCGGACGCGCTCGTACACCTGCGGGCCGCGGACATCGCGCATCTCGAGCGAGCGCTGGAACGGTTGCGCGCCGAGCCGTTCATCACGTCCACGCGCAGCATGATCGTGTTGTCCCGGCTCGTCGACTCGCCCGGCACCGTGGTGCGGTCACAGGATTCGGCGCCCGACGACCGATCCGCGCTAGATGAGTGACGCCGCAGCCTGGCCGAACCAACGCCTAGAGGTACATGCCGGTGTTCGCCTCGGACGAGTCGGGCGTAGCCACCGGCGTATCGCCCTCGCCGAAGAACCGCCGGCCACCGAACTCGCCGTGCAACCTGTCGTCCAACTCGTCGGCAAGTCCGGTCATCACCTGTACGGCGAGCATCAGGTGCGTCGCCTGGAAGTCTCGGCCGAACACCGGCACGGATGCCCATACCGTCTTGTTCGCCTGGTAGAGACGCCCGATCGGCATCTTCGTCGTCAGGTCGGACAGCTTGGCGTAGAGCTTCTCGGAGGGCTCGACGTCGGTAAGGATCGGCGAGAACACGTCCACCAGCGGCGGGTTGTCCCGCACGCGTACGAAGACCATCGCCGACCCGGATCGGATGCCGATGTCGCCGTCCTTGTCGACCTGCAACGACTCGGGGTCGGTGCGCTGCAGTCCGGCGACCACGATCCGTACCCGCTCCAACAGGCTCATCGACGGATCCTGAAGCAGCGCAAAGCCCTCCGGCGAGAGGCGCAGCGAGTCGAGCTTCGCGTCACCGGTGGACACCCGGGCCGCGGCCAGCGGCTCGATCGTGATCGGATTCTCGTCGGAGTCGTGTGCGGCATAGCGCAGGAAGGCCGGGTGCGGCGACCCGTACACGTCACGCAATGTCTTGGTGACGATCACCGCGACGCGCGCCGCGTCGCTGCCCGGCACGGCGAGGCCGAAGTCCTTCTCGGAGCCAGCCACTACGCCGGGCGGCGACCACCCGATCACGATCATCTCGGCGATGGCGTCCCGGCTGAGTCGCGAGCCCTCCGGCAACGTGGCGTTGCCGACCGCGAGCGCGCCGAGGTGACCGTCCGGATTGTGTTGCACGCTCACCTCGTAAATGGTGGCGCCACTGCCCGTCGCGGCGGGATCCAACGTGACATCCAAGTGAGCGCCCGAGGGCAGGTCGGCGATCGCGCGCGCCAACGCGCGGGCGAAGTCGTGCCACGCCTCGGCGACCTTTGTCTTGAGGTCGGACGCGAGCATGGCGCCGTCGTCGACGAGCAGGCTGTCGATCGCGGACGAATCGGCCGTCGCACGGCGCGTCCGCGCCGACCGCGATGCCTTGGCGCCCGAACCCACGCTGTCCGAAACCCCAGCGTCCAAACCCCCGCTGCCCGCAGCGCCGTCCTTCGCAGCGCCGTCCTTCGCAGCGCCGTCCGTCGCGGCGCCGTCCTTCGCAGCCTCGACGTCCGAAGGTCTGGCGGACGCGTTTGGGTCCGGCCGGCTCGGCGTGGCGTCGTTCTCGTCCCGGGGCGAGGTCGGCGCTCGTTCCGGCCGGCGCCGCGTGGGCACCGCGGCCGTGGTCGCGGCGTTCGTGTCTCCGGTGGTGGATGCCGCGGCGTTCGGCGGCGTCGGTACGTCTGACGAACCGACCGGAGCGCCATGGTCGTCGGCAGCCGAGCCGTCCGTCGCGGCGTGCCCATCCGGGTCCGGCGATTCGACGCCGTGCTCGACGTCCGGGTTCGCTCCGCGGTCGCGTTCGCGGCTCTGGGTGTCGCCGAGCCGCGGCCCACCCGTGCTCGGCTCGCCCGCCTGATGGTGCGCTGAGGACTCGTCCCGCCAACGATCGCGAGGGTCGTCCGGGTCGCCGCGATGAGATGCTGCCGGGTCGCGCATTGCCGCTCCCTCCGGTCGTTCTCAAACACCCTACCCGCGCGCCGCCCACGCCCGTCGGCACTGATCACGCCCGTCGGCACTGATCACGGTTGCTGCGCGGGATGGCGAACCCGGGTGCCCAAATGCCGTGCCTGCTCATCTGCGACGGATGGGGATAGCCTGCAAGGTGAGGCGCAGCGAGACTGCCGCGACTCGCAGTCCGTCGCGGCGATCGACGGGCTGCAGCGCGGAGTGCGGCGGGACGGGATGTGAACATGGCCAGGCAGGCACCACGCAAGGACATCGACGAGGGCGAACTGACCGTCTCACGACCGCGGAAGACCGCCGCCGGCGTCGGCGGGGTGATCCACGGCATGACCCCGGTCGTTGCCCAGATGGGCGTCACCCGAGGCGCTCGTACGCTGCTGAAGCTGAACCAGCCCGACGGGTTCGACTGCCCCGGCTGCGCGTGGCCGGACCCGAAGCTGCCGGATCGAGGTCACCTGGAGTTCTGTGAGAACGGCGCGAAGGCGGTCGCGGAAGAAGCGACGCTGCGCCGAGTCACGCGGGACTTCTTCGCCGCGCACTCGATGACCGACCTCGGTGGGCGGACCGACTACTGGCTCGGCCAGCAGGGGCGGCTCACCGAGCCGATGGTGCTGCGGGACGGCGCCTCGCATTACACCCCGATCTCGTGGGACGACGCGTTCGCGTTGATTGCCGATGAACTCCACGGCGTTTCGACGCCGGACGAGGCCGTGTTCTACACGTCGGGGCGTACGTCGAACGAGGCGGCGTTCCTCTACCAACTGTTCGCGCGCGCGTACGGCACGAACAATCTGCCGGACTGCTCGAACATGTGTCACGAGTCGTCGGGAACCGCGCTCAGCCAGTCGATCGGCATCGGCAAGGGAACGGTCAGCCTCGACGACATCCACAAGGCGAAGCTGCTCGTGATCGTCGGGCAGAACCCGGGTACGAACCACCCGCGCATGCTGTCCGCGCTGGAGACGGCCAAGCGCAACGGTGCTCGCATCATCGCGGTGAACCCACTGCCGGAGGCCGGCCTGATGCGCTTCCGCAACCCGCAGACCGTACGAGGCCTAGCCGCCGGTGGCACTCCACTGGCCGATCAACACCTGCACATCCGTGTCGGTGGCGACATGGCGCTGTTCCAAGCGATCGGCGCGCTGCTCGTGGAGTGGGACGCGATCGACCACGAGTTCATCGCCACGAGCGTGGACGGACTGGCGGCCTACGTCGCGGCACGCGAGACGCTGGACTGGGCCGACGTCATCGAGGCGACCGGCCTGACCCGGGACGAGATCGTCACCGCGGCAGAGGCGTTCGCCGAGTCGGAGGCGACGATCGTGTGCTGGGCGATGGGCTTGACCCAGCAACGCGAGTCGGTTGCGACGATCCAGGAGATCGCAAACGTACAGCTGATCCGCGGCATGATCGGCAAACCCGGCGCCGGACTGTGCCCGGTGCGCGGACACTCCAACGTGCAGGGCGACCGGACGATGGGCGTCTGGGAGAAGCCTCCGCCGTGGACCGCGAAACTGGGCGAGAAGCTCGGCTTCGCCATACCGCGGCAACACGGGTACGCAACGGTTCGTACGATCGAAGCGATGCGCGACGGCAAGGTGCGCGTGTTCGTCGGCATGGGTGGCAACTTCGCCGCTGCCACGCCGGACACGAACGTCACCGAGGAAGCGCTGCGGTCGCTGCGGCTGACCGTACACATCTCGACGAAGCTCAACCGGTCGCATGTCGTACCCGGGCGGACCGCGCTGATCCTGCCGTGCCTCGGCCGAACCGAGATCGACGCGCAAGCCAGCGGCGCACAGTTCGTGACCGTCGAGGACTCGATGTCGGCCGTGCACGCGTCGCGCGGCGGGCTCGAACCGGCGTCGCCGCACCTGCGGTCGGAGGTGTCTATCGTGTGCGGCATCGCACGAGCGACGCTCGGCGACGGTCTGCCCTGGCGGGAGTGGAATGCCGACTACCGCGCGATCCGGTCGATGGTCGCCGAGATCGTACCCGGTTTCACCGACTACGAACGCCGCGTGAGCGGACCGAAGTCGACCGGGTTCGTGCTGCCGCATCCGCCACGCGATCGGCGCAGCTTCCCGACACCGAACGGGAAGGCACAGCTGATCGTCACGCATCTGGAGCCGATCCGGATCCCCGAGGGACACCTGCTGCTGCAGACAGTACGAAGCCACGATCAGTACAACACGACGATCTACGGACTCCAGGATCGCTACCGCGGCGTACACAACGGTCGTCGCGTCATCATGGTGAACCCGGCCGATCTCGCGCGGCTCGGCTTCGCCGACGGTGACACCGTCGACGTCGTATCGGTCTGGACGGACGGTTCGGAGCGTCGAGCGCGCGCATTCCGCGCCATCGCGTATCCGTCCGCGCGCGGCTGCGCGGCCAGCTACTTCCCGGAGGCGAACGTGCTGGTTCCGCTGGAATCCACCGCGAAGGGCTCGAACACGCCGGCCTCCAAGCAGATCGTGGTACGGCTCGAGCCCAGCTGGGCGGAGGCGGTTGCGGAAGCGGCCGACGCGTTGCCCGCCGACGCATTGCCGGCGGAGTCGCCTGACCTGCAAAGTCAGTAGCTGGCCAACGCCTCGGCCTTGTTCAGCAACGCCACCTTCTGCGCGTTCGTGAATCCGGTGTGCAGGTCGAAGGTCAGTGCCACGGCCCGCGATGCGTCGACTTGAAGGATCATGTCGATGCTGCCGCGCACCGAGGTCTGCAAGACTCCGGCCGTGGTTTGCGCTCCGCATCGCCGCGCCAGTGCTTCGACCTCCGGTCCGGATCCCGGTCCCAGATTGAGGACGACCTCGCTGACCGTCGATGCGACCGTGCCGTCGGATGCCACGTTCAGCAGTTGGGCGACGTGAAACGCCACGATATTGATCCGGGCGAGCTCGCTGACTTGCTGGTTCTGCGGGTAGTACGGGAATCCGACGCCGCAGTCGACCGGCTGGGCCTTGGGTGTGGCAGCGAGTATGCCGGCGCACGCCGTCGGGTCCAACGTGTAGTTCGTGTAACCCTGACGAGTCGTGCTCGAGTCCGGCCAGACATCCCGCTGCGTCAACATGAACACACCAGCGCGGGTGGATCCGTCGACACCGCACAGTGTCACGGGGCCGGGCGCGTTGAAGCCGGTCGCGTCGGCTGACGGCCGGTCACGGCCGGTCGGTATCACGTCCGTCGTACAGGCCGCGAGTGCCAAAGTCGCTGCGGTCGCCACGATCGCGATGGCGATGGTCATCCGCCGCATCACGCCCCCCACATGGGCGATCACGACCGATGCGCGCGGTGCGCCGCCCGAGCGAATCGTGACACACGCCGACGGCACTGCTCCAGCGACCGCTCGCTACGTTTGTGCCTGGACGATCGCTTTGTCGAGCAGTGCCAGCTTCTGCGCGTTGGTCAGATTCGCCTTCTCGTCGAAGACGAGCGCGATGACCTGGTCGGGATCGACCTGGAGCACCATGTTGATGGCGCCATGGGTGGTCGCCGTGTAGCGGTTGCCGTCCTGCTGGGCGCCGCACAGCTGCGCGAGGTCGGCCAACCCTGACCCGCCCTCCGCCCCGAGCGCCGCGATGACTTCGCGAACGGTGGACAAGATCGTATCGTCCGAGCGCATGTTGTAGTCCTGCCCGATCTCCACGCTGGTGATGCCCATGCGCGCGAATTCGGTGACCATCACGTCCTCGGTGAAGTACGGAAACTCAAGTTGACACAGGGGCGACGCGGGGAACGGGGTCGCCGCGAGCCGGCTCTGGCACGCGTCGGGTTCGAGGAGATAGCTGGCTTCGCCCTGGCCCCATGTCGAGGCCTTCGGCCAGATATCTTGCGGCGACAGCAGGATGTCGAAGTTGCCAGCGTCGACGGAGCCGCAGACGCCCGTCGGGGAGCTGGGCGGCGTCGACGGGGGTCCGTCGTCAATCCGCAGACCAGACGGTTCGCGTACCGGCATCACGTCGGGCGCGCACGCCGCGGTCAACGCAACCGCGACAACCACGGCCGCGGCTCGGGCCACAGCGGCGGCAACCCTGCGCATCTGTCGTTCTCCTCCCCCGTCGCGTTCATGCTGCCTCACCCGCGCACACTGTCCCGGCGCGAACCGTACGGCGCTGACCGGACAGCGCCCACGCCGCGCCGCTAACCGGATGGTGCGAACGACGCGAGGTCGACCGCGCGGGTCAGCAGGGCAAGCTTCGTCGCGTCGTTGAATTCGTGCCCCGCGAACGACAGTCCGACCGCGACGTCGTAGCCGAGGCGTACGGCATCGGTGATCTCACCAGTCGCATCGCGGATCGTATAGACCGGCGGCTGTACGTCCGGCAGTTGCGAACCTTCGCATTGCACCGCCAGTGCCTCGAGACCGGCCGCCGCCGGGCCGGCCAGCGTCAGCACGTATTCGGTCACTTGCGCGGAGTCGGTCCGATTCGGGCCGACGCGAACGAGATCGGCCTGCCGGACGTCGGTGACGCCGAGTCCGGCCAGCGCGGTGGGTAGGCTCGGCTGCCCGAAGAACGGGAAGCCGTCCGAGCAGCTGACCGGCGACGGCGCGACGTTGTCGAGCACCGCCCTGCGACAGACGACGCCGGTCAGCGGGGTATCGGACGCGATCGCCGCGACGTCGCCGGCGTTCGGCCAGACATCCACCGCCGACAGCAGTGTGCCGGGCACTGGCTGGCCGGACGAGGAACCGCATACCGGCGGCGGCGCGCCGTCCGGGGCAAGTGTCGTTCGCGAAGCGCCGTCGACGCGTACCACCTCGGGCGCACAAGCGCCGAGCGGCATCGCCAGGAACACAGCGAGCACGAACGCGACCGGCCTGCGCATGACGTACGCGTACCAGCCGCGCGACCGGTACGCCTGCCAGCCTCGCGATCGCCGCACGGGTGCGCTCCTCGCCCCAACCACTCGATGCGTGACGCGACCAGGGGCGGCGTCGCACGGCTCCGGAAGGACCGGCGCGACCCGACATCTGTCGCGGGTGCCGGAATACTGGCACGTCAGGCCACCGTCCGTCAGCCCCCAAACGGGAGCGCGGTCGAGAGCGTCGGCGGGAGCGCTTTCGCGATCGACCGAACCACGTGCGTTAGTGGCATTCGTCCCGTTCGGCCGGGAAATTCGGCATCGCCGGCTCGTGGCAGCGTGCGGGCTTGCTGCCATCATAATAATTAGGTTAGTTTACAAATCCTATGGATCAACGGAAGCGCCCGACCATGCGACGGAACCGGTGGGTCCTGTCCGCGGTGGCCGTGCTCGTCGTCGTGATCGGTCTGGTGGTGTGGCCCATGCTCGGTGATGGTGATGGACGCGGCGGCGCGACGCAGTTCCCGAACGTCGTCGTTCCGGTGCCGGTCTCCGCGGTCGCGTCGGCTGGACCGCCGTTCGTCATCGACCGCGGCACCGCGATTG
>DASTMZ010000052.1:0-3553 GCA_035713725.1 Micromonosporaceae bacterium
ACCGCGCACGGCACCGCGCCAGCCGAAGCGGCGTCCCGCTGAGCTTGACCCGCAAGGAGTTCGGTGTGCTCGAGTCCCTGGCCGACGCCGACGGCGCCGCGGTCAGCGCCGAGGAACTGCTGGAACACGTGTGGGACGCACATGCCGACCCGTTCAGCAACACCGTCGCGGTCACCATCGGTCGCCTGCGGCGCAAGCTCGGCGATCCGCCGCTGATCGAGACCGTCATCGGCGTCGGATACCGCTTGTGACACGGTTCCTCAGCGCCCGAACGCGACTGACGTTGCTCTACACGTCACTGTTCGCGGCCGGCGGCGGCGCGCTCGTGTCGGTCACCTATCTGCTGGTCGCGCACGCCCTGCGTGGCACCACGACCACGACACCTCCACAGCAGCTTTCGGAAGCGATAGCGACATGCGTGGCGGCGGCCCAGGGCGCGGGTAGTGACTCGGTCGCCAGCGCGGAACGCAAGTGCAGCGAGGTGTACGCCAGCGGCGTGCAGGCGGGCGTGTCGGCGCAGCGCACCACGACGCTGAACCACTTGCTGGCCTATTCGCTGCTCGGCCTCGCCTGCGTGATCCTGCTAGCGGCGGTCGTGGGCTGGATCGTAGCCGGGCGCATCCTGCGGCCGGTGCGCCGGATTACCGCGGCGGCCCGCACGGCGAGCGAACAGAACCTGTCTCAGCGCCTCGCGCTGCAGGGACCGCGCGACGAGCTTCGTGAGCTCGCCGACACGTTCGACCTCATGCTGGGACGCCTTGACCGTGCGTTTACCAGCCAGCGGCAATTCATTGCCAACGCGAGCCACGAGCTGCGCACGCCGCTGACCGTGATGCGCACCGCGACGGATGTCGTTCTCGCCAAACCGGAGCCTAGCCGCGACGAGTTATTGTCGATGACCGTCGAAGTCCGCCAAGCCACCCAACGCGCCGGTCGGCTGATCGACGCGCTTCTGATGCTCGCGCGCAACGAGCAGGCACGCGCCCTCACCGACCCGCTGGACCTCGCGGCCGTCGCCGAGGACGCACTCGACGGACGTACCGCCGACGGCATTACCACGATCACCAATCTCGGCAAGGCTCCGGTGACGGGCGACGCCGTGCTTCTCGAAGGATTGGTGAACAACCTGCTCGACAACGCTGAGCGCTACAACACCACAGGCGGCACCATCGAAGTCTCGACGACGGCTCACGGCACCACGTCCGTGCTCCGTGTGGTCAACACTGGAACGGTCATCGCGGCCGACAAGGTAGACCACTTGTTCCTGCCGTTCACCCGGCTTGACGATCGCGTGCGCCACGAGGGCTTCGGACTCGGTCTTGCCCTCGTCTCCTCGATTGCGTCGGTGCACGGCGGCACGGTCGACGCGGTTGCCGTACCAACTGGTGGGCTTGACATCAGCGTCCGCCTGCCGCGACGCGTCAACGCCCTCGCTCCCGGGGCACCTGCCGGCTAGGTCGCCGGAGGGCGCGCCGTTGCAGAACCGGCGCACGGCGGCCGTGTCAGGTCGTGTCAGCGCGATCCGACTACCGATCCGGGTCCGCTGACACGACCTGACTATCGTGAGGCAGGTTCGGTTCTACGAGATGGTGAACGACGCGGACAGATCGACGTCGTACGGCGTTGTGTCGTTCTTATCGAGCTGGACTATGTAGTTGCCGGACTCCACGGTGGGAGGGCCGGACGCGTTGATGTCGCCCGTGCTTTCCGCCAACGCAGATGCCGGGAACGAGACGTGCACCACCTGCGACTCGCCAGGGTCGAGCGTCACTCGCGTGAACCCAACCAGCCGTTGTGGCGGCACGACCACGGCGCTGACCGGCTGTGCGACGTAAATCGGCACGATGTCGGTGCCCGCCCGGGAGCCCGTGTTCGTCACCGTGAACGTGACAGAAGCGTTGCCGCCGCGCGGAATCCGGGGTGTCACCGACAGGTTGGTCGCCTGGAACGTGGTGTAGGACAGCCCATAGCCGAACGGGTAAAGCGGGTTGTAGGCGTGTCCCTGACCCGAACCCGTACCCGGCAATTGATCGAAGACCTTGGGCTGATCACCGAGCGGCGACGGCGCCGATCCGTCGAAGTCGCCGCCGACAGCCGTGGCGTCCGACGGCCAACTCACCGACAGTTTGCCGCTCGGATCAGTCTTGCCGAACAGCACATCCGCGACTGCTTGGCCGGCTTCCGTGCTGCCCTGATATGCCATCACGATGGCCTTCGCGGTCTTTGCCGGGCCGAGGCCGATCGGCCGACCCGCGATGACCACCACAATCACTGGCTTGCCGGTGGCCTTGAGCGCCGATATCAACGCCTGCTGGTCGACAGGCAGCGCGGGTGCGGGATTGTCACCCAGGCCTTCGGCGTACGCCTTCTCGCCAACCGCAACGACGTACGCGTCGGCGGAGCCCGCGTCGGCAACTGCGGTTGCCTGATCTGGCGCATACACGGCGGCCGGGTCGTCGGCTTGGATGCCGTGCAGCACCGTGGTGCCCGGCGGGATCTGATCGGCCGGCCCCATGCAGCACACATGTCCGGCGCCGAAGACGCCTTGCCAACTGACACTCCAGCCACCGAGTTGGTTGGTCATTGAATCCGCGCTCGGGCCCGTGACCACGACTTTGCTCGTCGACGGCAACGGCAGCACTCCGCCATCGTTGCGCAGCAAGGTGATCGACTCCTGTGCCGCCTTGAGTGTCTGATCGCGACCAGCGGTCACCGCCGCGTCGGCCGCGCTCGCATCCACACACGGCTTGCTCGCATCGCTCACGCACGGCTGGTCGAAGAGACCGAGCTCGAACTTCATCGTCAGGATCCGGCGGACTGCCTCGTCGATGCGCGCGCGGGAGATCTTGCCGGTCTGGACATCCTGCAGAATCGCAGTCTGCCATTGATCGGGGTCGAACACCTCCATGCTCATGTCGACGCCGGCGTTTACCGCGTCGGCGATCGCTCCGGCCAGGTTGCCCGTGATGTGGTACGCGGTCTGCAGCGCTGGTACGTCCTGGTAGTCGCTGACCACGACGCCCTGGAACCCCATCTGCTTGCGGAGAATGTCGGTCAGCAAGTAGTGCGACGCGGTGGCCGGAACTCCGTTGATCGACCCGGAGTCCACCATCACGGCTTGGGCGCCCGCGTTGATCGCACCGTCGTAGGACGGCAGGATCATGCTCTGTAAGTAGTTCAACGGCAGGAGCGCTTCGTTGCGATCGTGGCCGTTGACCGATTGCGAATATCCGGCGAAGTGCTTGACGGTCGCGGCGACCTGCAGGCCGCCACCGCTCGTGCTGGCCTGCAGCCCGGTGACGTTAGCCGCTCCCATCGCGGCCGAGAGCGCCGGCTCCTCGGCCCACGTTTCATACGTACGACCCCATCGGTTGTCCCGCGCCAGATCCTGTACGGGTGCGAAATCCCAGTTCCACCCGGTCGCGCGCAGTGCGTCCGCGGTCATCGTGCCACCCGCCTGGGCAAGCGTGGGATCCCACGTGGCGCCCATCCCGATCGACTGTGGGAACAGCGGCGCCTGCCACGGGTGGCCAAATCCGTGTACGGCGTCGAC
>DASTMZ010000053.1:0-4035 GCA_035713725.1 Micromonosporaceae bacterium
GTACGGGGCGTTGGCCGGCCACGTCACTCGCCACGCTCTGGCCGTCGATGGGCCAATCCGGGAGTTCTACCCGGTCAACCGGCACCACACCGGCGACTCCTCCCGCTGGCGGACCGAGATCGGATGGCCCATCTTCGAGACTGCTCCCCGATGACGGCACGGAAGGCTCGCAGAACGCAGCACCGCCCTTAACTCGAGCTTCGCGTGTTGCTCAGCCGCCGGCGCTGATCTTCGGCAACGCGGATCACGGCAACCCGGCGTGTAGGCCGACTCGTCCGTCGCAACCGAGCCGGGTCCCACCGGGCGGCAAATGCGTCGCGTGGTCATCTGTGCACAGCTAGCGTGGCGCCGTGAGTTCAAGCCACGGTGTCGAGTTCGTGGTACGGCACGAGTCGGCCGACGACCACCGGGATGTGCGTGAGGTTCACGCGTACACATTCGGTGACGGTGAGCGGGTTCCTACGCTTGTCGACACGCTGCGCGTCGCTAACGCTGCGCTGACGCCGATATCGCTGGTGGCCACCGTTGCCGAGCGGATCGTCGGGCACGTGATGCTCAGCGCTTGTCGGCTAGATGCCCTGCCCCGGCTCGTGGATGTGTTCTCGTTGTCGCCGTTGGGGGTGCTGCCGGAGTTTCAGCGTCAGGGCATCGGCACGCGACTGGTCGAGCAAGCTCTCGCCGAGGCCGACAGCCAGGGCGTTCCGTTGGTCTTCCTGGAGGGATCGCCGCGGTACTACGGCAAGCGCGGCTTCTCGGACGCGACGGCGTTGGGTTTCCGCCCACCGACCCTGCGCTATCCGCCCGGCGCCTTCCAGGTCGCCAAGCTGTCCTCGTTTGCGGAATGGATGACAGGTACCTTCGTCTACTCCGACACCTTCTGGGCGCTGGACTGCGTCGGGCTGCGCGACGAACGCCTCCGAGCCGCCTGACGCCGCCACGCCACACATCCGATTGGCAGGACGTGGCAGTTCTGGGCGGCGAGTCTGCGACTTGAGCGTACCGGCGCGGGCCGCACCCGGTCGGCCGTTGATTCGCAAGCATCGGCGATCGAGAATCAGCGAACCGAGCCGGCTAGCGATCGCAGGTAAGCGGCTACTGAGAAATCAGCACGTTCAGGCACGTGACGCAGCCTTCGAGTTTCTCGTACTCGCCGATGTCGACCACGATGGTCCGGAACCCGAGATCCGCGATCATGGCGGCGGTTCGTGGCGCGGACGCGGCGATCAACACGTCCGCGTCGCCGAGCGAGACCACGTGCGCGCCGGACTCCTCGGGCACCGGGCGTACGTGCGGGAACAGCCTCGTGTCCACTAGATCCGACCACGTGACGAAGGTGCCATCGGGCAGTGCCGTGATCGCCGACTTCAAGTGCAGAACACGATCCACGGGTACGGCGACCACGCGGTACCCATGGCGTCCAGCAATGTCGCGAAGTTGCCGTACGCCGTCGGCGTTGGTACGCCCGCTCCGCCCGACGTACACGGTGGAGTCGGTCACGATGACGTCGCCGCCGTCGAGCGTGCCCGGCGACGCGATGCGCTCGATCGTCAGGCCGAGCTGAGTGAGCGTGGCCTCGGTCCCGGCCACCTCGGCTCGCCGCTCGGGCGCGCCGGGCCGAGTGACGATCGCGAGCGAGCCGAGCACCACCACGGTGTCCTCGATGAAGACCGAGTCCGGACAGTCGTCGGCCGGCGCGACCTGCCGTACGTCCCATCCGGCGCGGGCGAGCGCGCCAAGGTACGCGTCGTGTTGCCGGCGGGCCAGGTCGACGTCGACTGGGATCCGCTCGATGTGCGTGACGATGCCGTCCGCGAGGCGAGGGCTGGGTTGGCGTACCAGGGCGAGGCGCGAAGTCGTCACGCGGCCATCGTGTCACGGCCCACGAACGGCACCCGCCACCAGTAGCCGTCGATCGACTGATCCGGACGGTACGCGCCGAACACCGCGTACGTCGTGACCGTCGTACCGGCGTACGGGTGAACGTCGTCGCTCTGCAGCGCTCCGGCGCCGAACCAGCCCAGCGCGGGTTGCCCTGCGCCGCCGAAGTACGCGGGAAAGTCCGGCGGCTCGCGCGAGATGTCATGAGTGCCGAACACGTACGTCTGGAAGCTGCCGGCGTCGCCGAGGTAGACGGACTCGGCGTACCCGGCCCGCGGCGGCCCGAGCGACGCAACCACACCCTTGCGCGGCACATCGAGGTCGCCGAACGTGGTCCGGGCAAGTTCGACGTCCGGCAACTCGGTCGGGCAGTAGTTCAGCCGTGGATGGAATCGCGGCGACCGTGTCGAGACGGCGAACCAGACAACGGTACGGTCGTCGTCGACCACGACCTGGACGTACACGTCGGGCAACGCGTACACGTACTCCACGAGGCGGGATCGCGGGTGCCGGCGGACCAGTGGGGCACTGTGCCGTACGAGGCGGGTGACGTAACCGAGGCGTACCCCGCATCGCAAGCGGCGCAGGCGTCGTCCGGTGATCCGACGCCGGATCCACGGAACGCGCGAGCACATCCCCCAAACGGTTCGGTCCCGTCGCCGCGCGGGAAAGCCGTCGTCGAGGGGAGCCATGGCGGCCACTGTACGGTGGCACGGCCGCCCGACCCATCCGTCACCAGGTGTTTTCCGGTCGGCAGAACGCTTGCGTGGGAGTGTCCTGATGTCGGCGCCCGCCGTCGACACGATGTCGAGACAGTCGGTCGTACGGTTCAGTTCGCCCGGCCGAGCCGCCGTGCGACGCGCTGCGCCGCCTGCTCCGCCCGATCCACCGCAGTACGCGCCGCACGCAGTTCGCGATCCGCGTCCCGTCGGGCCGCCAGTGCGTTCTCGAGCTCGATTCGTAGCCGTTCTACGGTCGCGGTGGTGTCCCGTACCACGGTATGTGCCATGGTGACCACCGCCCGGGCGTCGTCGACTGCCTGGCGCGCCGCGGCCAATTCATGATCACCGGCCGTGTCGGCGGCTTCTTGGGCGGCCTTCGCGGTGGCCTTTTCGGTGGCCGCCGACTTGGCGCGCGCTGTCTTGGTTGGATGCCCGACAGGCGGCGCGGCGACAGACCTGACCGGTTCGGCGCGCATCACCGCGTCCGCGCTGCCGAGTGGGAAGCCGCTCGTGCGCAACGTCGTAGTGATCCGACCGGCGGCGAGTTCCCGGGCCGCGTCGGGGTCCGCGAGAGCCGCGTGCAGCGTGGCCTCCAGCGCCCGGATGGTCTGCTCGGTCGCGCGTTGACCGGCGTCCGCGGCGAGTTCGCGAGCCCGCGCAACGAGTGCCGCCGTGGCGTCGCGTTGCTCGCCGGACAGCCGCCGCAGTTCGTCGCGATCGAGTGCCGCGGTGGCCTCGCGCATCGACTGGCCGATCCGCACCAACGACTCGATCCGATCCGGTGTGTCGCGAACCAGTTGGTTCGCCAGCCAGGCGTCGGCGGTCGGCTTGACCAGCTTGCCGATCGCTGCCGCGAGAGATCGATCGCCCGCATCACGTGCCGACTTCGCGCGCTCATTGCGGGCCGCGGTGAACTGATCGGCGGGCAGTGCATAAAGATCCGCGGCCGCCTCGTCGAGCGCCGCGTGGTCCGGCTCCGAATCGTGCGGCGCGTCCGGCTTACGAGCCACGACACACCTCCGATCTCGTCAGCGATCCTTTGCGCTCACGCCTCCCATTGTCTACGGATTGCTCGACTAGGCGCGCCTCGTGTCACGCTCAGGGACGGTGCGCCGACCAACGGTCCAGGCGCTTCGACCAGCTAAGAGTGCGCCGACCAACGGTCCAGGCGTCGACGAGCAGTTCGTATCACGTGGAGGGACGGTGCGCCGACCAACGGTCCAGGCGCTTCGACCAGCTAAGAGTGCGCCGACCAACGGTCCAGGCGCTTCGACCAGCACTTCGTATCACGTGCAGGGACGGTGCGCCGACCAACGGTCCAGGCGCTTCGACCAGCTAGGAGCGCTTCGACGAGCATTTCGTATCACGTGCAGGGACGGTGCGCCGACCGAAGGTCCAGGCGCTTCGACCAGCTAGGAGCGCTTCGACCAGCTAG
>DASTMZ010000054.1:0-4134 GCA_035713725.1 Micromonosporaceae bacterium
GGTGCCGGCGGCGTAACGAATTGTCATCGCTGGGAACCGCCTGTGACGGCCGGCGCGTCCGAGCGCCATGACAACCATCCCGACCCGCCGCCACATGCGGGTAGCCGGCATCGGCCTCGTGCTGATTGCCGCGCTCGGCGCCACCGTGCTCGCCGCCTGCAATGCCACCTCGAACTCCGGGTCCTCCGCCGCGCCCGCCGCGGCGAAGGCCGGGCCTGGAGCGCCAAACCAGTTCGGCACGGGCGAATCAGACCAGGTGCCCGGTGGCGCCGCGGCGACCGACGGCTCGACCGGCAACCGGTCGACGAACGGCGGCGGGACGGCGGGCAAGCCCGGCGCGGCTCCCGTGCAGCCGGCGCAACTCCAGCGATCGATCATCCACAACGGTCAGATCACCCTGCGCGTCGACGACGTCGACGAACAGGCCGCGCGGATCACCGCGCTCGCGGCCGGCGCCAACGGGTATGTCGGAGGCGACGATCGCACCATCGACGCCAACCGCTCGACGGCGACGCTCACGCTGCGGATCCCCGCCGATCGGTTCGACGCCACGCTGAACGCCATCGCCGGCTACGGCACCGAAGAGAGCCGAGTGGTGACCACACAGGACGTGACCGATCAGGTCATCGACGTGACGGCCCGGTTGCGTACCCAACAGGCCAGCGTGGACCGCATCCGAGCGCTCCTGGCGCAGGCCAAGACGGTCGGCGAGATCGTGTCGATCGAAAGCGAGCTGACTCAGCGTGAGTCGGACCTCGAGTCGCTCGAGGCACAGCAGGCTCACCTCGGCGATCTGACGGCGCTGTCGACCATCACGGTCACGTTGCTCGGCCCGCAGGCGAAGGTGGTCGCCACCAAACACAAGCCGGCCGGCTTCCTCGGCGGCCTGGACCGGGGCTGGCACGCGTTCGTCGCGTCCATCGTGTGGCTGCTGATGGTGATTGGCGCGATCCTGCCGTTCGCCGCGCTGCTCGGCGCGATTGCCTGGCTGGTACGCGTTCTGCAGCGGCGGATTCAGGCGCGTCGTATGCCGGCGCTGGCCACCGCACCGGCTGGTGGTCCGGACGCCGCGTCCGGCTCCACCGGCACCGCGTCCAACGGCGACGGCGCGACGCCGTAGGAATGACCTTCTAGAAACCGGGCATCGCGAGGCCGGCAAGCGCGGTGTGCACCATCACTCGGACGCCGTGTGCAATGCAGTGCTCGTCGGCATCAAACGTCGACTGGTGGATGTCGACCTTCGTGGTGGCGCCCGGTGTGCCACACCCGAGCCGGACCATCGAGCCGGGCACCTGGTCGAGGTAGAACGCGAAGTCCTCGCCGCCCATCGACAGCTCGGCCTCGACCACGTTCTCGTTGCCGAGCGCCGCGGCCGCCGCGCCGGCGATCACCGCGGTCGCCAGGCGGTCGTTGACCACCGGCGGCACGCCGCGGCGATAGTCCACATCCGCTTGCGCGCCGGTGGCCGCCACCACCTCATGGATCAGGCTCTTCACGAGATCGGGCATCTCCGCCCACGCGTCGCGGCCGAGCACCCGCACGGTGGCGCGCGCGATGCCGTCACACGGGATCGCGTTTGGCGCCTCGCCGGCCCGGATCGCGCCGAACACCATCGAGACGCCGGCGCGCGCGTCGACGCGGCGGGCCAGCAGTGCCGGCACGTCCACGACCACGCGGCCGAGCGCGTGCACGAGGTCCGCGGTCAGGTGCGGGCGCGCGGTGTGCCCGCCAGGACCTTGCAGGCGTACGTCCACGATGTCCGTCGCGGCGGTGAACGGGCCGGACCGTACGCCGACCATCCCGACCGGAAGCTGCGGTGCGCAGTGCAAACCGAAGATCGCCGACACGTCCTTGAGACCGCCCGCCGCGATGACCTCGGGTGCGCCGTCGGGCGGCGTCTCCTCGGCCGGCTGGAACAGCAGGCGTACGGTGCCGGGCAACTGGCGACGCTTAGCGAGCTTGGCGAGTGCCAGCCCGGCACCGAGCAGGATCGTGGTGTGCACGTCGTGGCCGCACGCGTGGCAGACGCCGGTGACCGTCGACCGGTAGGGCACGTCCTTGGCGTCCGGCAGCGGCAGGGCGTCGAGATCCGCGCGCAGCGCGATCGTCGTCTCGCTCGTGCCATTACCCGGCACGTCGCAGATCACACCGTTCCGCTTCGGCAGGTAGCGCGGTTGGAGACCGGCCTGCGAGAGCTGTCGATGGACGAGTTTGGCGGTGTCGAACTCGCGCCCGGACAGTTCCGGGTGCGCGTGGATGTGTCGGCGTACGGCAATTAGGTCCGCGCCCTTGACCGCCAACCAACGGTCGAGTTGACCGGGCAGCGGGTCGGCACCGGGCGGCGTTGCCGGCCACCCAGAACTCACAGAGTCACTCTGCGACATCGTCGGTGCGCTCGTCACGGCTTCTTCTTGATCTCCGCGGATAGAAACAACTCGACAGCCTAGCCCTGGTCCGGTGACGCTGCGCAATGCGATTCTCGTACAGAGAACATCGCTCAGTGTTACCGGTCTCACGAATCCCCTGGTACGGGTGATCCATGACTGCCGCTTCGTTACCCCTCGTATTGTGTACCGCAAACATGTTCTGCCTGCCTAATACAACGGGTTACCACCGTCGGGGGACACGAACTGCGCCCTAATTGGCCGACGTGCTGGTCGTGCCGGACGCCGACCCACACCCTTTGCACCGAGAGTGATAGTCACCGCGGAGGACGATCACGAGTCGCACCCCTTGTGCGGCGAGCTGGCCGCCCATCCCCGCCCGCGGCACGCCACGGTGGACGCTACGAGCCCGTCCAAGGTGGCGTTAGAAGCGGTCGCTGGGCTGATAGCGACCCCAGACGTCGCGCAGTGCATGGCAGACTTCGCCGACGGTGGCCCGGACGGCGAGGGCTCGCTTCATCGGGTAGAGCACGTTGTCATCACCGTCCGCGGCGGCGCGCAACGCGGCGAGGGACGCGTCGACGGCGGCCGAGTCGCGTTCCACGCGCAGGGTCGCCAGGCGCGCCACCTGCTCCGCTTCGATCGCCGGATCGACCCGCAGCGGTTCGTAGGGCTCCTCCTCGGCGATCGTGAACCGGTTGACGCCGACCACCACGCGCGCGCCAGAGTCAATCTCCTGAGCGATCCGATAGGCCGACGACTCGATCTCGCGCTTCTGGAAACCGGCCTCGATCGCGTCGACCGCCGAGCCGTAGTCCGCCACGCGTCCCATCAGCGCGATCGCGGCCGCCTCGATCTCATCGGTCATCGCCTCGACGACGTACGAGCCGGCGAACGGGTCGACGGTCGCGGTCAGGTCGGTTTCGTACGCCAGCACCTGCTGGGTACGCAACGCGAGCCGGGCGGCCTTCTCGGTGGGCAGCGCGATCGCCTCGTCGTAGGAGTTGGTGTGCAGCGACTGCGTACCGCCGAGCACCGCACCGAGTGCCTGGACCGCGACCCGGACCAGGTTGACCTCGGGCTGTTGAGCGGTCAGCTGCACGCCGGCGGTCTGCGTGTGGAACCGGAGCATCCACGACTTCGGATCCTTCGCGCCGAACTCGTCGCGCATGATGTGCGCCCAGATCCGCCGCGCGGCACGGAACTTCGCGACCTCTTCGAGCAACGTGGTGCGGGCCACGAAGAAAAACGACAGCCTTGGCGCGAAGTGGTCAACGTCGAGACCGGCGGCGATCGCCGCTCGTACGTATTCCGCACCGTTGGCGAGCGTGAACGCGACCTCCTGGACGGGTGACGCGCCAGCCTCGGCCATGTGGTAGCCGGAGATCGAGATGGTGTTCCAGCGCGGGATCTCGGCGGTGCAGTACGCGAACGTGTTCGCCACCAGCCGGAGCGACGGCTTCGGCGGGAAGATGTACGTCCCGCGTGCGATGTATTCCTTGAGGATGTCGTTCTGGATGGTGCCGGTGAGCTGATCGCCGCCGATTCCGGACTCCTCCGCGACGAGCTGGTAGAGCAGCAGCAGCACGCTGCCCGGCGCGTTGATCGTCATCGACGTGGACACCTTGTCCAACGGGATGTCGTGGAACAGCCGGCGCATGTCGTCGATCGAGTCGATCGCGACGCCGACCTTGCCCACCTCACCGTGCGCGACCGGATCGTCGGAGTCGTAACCCATTTGGGTGGGCAG
>DASTMZ010000055.1:0-4399 GCA_035713725.1 Micromonosporaceae bacterium
GTCGCGGACGACCAAGCCAATCTCCAGCACGATCCAGCACCAGAGCGAAACGAGGAGCGGAACGGTGAACACCTCGCGCATGTTGCGCAATGTAGTCCGCGATTCTTCGACGCGACGGATCGGCGCAGCCGGTGGCGGAACGTCTGCGCCGGTGGCGGGCGCCAAACACGGCGCAACCGGTGGCGGATGGCGGCGCAGGTCGCGGGCGCCAAACGCGATCTAACCTGCCTCGGCCGGTTGTGTCGTCGGCTGGTCCGGCGCGTTCGCGCTTCGCTTCGCCAGCAGACCGCCGAGGAGCATAACGGCCACCGCAATCCCCACGCCGCACAGCGTCCACAGCACCCGGTATCCGACGGCTGCATTGTTCGAGTGTTGTGGAAGGTCTAACAAGATCAGCACTCCGGCGGCAATCGCCGCGCAGTAGATCGCGTAGTTCCAGAATCGGGTCGCCGCCCCATGCATCAGGAAGACGAGCGCCACCACTTCAAGTCCGTAATCAACCGCCAACAGCTTCGAGCCGTGTTCATTGGAGGGGATCAGCAGCAAAAGAGCCGCCACCGCCGCGCCGATCATCGCGCCGGCAAGCCGCTGCGCGCCGATTAGCGTGGTCTGCGTCAGGCTCGGTTTCATCGCCACGAGCGTCGCGATCGGCAACCAATAGCCGTGCGAAAGGTCCGGTCCGAACGCAATGGCGACGGCACCGGCGATGGCGATCGCGCGGATCACGGCAAACATGATCAGTGGTCGGGTCAACTTTCGCCCCGCGGTATCACTGGGCAGTTCCGCCACGAACGGCGGCCGATCCTCGCGCCCGAGGATGAGCCAGGCGACGAATGTCAGCGCGATCCACAGCGCCGATCCGCCGACCCAAGCGAGCACCTGACCCCAGGTGTAGCTAGTGATGTGTGCGTGGTGATGAAGGCTGAACCCGAGCGCAAGGGCGATGACGAACCAGACGTTCAGCAGGAGTGCCGCGACGAATCGATGGATCCCGTACATGACGGCCAATCCGGCGACCAGTGTGATCACGAACGCCGCGAGCACCAGCCAGCCCCAGCCGGTCCCGCCGATACCGAAGGCCAATGCGGTAAGGCCGGCGCCGGTCGCGAAAAACACAGCGAGATGCGTAGCGCGATACCGGAGTCCGCCGCCCGGATCGGCTAGGCCGGCAAAAAGCGTGCCGAACACCGCGCTGACGAGATATTCCTCGTGCCCGATCGCCAAGAAGACGACCAGGGGTACCAGCATAATGTCGAAGATCAACACACCGCGCGGCCAGTTGAGGCCGGCCGGATTGAGCTCAAACACCTTCCCGAGCCAGCTCTTGACCCCTCCCCAGTGACCCCGCTGTCCCGCTGGTGCGCGTGCAGTCGCCATGGGCACCTTCGTTGTCAGTGGTCGCCATAACCTGCTTCGGTCGTCGCGTGCGCTCCGCCTGTCGTGGCGCCGCCAAGGCCAGGGTGTCCGCCGAACATACGGGCATTTTGCCTCGTACGAAGGGGTTCGCACCCTGAAACGCTCTCGATCAGCGGCCGAGCGTCTGGCGGTGGCGCCGCACGGGCCGGCAACGGCCCGTAGCCCCATTTACGCGCCGGTACTTACAGGATCACGGTTACCTGCGTGGTCAGTCGTGATCGGCGCAGCGGTCTGACTGGGCAAAGTGGTGCCGGTACAGGTCACGCATGACACCGAGTTCGGCTCCGTGGTGGATCTGTTCGTCGAGATGGTGAAGCACTAAGGCGGCCCTCGAACTCTCGGCGTATTGGTGAGCGATGGGGCCCAACGGCTCCCACCAGGAAGCCGCGGGCAGTTCGCGGAGCAGGTCCTGCCAGAAGTCATGCGCACGGTCCAAGACGGCAATTGCTTCCGCCGCGGTTGCCGGTGCTGGGTCATGCCTTTCGAAGCCGCCGGGCAGTCGGTCCACTCCCAACCACTCCGGTTGCCGCTTCGCTCCGTAGTTTTCGATCAGGTGCCACAGCCGCCAGGCGATAGTCGTGAAGGCCGGGGCACCGGGACCGTCCGCATCGTCAGCACAGTAGTCACCGGACGCTGTTCGGCGGATCGTGCAGCAGCCGGGCACCGGCTCCCAGAAGTATTCGTCGTCAGTGAGCCCGGCGAGCCTATTCCGGGTGCGCTGGTAGGCGTAGTCAGAAAGTTCGATGATGTCAGCGCGGGCGTCACGGTCCCGTTCCATGGCGGTGATGCTAGAACGCACGGCGGACACCGACCGTTCTCGATAGGGCGGGATCGAAGAACTGTTCGTCGCGGTGCAGACGCGGGTATGGGCGCGCTGCAATCATCCCGGGAATATGCGCCACCATGACTCGCCGACAACGTCGAGCCGGTTAGATGCAAGGAATTCACGCGCTGCGGCGTCTTTACCGTCGAGGAGGTGCGTACGTGGATCGTGACATCGAGCAGGACTTCACGCAGTTCGTACGCGATCGCACGCCGGGGCTGTTTCGGGTGGCGTACGCGCTGACCGGCGAGCGACACGGCGCGGAAGACCTGCTGCAGACGGCCTTGGCCCGCGCCGCCGCACGATGGTCGCGGATCCACAGCGACCCGGAAGCGTATGTGCGGCGGGTGTTGTACCACCAGCACATCACTCGCTGGCGGTACCGGCGGAGGCGCCCTGAGACGCTGATGGCCGATGTCCCCGAGCGCGGTCGCCCGGGTGTTGCGCATCCCGATCCGGCCGACCAGACAGTGACGCGGCTGCGACTACGGGCCGCGCTTCGAGCGCTGCCACCGCGCCAACGGGCTGTCGTCGTCTTGCGCTATCTCGAGGACCTAAGCGAGCGAGAGGTCGCCGACGTGCTTGGCTGTTCGACCGGCACGGTTGCCAGCCAGGCGTCACGGGCGCTGGCCCGGTTGCGCTTGGAGACGCTCGGCGATGCCTCGCCTGATTCCGTCGTAGTACAGGGGGCATTTCAATGAGTTTTGATACTCGGTTGCGCGCCGAACTACAGGACATCGCCGACGAGGGCGGCGTTGTCACCAAAGACTTTGCGGGTACGGCGTGGAAGAGTGGTCGCCGGCAGCGCATGCGCCATTTGGTGGCCACGGTAACGGCTGGCGTCCTTGCCGTCGTCGCGTTCGGCGGCGGCTATGCGTTTCTGGCTAGCGGCCACCGGCCGCCATCGAGGGTCCCGCCCGTCGCGGCGACGCATCCGGCCCACGTCAGCACCGCACCGACGCCGTCGGTCGCGGCCGTTCGGTCGGTGTACTCGGCCGGAGCGATCGCCGTGGGCGGTGGCTGGGTCATCGGCGGTGGACCGTCCAGCGACGGAACCTGGGTATATGACCGAAGCACGGGCAGGTATGTTGACCTGCACCATACGTATGCGTACCCGGCGCCGGTGGGAACGTACGTCGCCGTCGAGGACACCGGCGGCGCCGCACGCGATCAACGTATCGGCATCCTGAACCTCGCGAACGGGCAGACGCAGTGGCTGGCCACCGGCGCGACGTTCCTTGGCGTTGACTGGAATGCCGATGGCACGCAGATCGTCTACCGGTCGCAGACGACCGCCGGTACGACCGCGGTTCACGTGGCCGATGCCACGACCGGCAACGACCGGACGCTGCCCGCCGTGCCGGACACCGGCTACACGGGTCCGGCTTGGCTTCCCGGTCGCGCCGAGTTCGCGATCGGCGTCGACAATCAGGGCCCGCGGGTGCTCGCGCAGGTGTATGACGCGGCGACCGGCCAGGCGACGGGCACCAGCATCGTGTTCGACACGCTGAACAACTGGTCACCCGACGGTCGTTACGTCATCCGTACCAGCGACTGCAGCATCGTCGAGGCCGCCAGCGGTACGGTGGTCGCCCACGTGGGGGCGGACTGCTATGGATCCCGCGTGTACTGGGTGGGCAACGACAGCGTGGTCAGTTTGCGCTACGGCTCGAAGGCCGACGATGCCTGGGTCCGGTACGACCTGAATGGAAACGAGGTCGCGGTGGTGCCCATGCCGAAGGAGTTCGGTGTCGATGAGGCGCACACCTACACGCTTGTCAAGAACTGACTATCGGCGAAACCCGGTGTCCTCCGATCGCTTTGGAGGCCACCGGGCGTCGTCCGCTTGACATGGACGATTCTCAACACGTCGCCGAAATGTGCCCATGGCAGAGGCGCGTCACGGCACGCCGGCCCAACCGGCCCCGCCCCCGAACCCGTCGGGCCTCCGAGCCGGTCAGCCGGCGGCGGTGAAGACGTCGTTACAGACCGCACCCATCTTCTGCGCGTACGCCACCGCATCGGCATCAGCGATCTTGTCGAACGGCGGCGTACCGGTGAACGGGAAGGTGTCATCGGTGACGTCGCTGTCCGGCTGGACGGTGCAACTGACGCTGCCCTTCCACGCATCCAGGCTGGGCACACCGCCGTCGATGCGCC
>DASTMZ010000056.1:0-36117 GCA_035713725.1 Micromonosporaceae bacterium
CGGATCAGCGCCATCGTGCCGCTGCAGCCTCGGCCGGCCGAGGTCAAGCAGTCACGCGCTGCGTCCGCGGTAGGCAGTGCGCTGGCAACCCGGTTGCTCGTCGGTGCCGCGCTGGTCGTGGCGATCATCGTCGGCATCAGCGCCGGCCTGAGCGTCGGCGGGAAGTCGGTGAACACCGCATCCGACCAGCCGGAGTTCGCCGTCGTGCTGCCGAACGGTGCGACAACCGGCGGCGCATCCGCCGCGCCGACCGGCATCCCCACCCTGCTCATCATCCCGACGCCGGGTGTCACGCTCACCGCGCCGCCCGCGCGCACGACCGCTCCGGGCGGGCACGGTACGCCAGTTCCGATCCAGCCGCCGCCAACGCACACCACGCATCCGACGGGGAATCCGACCGGGAATCCGACGACGGCACCGCCGACGACGCAGACGCCGAGCCAGACTGCAACTCCCACCCACGTTGTCGGCGCGCAACTGGTGTCCCCAAGTAACGATGGCAGCGCCGCTCAGTTCTCGATCGCTGTCACCACCGATGGCACCGGACCAGTTTCAATCACGGTCACAATTACCGAAAACCCCGGCGGTATCGCTGTCTTCTCCCAGACATATAACCTCTCGGGCGCCACGTCATACACCATCCCGGACCCTGCCAACCCGACGACAGTTTCCATACCGACCAACGACTGCACAGGCGGCCAGCTGACGCTTGACTACAGCACTGACTTCAACGGTCCCATCGGAAGCGACAACGTCCAATGCGCGCCTGGAACGCTGCCCGGCCAATAGAGCTTTCGGCAGGCGTTACGCGCGGTACTTGCGGCGTTTGATCTCCCAGACCTCGCCGATGGTGGACCACTCGTCGCGGCCGAGCCGGGCGAGTGGCCGGAGCTTCCGCACCTCGGGGTGACCGTCCACGAGCGTGTCAGAGTGGATCGCGATGTGCACGACCTGCCCGAGGATCAAGAAGCAGTCGCCGACCGGGATCACGTCGTGGAGCCGGCATTCGAGCGCGACCGGCGAGTCCGCGACCCGTGGCGGCCGGACCCGCAGGCTCGGCTCCCGCACCACGCCGGCGGCGTCGAACTCGCAGATCTCCGGCGGATAGTCCGTCGCGCTCTCGTTGATCTGCTCGAACAGCCGTTCGGGCGCGAGGTTCACCACGAACTCGCCGGTCTCTCGGACGTTACGCAGCGTGTCCTTCGGCCCGACCGAGGTGAACTGCACGACTGGCGGCGTCACGCTCGCGACGGTGAAGAACGAATGCGGCGCCAGGTTGTCGACTCCGGCGGCGGATGTCGAGGAGACCCACGCGATCGGCCGCGGCACCACGACCGAGTTCATTAGCCGGTACGTACGGCCATGGCCGAGCGTTGCCGGATCGAAGTCGGTGCGCACGGAACGCATTATCCGGTGGTGGCGGGCGGCCCGGGAGCGCTGCCACTCGGGTAGCGGTATGCCGGGTTAGAGCTGATTCGCCGTACAAGGCCGTTTATGCGTGGCAATAATCGAATCGGCAATACCGTGCGATGGCGGCCAGTCCAGAGGCTTTGCGGATCTGTGGCGAACCGCGTGGCCGGTCGGCGTCGGCCGGAGGGATTGGGGCGACATGACCACCGCAGAGACGGATCCGGACGGCGTCGCGGACGCGGCCGTCGGCACCGACGCCTCGGATGAGACGGCGGCCACCGAAGGCGGGTCCAACGGGGCGAGCTGGCGATCCACGATGCACATCACCGAACTCGCGGTGGGCACCGCGGTGATCGCGTCCGAACAAGTACGCGGGGGAGCCCGCGCGGTCGGTGGGCGCGCGGCGGCGGTGTTTGTCGGAATCGCCGTCAAGACTCGGGAGCGCACCGATCGCGCGCGCGAGATGTTGACCATCGCGATCGACGACGCCGAGCGCCGCGGCCGTGACACCATCGCGTCCCGCCGCCAGGGCGCGTCCGGGCTGGTCGACGCGACGATCGACGACGCGCTCGCGTGGGCACAGGTCAAGGTGCTGCCGAAGTTCATCGACGACCTCGTTCCACACCTGATCTCCGATGTGATGCCGAAGCTGATCGACGGTGCGCTGCCGGATATCCGCGATCGCGTGGTGCCGGTCATCATCGACGACCTGACGACCGACTCCCGGGTGCAGGAGTTGATCCTTAACCAGAGTCGTGGCGTGCTCGGCCAGCTGGCCGACCAACTGCGGACCAACACGGTGCGCGCCGACGAAAGGCTCGAGGCCGCGGCGCGGCGCGTCGTCGCGCGCAACGACAAGGGCACGGTGGCCAAGGGCCTCAACGACATCCGGGGTGTGTGACGGCATCGACGGTGTCGTACGCGACGACGCGCCGGCCGCCATGCCGAGCAACGGCAACCAGTACGCCGGGCTGGTGTCCCGCGTCGCGTCACTGATCGTCGACGTCGCGGTTCTCACCGTCGCCGGAATCGTCATCAGCGTGCTGCCGACGGTCGCCTGGCAGCAGGTGATCGGCCGTTCCCCGGGGTGGCTCGCCACGTCGTGCGGGATCGTCGCCGCGGTGTTCCCGTGGGTCTACTTCACCGGTGCTTGGTGGCTCACCGGGCAGACGCTCGGCGGGCTGTTGCTGGGTACCGCCGTGCGCCGTACGGATGGCCGCCGCGTGTTGCTGATCCAGGCGGCATCGCGCGCTCTGATCGGTCTCGCGATCCCGCCGCTCTGGCTGATCGGCCTCGTTGCCGTGCTGTGGGACGGTCGGCGTCGCGCATGGCACGACGTCGTGTTCCGCACCGTTGTGCGGCGCGTCGCCGGTCCGGTCCGACACTCGACGACGGTTGCCGTATCAGCCGAGTCGGCGGCCGCGGCGGCACCCGAGTCGCCGGCACCGGCCGCGCCACCCGCTCCGGGCTTCCTAGCGGGCCTCGACGAGCGAGCGGGTGAGGAACACGAGCGTGATGAAAGCCTGAAACAGCCGGAGGGGATCATCGTCCCGGAGCGTGACGGTCCGTGAATCGGTGCGCGTCACGTCGCGGATCCAGGTCGCCTGCTCGGCCATGTCGGGCGACAGGAAGGTCACCTCGATGGTGGCGGGCATCGCGATCGACGGTGGTGCCAGGGACCCGAGCCGGCCGAGCGCGGCGGTCACGCCGTCCCGGATCAACTCACGCGCCGTCAGCGGGTGCTCGTGGCTCGCGGCGTACCGGCTGATCGATGTCTTGACCTGGACCGGCGCGATGCCCGGACAGAACGGCGCGGCCTCCGGCCCGACATGCTGGTCGCCCGTGATAACCGCCACCGGTACGCCGAAATGCTGCGCTACCAACGCGTTCAGGCCGGCCTCACCAGTTGTCACGCCGTTGATCGCGACATTCGCGATGGCACGCGGGTTGTACGTGTGCGACAGCACGCCCGGTGACGCCATCGCAGCGTGGTAGCCGAGAAACACCGCGGCGTCGTACGACGAATCCAGGCCCTCCATCATGTATCTCGGCTTGAAGCGGCCGGACAGGTATGACGCGCGCCCGGCGAGCGCACCGGGCGGCAGATTGCGCATCACCGAGTGTGCGTCGTTGACCATCACGTGTGTCGCGCCGGCGGCCAGCGCTCCGTCGATCGCCGCGTTCACCTCGCCGACCAGCAGATCGCGGCCGAGCGCGTAGTCCTCACCGTCGGCGATGCACTGCGCCCAGTCGACGATCCCGGCGACGCCCTCCATGTCCACCGAGATATAGATCCTCATGCCCGGCAGCGTGTCATATCGTGCGGCGTCGCGGCGACCCGCACCGTCGGCGTGTGGCGTGGCGTTGACTTGTCGTGGCATCGGTTCGCAGACACGGTTGACAGCATGCACCCGGAGGTGCACACTCAACTTATCGGTTGATTAACCGTACGGTTGAATAAGTGAGAGTGATCCGGGGTGAGCGACGACTCGTTGAGCGTCACCTTCGCGGCCCTCGCCGACCCGACGCGCCGTGCGATCCTCGCGCGGCTCGCCACCGGTGAGGCGACCGTGAACGAGCTGGCCGCCCCGTTCGAGATGAGCCTGCAGGCGATCTCGAAGCACCTCAAGGTTCTCGAACGGGCCGGACTGATCGCCCGGGGCCGCGACGCGCAATACCGGCCGTGCCGACTCGAGGCGGCGCCGCTGGTCGACGCGGCCGGCTGGATCGACGAGCACCGTACGGCCTGGGCCGGACGGTTCGACCGGCTGGCCGAACACCTGGCCGAGATACAGAAAGGCGACGCGAACGAGCGTGGCGCGACTGCGACGCGCAAGCGCGGCGCCACCGAGCGGAAGGGTTCCACATCATGAGCGGCACCATCACCGGCGAGACCATCTTCACCGTCGAGCCGAACCAACAGCAGGTAACCATGAGCCGTGTATTCGCGGCGCCGGCCGAGCTCGTGTGGCGGGCCACCACCGAACCGGAGCACGTGACCGCGTGGTGGGGACCACGGGCGCTGACCACGCAGATTGACGTCGCCGACGTACGAGCCGGTGGCCAGTGGCGCTACATCCAGCGCGACGCGGACGGCAACGAGTTTGCGTTCCACGGCGTCTACCACGATGTCATCGCGCCGGAGCGGGTCGTGCAGACCTTCGAGTACGAAGGCGTTCCGGGTCACGTCCTCCTCGAGACGACCACATTCGAACCAGTCGACGGCGGCACGCGGGTGACGAGCACGTCGGTGTTCCAATCGATCGCCGACCGCGACGGCATGGTCGCGTCGGGCATGGAATACGGCGCGCGCGAGGGTTACGACCGGCTGGCCGAACTGCTCGACACGATGTCGTAAGGCTCGATCGGCGTAGAGTCAGCTCCGCGTGGGCGGGTCCGGTAGGGGAAGGGACCCGCCCACGCGATCGTGTGTGGACACCACCGCGCTTGGCGTCGAGTCAGCCGCGGTGGTTGGCGTCGCGTCAGCGATCGGCGTCGCGTCGGCGGTGGTGGGAGCCGCGGACCTCGCGTCCAACGCAGCATCGGCGGGGCGGCGCATGTCGCGCCAGGCTGGAAACACAAACGGCGTAAGTGTGGTGACCAGATAACAGACGCCGGCCACCGCGATGGTGGTGTCGAGACCGACGGCATCGGCCGCGAAGCCGGCGACCAATGCGCCGAACGGGATACCGACATAGGCGCTTGCCTTGATCATGCCGAGAACTCGTGCCTGCAAGTGCGGCGGAATCCGCTCGTACGAGGTCGCGCCGATGACGGAGTTCACCGAGCCGCCGAACGTGTCGGCCACGAAAAACACCACGAGCACCGGCGCGAGCGATGACGCGAGCAGCAGCACGAAGAACCGGGGTGCCGCGCCGAGCAGGAAGCCGAAGCCGTAAAGCGCCCGTCGCGGCACCCGCGGTCCGAGCCACGCACCGGCCAAGCTGCCGATCAACGCGCCCAGTCCAAGTGCACCGCCGAGCAGGCCGAGCGCGGTCGCGCTGTGCAGTTCGCGTCGCACCCACACGGGCAGCAGCACGGCCGACATCCCCTGATCGAGCAGGTTCGCCACGGCCACCATGGTGACGATGCCGAGTAGCAGTCGGTCACCGCGAATGAATCGCAGTCCCTCCGCGAGGTCGCGGCCGTACCGGCGAATGGCCGACCCGGTCGGCCGCGTGGCGTCGACCGGCGGCGATTGGTGCGGAACCGTCGTGCCGGGCCGGATGCCACGCACGAAGACCGCGACCACGACCGCGGCAACCGCGAACGTGGCCGCGTCCGCCGCGACGACCGTTGTCGAGGATGTCAGCGTGATCAGTACGCCGCCGAGCGGCGCACCGAGCAGCAGCGCGGTGCGGTTGGCACCGGAGTTCAGGCCGGCGGCGCGCTCCAACGGGATATGTCCCACCGTCGCGGTCGCCGGCACCAGCGCGCTGTTCGCACAATCGGCAGCGCCGCGCACCGAGCCGGCAACCGCGACGAGTGCGAGCAGGACGCCGAACGACAACGAGCCAGCGGCGTACATCACCGGAATCGCGCCGACGGCCAGCGCCGCCGCGATGTTGCCGGCGACGAACGACCGCCGCAGTCCCGCGCGATCCACGATCGGGCCGGCCAGAACCTGAGCCAACACGTACGGCGCCATCTCGGCGAACGCGACGAGTCCCGTCTTGGCGGCGCTGCCGGTCGTGGTGAGGACGAACCACGGAATCGCAAGCTCGGACATCGTGGTGCCGAGGACGGACACGGCGTACGCACTGAGTAGGGCGGCGAACGGTGCGCGGCGCCGGGAAACCGAGCCGGTCACGGCACAGTCGGTTCGTCGTCGGGCAGCATCTGGTACTGGAATGTCGCGTCCACCGCACCCGGCCGCTCGCCGGCGCCGTCGCGGTCGTAGCGCTGCAGCAGCCGGTGTACATCGCGAGACAGCTCGCGTGCTTCGTCAGGGGTGAGCCGAAGCGACTTGGTCGACAATGTCCATGGCGCGTCCCGCAATTCCTCGCGGCGGTCCACGATGCTGTCCACGAAGCGGACCATGCGCTCGTAATAACCCTCGATGATCATGCGCATGTATTGCTCGGCGAGTTCGACGGTCTCCGCGTCGCCCGGGTCGTCGGTGGACCGGAACGTGAAGTGGGTTGCGCGGTAATGCGAGCGCCAGTAGCGGTCGCGAGCGTTGCCGCGCTCGGTGTCCTCGTCTACGAAGCCGTGCTCGGCCAGGATGCGGAGGTGGTAGCTCGTGACGCCGCTGGAGTGGCCGACGCGGCGGCCGAGTTGCGACGCGGTTGCCGGGCCGTCGTCCTGCAACAAGGTCAGCAAGCGGAGCCGGATCGGATGAACGAGTCCGCGCAGTCGCCGAGGCGTGAGGATCGCATCGCGGGTCGGATCGAACCATTCCGGCGGGCCTTCCGGCAGGGCGGCCCCGCCGAGCGGTCCTGGATCTTCAAGCGGATCTTCAAGCGCGCGCGGCTCTCTGCCCGCAGGATCGGTCATGACGGCAGCCTAGACCGCAAAGGAATGTTTGCAAAGAAGTCTTTGCGAATGCCGCAGAAGCGATCTTCAGCAAGTGATGGATCTTCGGCACGTGTGGACTACGCGCGGAACATGCGTACCGCAAGATCGGCGTGCAGCCGTCCGATGTCCTCGGGGCTGCGTTGCCCGCCCGGCCGGTACCAACGCGCCACATCGACCGAAAGTGACAGCAGGGCGAGTGCGGCGCCCGCGACATCGGGCACGTCGAATGCTCCGCGCGCGACGCCGTGGTCCAAGGTCTGGCGTACCACCGCGTCAATCTCGCGGCGGATGGCTGCGATCTCGGCGTAGTGCGCGTCGGCGAGTGCGCCGATCTCGTACTGGATCACACGGGTCGGCAGGTGCCAGCGAGCGTGCCATGAGCTGAACGCGCCGACCATGCGGCGTAGACGTTCGACCGAGTCGTCGATGCCGTCGACCGCGTCGCGGATGTGCGCGAGCGCGTGCCGATGGCCGATCAGGCTGATGCGGTAGAGCAATTCCTCTTTGGACTTGAAGTGGACGTAGACGCCAGCCGGTGAGAGTCCGGCGCGCGCGGCGATGTCCCGGGTCGCGGTGCCGTGATAGCCGCGCGTCGCGAACTCTTGCGTCGCCGCGACCATCAGCCGGCGTACCACATCCGGCCGGATCTCCGCCCACGCCCGGTCGAGGTCGGCGATCGCGGCATCGTTCACGCCCTCGACCTCGCCGTGTGCCGGCATGACGACCTCCGCGCTCGGTTGCCTTCACACGGTGACACATGCACTCCGGCTCGCGGACGCGGGACGCGGCGCGGGGCCCCACCAGACTCCCGCGCCGCGCCGTCTTCAGTCACCGCACCGTAATGCGCCGGCGCAGTGGCTGTCTGTCCATCGTGCGGTGTCGTGTCGAGGATTGCCGTCACCCGTTCGCTTGGAACCAGAAAGGGCGTCGCGAATGCCTAGACGAACGTGGTGTCGACGGCGTTCACTAGAGGCTCAAACCACGCGACGCGCCTGATACCCGCGCAGTCGGTGTCTTCGAAAGCGTTACCCTCGCCGGCACGCCGGCAAACCGCCACGTCACGGCCGCTGCCGGGGGATTGGCGTATGTTCGCCACGACGATTGACACCGCACTCGGTTGCGCCAACGGTGTAACCGTGAATGGCGCGGGTAATACGACGTCGGTCGGAAGGAGGCCAATCGTGCACACGACCGACGTCATCGGCATTGTCATCGCAGCGGCGATCGTCGTTGCGTTCGCGGCCGTCGCGGTGCGAGGAATGCAGCGCCGCAGGCTGCGTGATCGATTCGGCGACGAATATCAACGCGTCGTCGACGAAAAGGGCCGCGGCGCTGCCGAGTCCGAGCTTCGTCGGCGCGAACGTGGCCACGCGAGGCTCGACCTGCGCGAGGTCACCGAACCGGAACGCACGCGGTTCCGGGATCGATGGGTCGCGATGCAGGCTCGGTTCGTAGCGGATCCGATTGCCGCGGTTCGCGACGCCGACAGTCTGGTCGGCGAACTGGTCGCGGCGCGCGGATATCCCACCACGGACCACGACGAACTGGTCGACCATCTATCTGTCGGGCACGCCGACGTGCTCGGCCACTACCGAGACGCGCACGCGATCAGCGTGCGGAACGACGCGGGGACCGCGACAACCGAGCAACTCCGGCAGGCGCTCGTGCACTATCGCGAGCTGTTCGCTGCCCTGCTAGGAGATCAGCCGGTGAAGCGGGAACCCGTGGCGCCAGCCGAATCCGGCGGCGCCCGATCGGACGCGTTCGCACGCGACGGCGGTGCCACGGCCGCCGACCGGGCCGGCGACGTCCGAGCAACAACCCCGGACTCAACCGACGTCGACGAGCCGGATAACGGCGCGGCCGTCGGCGACACGGTGCGAGCCGGCACGCGGGGCAGGGCATCCAGCGACGATGCCTCGGCGCCCCACACCGACGCCACAAGGCGTGACACCCCACCGCACGGCCGATGAGGAGAGTCGCATGACCTATTCACCGTACGGGGACCGCGACGGCGGTTTCGCCCGTACCGACGTGGACAACGAAGTCCACGACGCCGCGGTCGCGGAGGCGACTGCGGCGGACGGCGAGCAGCAGGACGCCGAGACGACAACCGAGGCGTACGCCACCGACGCGACCGCGGACGTCGCGCCGGCGCAGCGGACGTCGGATGAGTCGGATGTCGTGTCGAGCGATGCCGCCGAACC
The DNA here is from genome assembly GCA_035713725.1 of Micromonosporaceae bacterium. Classification (GTDB taxonomy): domain Bacteria; phylum Actinomycetota; class Actinomycetes; order Mycobacteriales; family Micromonosporaceae; genus DASQPR01. The sequence continues at coordinate 9,135 of DASTMZ010000056.1, forward strand.
GGAGGGCAGCGCGGCCGACGCCGACGACCAAGCCGCCGCCGGGACCATGACGGGCGAGAGCACCAACGAGGAGGGCGAGGAAGCCGCGAGCGACGGCAACGAAGCCGAGACCGCGGACGCCGAACCGATCGACGCTGCGACCGAGGAGCAGACCGAGGGCGAGCAGGTCGACACCGAACACGTTGACAGCGCACCGGAAGACGCGGCGGTCGTCGAGGACGAAGCCGCGGCCGAGACCGAAGACACGAGCGCTGACGACGAGGCTGAGGCCGTGGCCGAGGCGAGCGAGGACGCCGCGCAAGCCACCGACGAGTCCGAGGCTGAGGCTAGTGACGAGGCGGCTGCGGAGGCGACTGAGGTTGAGGTGACCGAGGTCGACGCCGAGGCGAGCGACGAGTCCGAGGCCGAAGCAACGGATGAAGCAACGGACGAGGCCGCGGCGGAAGCGACCGTCGGCGCCGAGGTCGAGGTAGCAGCTGAAGCGACAGCCGAGGCGAGCGATGCCGAGGCCGCCGAGGTTGAGGTTACCGAGGTTGAGGTGGCCGAGGCCGAGGCGAGCGAAGAAACAGAAGCCGAGGCCGAGGCGAGCGACGAAACTGAAGCCGAAGCAACGGACGCGACAGCGGCAGAAGCAGCAGCCGACGCGACGGATGAGGCTGCGCCGGAAGCGACCGACGACGCCGAGGTTGAAGTTACCGAAGTTGAGGTGGCCGAGGCCGAGGCGAGCGACGAAGCCGAAGCAACCGACGAAGCAACCGACGAAGCCGAAGCGAGCGACGCAACAGACGCCGAGGCAGCGGCGGAAATCGAAGCCGAGGCCGAGTCCGAAGTCGAAGCCGAAGCAGCCAGCGAGGGCGTTGGCGACGACGGCGATGAGATCGACGGTGTGGCACTTGAGGCAACAGCGGTCGCATCCGACGCGGACGCATCGGATGACGGCACGACCTACGCGAGTTCAGCGGTCGGCGATGCGCCGGCCGACGCGGCGGAGGCCGCGCTCGACGAAGCGGGTTCCGACTACGTCGCAGTCGGCGTCGCGGAACCGGTCGGTGAGTCGGAGGCCGATGAGGCGACGGAGTCGGCCGACGCGGAGCAGATCGAGGTGCCCGACACGATCGCGGAGATCGCGCCGATGCCGGACGTGGTCGGGGATGACGACGGTGAGCTCGAGGAGGCGACGGTCGCTATCACGACCGAAGCCGAGGCGAGCGAAGGCGATGCCGCAGCCGAGGCTGAGGTCGAGACCGAGGTTCAGGTTGAGACCGAGGTTCAGGCAGAGGCCGAGGTCGGGATGCTGCCGGGTTCTGCACCGGTGGCCGAACTCGCACCCGACGCGCTGCCGGACGCCGACGAGCGGCACGACCGCTGGCACGAGGTGCAGTTGGCGTTCATCGACGACCCACGGTCCTCGGTCGACACCGCTCGCGCGATGGTCGTCGACGCCGTGGAGGCGCGCATTTCCGCCCTCCGCGACAACCAGGCCGCGCTCGACGCGTGGCAAAGCGAGGAGGCACCAGATACAGAGGTGTTGCGCGCCGCCATGCAGAGCTACCGCGAGTTCCTGACCAAGCTGACCGACGGTTCGTGACGTTCTTCGAGTCGTAGGCGACCAGACATCGGTCCCACCGCACCTTGCGCGGTGGGACCGATGCGTTGCAGGAGTCAGACGCCCGCGGTGGTCAAGGTGGGCAAGACGGTTGCCGGTCGTGCCATTGGGACAACGGCGGTACGCCGAACCTCACGTGCCGTGACGTGTTGAGCGGCCGCGGCCAGGTGGCGCCGGTCGGCACCCGGTCCGGGATGCAGCGCCGCGCCGACGCGGATGCCGACCCGAGTCGTACGCCGTCCGGCCAGCCGACAGATGGACGCCACAAGGGTCTCGTCGCCGAGGAACGCCGGCACCGTGGTGACGGTGCCGTGCCGGTCGGCGTACCGGATGGTCACGGGTACGACCCGGGCCGACGCATCCACGGCTGCTTGGAACATCGCCGGACGGTACGGTGCCCGATGTACGCCGCAGCACGTCGTACCTTCGGCGAACACCACCACCACGTCGCCACCGTTCAACGCGTCTCGCACCGCGTTGACGGTATCGGGCAACGTCAGCGGCCGGCACCGATCGATGAAGATCGTACCGATCAGCTCGGCGAGTCCGCCGATTACCGGCCATCGCGCGACCTCTACCTTGGCCACCAATCGCAGCCGGCCGGTCGAGGATCGCTCGGCGAGTACGGCCACCACGTCCAGCCACGAGATGTGGTTGGCGACCACCAGCGCGCGCTCGGCCGGCAGGCGTACCCGTGATTCGCGCTCGACGCCGAGCAACGCGAGCGTGGCGCGGGCCGCGGACCGGACCACCAGAGATGCGGCGCGGCGCCGGCGCGCGACGCCCGGCACCAGCCGGACCACCGTGGCGCTCAGGAATGTCACCACAACCATCGCCGCGAGCATCCCCATGCGGATGACCCGCAGCGGCAAGCCGACCTCGGGCGGGCCATCGTCCACACACCCGACACCACAGAAAGACCGCGGCCGAAATGGTGATCCCATCGCGGCGCAAGCGATCGGCGCGCCGGTGGTCGGCGCGCTGACGTTGGCGGTCACGCGTCGGCCGCCACGGCCGGCGACGCCTCGCCGAGGAAGTGCCGCATGTAGCGCTCGTTGATGCGATGCGTGTCGAGCAGCACGTAGAAGTCCGCGCAGCCGAAGTCCGGGTCGTAGGCCGGCGCGCCGCAGATCCAGGCGCCAAGTCGGAGGTACCCGTGCAGCAGCGGCGGCATCGCGACGCGCCCGGCCGGTGCCGCGTCGTCGACGGCCGCCGCCGACGTCCAGCGGCGGTGTGGCATCACGCGCCACGGCTCCGGTGACAGATGCTTCGCCTGTGTGACCGCCCACACCGCGGTCGCCGTCGCGTCGCCGGCACGTACGTCGACCGACGCGCAGCCGCCGACGTACCGATAGTTGTAGAGGTGCATGTAGCGGGCGATGCCCGCCCACATCAGGTTGATCGCCGCGCCCGCGCGATGGTCCGGATGCACACAGGAACGGCCGGTCTCGACGAGTTGGTCGGCGATCGGCGTGAGGCCGGACAGGTCGAATTCGGTTGCGGCGTAGCGTTGCGACGTTCGGCCCGGCGGAAGTAGCCGGTAGGTCGCGACGACCGTGCCGTCCCGCTCATCGATGACGATCATATGGTCGCAGTGGGCGTCGAACTCGTCGGAATCGTGACCGGACAACGAATTGTGCAGGCGAGCGCCGACCTCATCGGCGAACACCCGGTAGCGCAGCCGTTGGGCGGCGGCGATGTCGGCCGCGTCGGCGGCAAGGCGCAGCGTGTAATGCGGCGCACCGGTGCCGGTGTCCCGGCCGGGCGCGGACCGCAACAGCATCGTCATGGTTACGTTGGTAGGGACATGACCTGCATGGATAGTGTCGTTCAGCGGTCGTGTACAAGACGGGTACGTGAAGAATCGCACCATTGGCGCCGCGGTCAGCGATCGATGTCCGGTGGTTCGGCCGGTCGTAAATGATTGGCGCACACGTGATGCGGCCGCTGTGATGACCGGATGGAGATCCGGTGGCTTGACCCCGACATGGCCGATCGACGCGACATCGGTGGTGCGGTCGCCGTGCTGGAAGCGGCCCGCGTGGCGGAGAGTCAGCCGGGGCTGACGCTGACCGTGAGCGGGTTCCACGGCATGATGCGCGCCGGATGGGAGGGCGATCCGCCGCTCGTCGCGGTCGCGATCGTCCGGCATCGCGTGGTGGGCGTTCTCGATCTCACGCTGCCACCGTGGGACAACCTGACACTGGGCGTGGCCGACATCTGCGTCGATCCGGCGTACCGGCGCCTCGGCATCGGTCGGGCCTTGTACGAGACCGCGGTGGTACGTGTCCGCGAGGCCGGGCGTACCACGGTGATCGCCGACGCACGGATCGGTTCGGCCGGCGAGAAGTTCCTCGTCGCCATGGGCCTCACGCCCGAACCCGGTGAGCAGCACCGGATCCAGGACGTGGTGTCGCTGGATTGGGAGGTGTTGGACCGGGCGTACGCCGATGCGAAGGCGCACGCCACGGACTACGAGTTGCGGGAGATCTCGACGCCGGCTCCGGACGACACCCTCGACGAACTGACCGCGGTGATTTCGTCGATCAACGATGCGCCGGTCGACGTGCGCCACGCCGAACCCGACCGGGTGCAGCCGGCACGGATCCGTGCAAACGAAGCAGGCGAGGCGGCGCTCGGCCGGGTCGCGTACCGGATCGTGGCGGTACACGTCCCGACCGGTCGATTCGCCGGCTACACGGCGGTCGGCGTGGATGTGGAGCGGCCGTGGTGCGCATCGCAATACGCGACGACCGTCATCGCCGCGCATCGCGGCCACCGCCTCGGGCTGCTGCTGAAGATCGAGATGCTGCGGCTGCTGCGGGACCGGGAGCCTGCGCTACGCGAGATCAGCACGTGGAACTCGCGGCACAACGCGCACATGATCGCAGTCAACGAGGCACTCGGCTATCGGCTCGTCGCAGACCTGTGCTCCGCGACGGCGACCGTCTGATCTGACGTTTGCGAGTGGTTCACGTTTAGGCGACGGCGCCGACGGGCTGGCGTTTTACCGCAACGGCGCCGGCGGGCGGGCGGCTACGCGACGGCGCCGGCGGGCTGGCGTCACCGCAACGGCGCCGGCGGGCGGGCGGCTACGCGACGGCGCCGGCGGCGCGGAGGGCCGCGATCTGATTGGTGTCCCGCCCGAGCGCGGCGAGGATTTCGTCGGTGTGTTCGCCCGCATGCGCCGGCGGGCGCTGGATCGCGCCGGGCGTCGCCGAAAACCTGGGCGCCGGTGTCGGCTGGACGACGCCGTCCACCGTGGTGAATGACTCGCGCCCCGCCATGTGCGGGTGCCGCGGCGCCTCCGCCCAGTCCACGACCGGCGCCACACACGCATCGGTCTGGCCGAGCAGCTCGATCCACTCGTCACGGGTACCCGTCGCGAACAGCGCCGCCCAGTCGGCTCGGGCGCCCGGCCACGTGGCGATGTCGGAGCGTTCGGTCGGATCGGACGCGGTCCCGACGTAGCCGGTGCGCGCGACGAGTTCGGCGTAGAACTTCGGTTCCAACGCGCCGACCGCGATGTGTCTGCCGTCGGCGCACACGTACGTGTCGTAGAACGGCGCGCCGCCGTCGAGCAGGTTGACGCCGCGATCGTCGCGCCACACGCCAAGCTCGCGCAGCCCGCGCAGCGCCGTGGTGAGCACCGCGACGCCATCCACGATCGCCGCGTCGACGACCTGTCCCGGGCCGCCGGCGCGCGTGTTGAGGAGCGCGCAGACGATGCCGAACGCGAGGAACATGCCGCCGCCACCGAAGTCGCCGAGAAGGTTGATCGGTGGCACCGGGCGCTCGCCGGCCCGCCCGATGCCATGCAGCGCACCGGTCACTGCCAAGTAGTCGATGTCGTGTCCGGCGTACGGCGCGAGCGGACCGTCCTGTCCCCAGCCAGTCATCCGGCCGTACACGAGGCGGTCGTTCACCGCCGCGCAGTCCGCCGGGCCGAGCCCGAGCCGCTCCGTGACGCCCGGCCGGAATCCCTCGATCAGCGCGTCGGATCGCGCGACGAGATCGAGCACCACGTCGCGTCCGTCCGGATGCTTGAGGTCGACACCGATCGACCGGCGGCCGCGCTTGAGCAGATCCGGATGCGGTGTGCCGAAGCGAGCCGGGTCGACGGTGTCCGCCCGATCGACGCGGACGACATCGGCACCCATGTCGGCGAGCAACATCGCAGTGAACGGGCCGGGTCCGATGCCGGCAAGCTCGACGACGCGTACGCCGACGAGCGGCCCGGACGCTTCAGTTCCGGACGTCGGGCGGTCGGACGAGGCGGTGGCGGGGTTAGTCACCCCGCCACCGTAACTGGCGGTGCGTCGCGTCGCGGGCCACATCCCGCGCTCGTTGAATCGGCGCGCACTGCTTGAACGGCGCGCGTTTACTTGACCGACCCTGCCAGCACGCCCTGCACGAAGTAGCGCTGGAACGCGAAGAACACCGCAAGCGGGATGACCATCGACAGGAACGCGCCGGGGCCGATGATGTCGATGTTCGTGGAGAACGTACGCATCTGCGAATACAGCGAGTACGTGATCGGCGCGTTCGACGGACTCGCGAACACGAGCGCGACGAGCAGGTCGTTCCACACCCACATGAACTGGTAGATGGCCAGCGATGCGATGGCCGGCCACCCGATCGGCAGCACGACCTTGCGGAAGATGGAGAACTCCGTGCCGCCGTCCATCCGCGCGGCCTCGAGGAGGTCACGCGGTATGCCGCTGAAGAAGTTACGCAGCAGGAAGATGGCGAACGGTAAGCCGAACGCGACGTGGAACAGGATGACGCCAAGGACACTGCCGTAGATGCCGAGCGCGCCATAGAGTTTGGCGTCCGGGATGATCGCGATCTGCACCGGCACGATGATCAGCGCGACGATGATGATGAACGTCATGTCGCGGCCCTTGAAGTCGATCCAGGCCAGGGCATAAGCCGCCATCGCGCCGATCACCACGACGAGCACTGTGGCGGGCACCGTAATGAGCACGGTGTTCCACAGCGACTGCATGATGTTGCCGTTCTTGAAGATGTTGACGTAGTTCTCGCCGGTGAACTGGCCCGGGTGAACGATCGCCTGCCACCAGCCGGTCGCACTGTCGTCGGTTTGACTGCGCAGACTTTCCACGAGCAGCCCGAAGGTCGGCACGATCCAGAGCGCCGCCACCACGACGACGAACACCGTCACCACCGTGCCGCCGAGCTTGCCGGCGATGCGCGAGACCATCGACCGCCGCGGCGGACCGATCACGGCGGTCCCGGCCGGCTCAAGCTGGGGTACGCGCGAGGTCGCAGCGATACTCATGCCGGTCCTCGCTTCGCTGCCGCCGCGCATGAGGCACCGGCACACTGCGTCATCTGATTCGCTCGCCGAGGCTCGCTCATGTCTGATCCCTTCGCAGGCGGCGGAGGTTGAAGATCATTGCCGGGATGACCAGGATGAACAGCAGCACGCCGAGGGCGCTACCGAGACCGGAGTCCTGCACGCCACCGAACGCGACCTGGTACATCTGCACGGCGACGACCGTGGAGTGCGGCAGCGACTCGGACGGCGAAATCACGTAGATCAGGTCGAACGTCTTCAGCACGTTGATGACCAGGGTCACGAACACGACGATCAACACCGGGCGGACCAGCGGAATGGTCACGCGCCGGAACACCTGCCACTCGGTCGCGCCGTCCACGCGCGCCGCCTCGAGCGCGTCGCGCGGCAGCGCGGCGAGACCGGCGGCGATCAGCACCATCGCGAACCCGGCCCACACCCACAGGTAGGACACGATGATGGCCGGCGTGACGAACGTCGGGCCGAGCCAGTTCACGCCGCCGTAGGGCGCGGCGAAGTTCGAGGCCGGCAACCGCAACGTGTACCCGCTGCCGGTGAGGTTCGCGAAGTGGAACGTGCCGTCGTCCGCGGTCTTCGTCGTGTCGAGCACCTTGCCGTTGCGGACGGCCTGGACGGTGATGCCGCCAAGGCCACGCTCGCCTTGGTCGATGGCGTTCGTCGTGCCGCCGCCGCCGAGCTTGAAGTCGAGCCACACAGTGCCGGTCACGCCCGACCCAGACGCCTGGACCGCTTGCTTGTCGTGCGTCGGCAGGTTCGCCGGCGCAATGCCGACCAGCGGCAGCACCACTGGCGTACCAGCGTTCACGCTCGTAGCGGTCTGGAAGTTGCCCTTGCCCGCGCCGATCAGCACCTTCGTATCGCGTGGCCGCGCGCCCGGATACTCCGACGAGGGCGCGAACGTGTCGTGGATCGCGACTACGACGGCGTTCAGCGCGCCGCGGTCCGGGCTCGAGTCGTAGACAAGACGCCACGTCACGCCGGCGGACAGGAACGAGATGGCCATGGGTACGAACAGGATTGTCTTGAACGCGGTCGCGAGCCGGATCCGCTCCGTCAGCACCGCGAAGACCAGTCCAAGGATCGATACGAGGGTCGGCGCGACGACGACCCAGATGATGTTGTTCGTGATCGCGTGCCGCGTCGTCGGGTCGGTGAACATCGTGCCGTAGTTGTGCAGGCCGACGAACTTCTGCCCGTTCGAGTCGTGGAAGCTATACCAGACCGTGTCGACGATGGGCCATGCCACGAGCACGGCGAGCACGACGAGGGCGGGCGCGAGGAAGATGACGCTGATCGTGCGGCGTTCGCGCCGGGGCTTGTCGATGTGGTCGGCGCCGTTCACGCGCGTGCGCGGCGGGCCGCCCGTGGTGATGGCGGTGGCCGCTGTGCCGGTGGCGACCGTCGTGGTGGCCGCGTTTCCGGTCGGCGCGAGCGTCGCGGTCGCACCACCGTCGGGTGCGGCGTGACGGCCGGCATCGTCGGAGCCACTGCGGGCATCGGGAACTGGGGCGCCGCCGGGGCCGCGATGGCGCCCGGCGGCACCGTCAGTGCCTCCCACGGTTGACGTCTCGACCGGATCCGCGGTCGGATGCGATGGCGCGGCCAGGCTATCGGCCGCGCCGGCTTGTGGTGCTGTCACGGCGTCCGGCCGGTCGGCGACTCCGCCGACGCCACCCGTACGGTCCGGCACGTTGTTGCCGGCGTCCGCCGTGGTGGAACCGGCCGCCGCGCCGTCGACCGGCTCGGATGCACGTGTCATCATCAGCTCCCTGCGTAGTCCTTCTTCGCCGCGGCCTCGAGCTGCGCTGCGGTCGCCGCCGGGTTGCTCGGGTTGCCGACGAACGCGCTCAGGATGTTCCACTCGTCCGCGCTCTTCTGCCCGCCGAACGCCGGCGGCGTCTGGTCGGACATGTCGAACACGACCGACTGCGACGAGACGAGCGCTTGCGCGATCTGCCGCGTCGTGTCGTCGGGGTAGACCGACGCATCGAGCTTGGAGTTGGCCGACGTGAAGCCGCCCTTCGCCGCCCAGATCGCGGCGGCCTCCGGCGACGCGAGGTAGGCCATCAGAGCCATCGCGGCCGGCGTGTTCTTCAACGCCACGGCCTCGTCACCGCCGCTGACGACGGCCGGCTGAGATCCGTTGATGGACGGGAAGTTGAAGAACTTGGCGGTGTCGCCGACCTTGAACTTGCCGAGCTTCGTGATGTCCGTACCCACGAAGTCGCCCTCGTAGAGCATCGCGGCCTTCGGGCTCGCCCCGAACACGTCCGCCTCGGATTGCGTGAAGCTCAGTTGCGTCGCGCCAGGCTCGACAACGCCGGACTGCTTGAGGTAGTCCGCCCAGGTCTGCAGCGCGGTGATCACCGAGGGATCGGTCCATGCGATCTTGTGCTGCGTGAGCTGGTTGTACTTGTCGACGCCCGCGGTCCGCAGGTAGATGTTCTCGAACCAGTCCGTCGCCGGCCAGCCGTCACCGGCCGGGATCGCCATCGCGGCGACGCCGGAGTCGGCGATCGTCTTGGACACGGTCAGGAACTGGTCCCAGGTGGTCGGCGGCTGTACGCCGGCGTTGGCGAAGTCCTGCGTGTTGTACCACACGACGGACTTGTTGGCGGCCTTGAAGAACACGCCGTATAGCTGGCCGTTGATGGTGCCCAGCTGCTGCCACGAGTTGGAGAAGTTCGCCTTCGTCGCGGCCGCCGCGTCGCCGGTCATCGGGAAGATCTGGCTCTTGGCGGCGAGTTGGTTGACCTCGCCGGGCTGCGCGATTAGTGCGACGTCGGGCGGGTTGCCACCGGCGACGCGCGTGTTGACCAGCACCGACGTGTTGTCGCCGCCGGACGTGTACGTGATCGAGGCACCCGTCTTCTTCGTGAAGCCGTCGAGCACCGCCTGGAACGAAGCCTGCTCGGCACCGCTCCACTCGGCGATCACCTCGAGATGTTGGCCCTTGAGGCTCTGCGCGCCGGAAGTCGAACCACCGCCCGCGCCACCTCCACCGCCGCTACTACAGGCGGCAACGCTGGCCGCGAGTAACGCGACACTGACGACGCCGACCTTTCTCTTGTGGCGCATCAACCGTTCTCCTTCCCCAGGGAATGAACTCTCACTAAAACCAGCGCGCGACCGGTTGCGGAGTCGCGCACCGGAGGCTCACCAGATCGATCGGCCGTCGTCTGGATCGAAGAAGTGCAGCCGGCCGAGGTCGACAACGACCTCGAGCACGTCACCCTCGTGCACTTGCGACCGAGGGCTGAGGCGCGCCACGATCACCGTGCCGCCCGACGCGCCGACACCGCCACCGGCGAGGTCGGCGGCGCCCGAGTCGCGGTCGAGCTCCTTGGTGTCGTCGGTCACCACGGCGGGTACGTCGACCCGCGCGTGCGCCAGTAGATCCGAACCCAGCGCCTCGGTGAGGTCGACGCGAGCGCGCAGCGTGGCACCCGGCTCCTCGGTGACGAGTGCGGCGTCCGCGAGATCCTCCGGGCGGATGCCGATCGCGATCGGGCGGTCGTAGTAGCCGCCGAGGCGCGGCCGGTCGACCATCGTCTCCGGCGGGATGGCCAGCGTCTGGTCGCCAAGGTGCAGCGTGACGCCGCCGTCGTTGCCGCGCCGGAGCGTACCGAGCAGCAGGTTCATCGACGGCGAGCCGATGAATCCGGCGACGAACAGGTTCACCGGGCGCTCGTACAGCTCTTGTGGCGGTGCGACTTGCTGCAACACGCCCTTCTTCATGACCGCGACCCGGTGGCCGAGCGTCATCGCCTCGGTCTGGTCGTGTGTCACGTAGATCGTGGTGGTGCCCATCTGCCGGGTGGTGCGCGCGATCTCGGCACGCATCTGGACACGCAGCTTCGCGTCCAGATTCGACAGCGGCTCGTCCATGAGGAACGCGCTGGGATTGCGGACCATCGCCCGGCCCATCGCCACCCGCTGCCGCTGACCGCCGGACAGTGCTCCCGGCCGCCTTGTCAGGTGCTCGGTCAGGCCGAGCACGTCGGCGGCCGACCGGACCCGAGTGTCGATGTCCTTCTTCGGCATCTTGCGCATGCGCATGCCGAACGCCATGTTCTCGAACACGTCGAGATGTGGGTAGAGCGCGTAGCTCTGGAACACCATCGCCACGTCGCGGTCTCGCGACGGCACATGGTTGACGATGCGGCCGCCGATGCGCACCTGTCCGGCGCTGATGTCCTCGAGGCCGGCGACCATTCGGAGCGCAGTGGTCTTGCCACAGCCGGATGGCCCGACGAGCACGAGAAACTCACCATCGGTGACCAGCAGATTCAGGTCGTCGACGGCCTTCGTGCCGTCCGGATACACCTTGCTCACGTTCTCGAGCGTGACCTCGGCCAACGTCGTCTCCGATGGGTGCGAACGTGCAGTCGCGGTGCGCTGGCGAGGCCGGCTTCGGCGACGGCTCTGACCGCTAAAGCGTTGTCGGCATCGAAGGCTGAGATCCAGAGCGAGCTATCGGCTGCAACGCAACGGCAAGCAACCTCACAAGATCAACATTGCGCATGGTGAGCCGCTTGACTGCGAACAAGCTCCGTTAAACACGGCCTGACCTGCGGCTATAACGCGAATGGCGACGGCGTCATGCGTCCACATCGATGCGTGGTGCAGATGTCCGACTCAGCGACATCGGTTAACGTGCCGTAACCTCGGTGTTACTTAGGTCTGCGCCGCACCCCCGCGGCCAGCGGTGCCAGGTGAAGTGTGCCACGCCAGGGCGTTCCCGGGTCGCCCCGTCGCGCGTACCACCGCGAATCGACCACGCAGGCGCCCGGTGCAGCTGCTCACGGCACGCCGTGGCGGGAGGGAGGTCCGGTGGTCGCGACCGCGAGCGCACTGGTCCTCATGCGCCCGCCCGGTGTCGCACCACTGGCCGGGTATGCAGTGGCGATCGCATCGGACCGCCGGCGCGCGCACCTCGCGGACGCCATGGAACAACACGGTGCGCGCAGCGTGTCCGTACAGGCAGTGCGGACGTACACGACGGCAGACGAGATCGCATTGCGCGCCGCGACCGAGGCGGTCATCGCCGAACCGGTCGAGGAACTCGTGGTCACCTCGAACTTCGGGTTCTCGCTGTGGCTGCGGTCGGCGGCGCGGTGGGGGATGCGCGACGCGTTGCTCGGTCGGTTCCGAGGTGCCCGGTTGCTCGCGGCGAGCGCGCGTGCCGCGGATGGCCTGCGAGAGGCCGGTTTCGCCGAGATCTGGTCGACCGCCGCCGGCACCACCGAGGAAATCGTGCGCTACCTGCTCGCGCAGCGGCTGCCCGGCCGCCACATCGCGATGCAGTGCGGTGGACCGGACAGCATCGACCTCTGCCACGGGTTGCGGCGCGCGGGTACGAACCTGATCGCCGTACCCACTTATCAATGCGCACCGCCCGCGCACGCCGACATCCTGCGACGGCTCGGCGAGCAGATCGAATATCGCCAGATCGACGCGGTTGTCTTCGCTTCGCCGGAGGCGGTCGAGAACGTTCTCGCGCAGGCGCGGGTGGACGGTCGACTCGATGCGGTGCTGAACGCATTCGCCACCGACCTGCCGGCGGTGTGCCGCACCGAACTCGGCGCGGCGCCGCTGCGTGCGCTCGGCGTGACACCGATCATCGGCTCCGCGCCATTCGGCGAGGAGGCGCTGGACGCGGTGGTCGGCGCGGTCGGACGGCGGGCGGTACGGCTGCGGATCAGCGGCCACCGGATGGAGGTACGTGGTCAGGCGGTCGTGATGAACGGTGAGTTGGTCGCGATCCAGCCCGGTCCGATCGGCGTGCTTCGCACCCTCGCGCGGCATCCCGGCCAGGTGATGTCGTGCGCGGACATCCGCCGCGAGACGCCGGGGTGGACGCAGAGCGACGACCACGCGATCGAGATGGCGGTGTCCCGCCTGCGGCGGTCGTTGAACGGCGGCCACATGATCCAGACGGTGATGAAACGCGGCTATCGCTTGGCCGTGTAGCGCCGCGAATCGGGGTGACGCATCGCTGGCTAGCGGTAAAGCTGCCGGTCACGGCACGACGAGCGTCTCTCCGACGTCGAGCCTGCGCCGCTTACCGTCGCCGAGCACCCAGACGGCCTGGTGACCGGCGACCGTGAAGACCTGAGGGCCGCCCACCAACGCGGTTTCCTCGTCGACGCCGACCAGCGTCACGCCGTCCGGCGGCCGGAACAACGGCCGCGTCATCAGGTCGGGGATCCAGCCGAGCATCCGGTCGAAGTGCGGGATGACCCGAAGACGCGGCAACAACCCGAGCCCCGGCCGGCCGCCATTGTTGGGATGGCGTAGGTCCGGAACGTGGTCGGCCATCGCCATGGCACCCGCGCTGCAGCCGGCCAACGCGGCGCCGCCGCGCCACGCATCGACGATCGCGCGCCACAACGCGGTGTCGCGCAGCGTGTCGGCCAGCACCCCCGGACTGCCACCGGACAAGTAAATGAGGCCGGCACCGGCAACTTGCGCGGCGATATCTGGATCGTCGGCCTCGGACCGGTTGGTGACCACCAGTGGTACGGCCTCGACGCCCAGCCGCTCGGCCTGCGCACGTCCCAACTCGACCCAGTACGCGAGTCGTGCCGAACCTTCGGGCGCGGCGGCGGTCGGGATCTGTACGTACCGCGGCGCACGTCCGTCGATCAGTGCGCGCTCCACGTCCAGCATCGACGGCAAGTATTCGCCCGACCCGACGAGGGCGAGCGGGCCAGGATCCATGTGCGCCAGCTTATTCGGCGGGCGGCCAGATGCCGACCGCCGGAGATGGTCACGGTCGGTGGCCGTACGCTCGACGCGATGGCGGATGCGGTCGAGATCGACGTTGGCGGGCCGGCACCGTACCAGGTGCTTGTCGGCCGTGACGTGCTCGGCACCGTACCGTCGCTGCTACCGGGTGCGAGCCGCGTCGCCGTGCTGTCTACGCCGTCGGTCGCCCCGTTCGCGGCGGCGGTGCGTGACCACTTCGCCGGCGTGGGCGTCACGGCGTTGCCGATCGACGTACCCGACGCGGAGTCGGCGAAGTCGATCGACGTGGCCAGCGGTTGCTGGGATGCGCTCGGCGCCACGGGTTTCACGCGCAGTGACGCGATCGTCGGCGTGGGCGGGGGAGCGGTGAGCGACCTCGCCGGATTCGTCGCGGCGTGCTGGCTGCGTGGCGTGCGCGTAGTTCACGTACCGACGTCCTTGCTCGGCATGGTGGACGCCGCCGTCGGCGGCAAGACCGGGGTGAATACGGCGGCCGGCAAGAACCTCGTCGGCGCGTTCCACCCGCCGGCCGGCGTCGTCTGCGATCTGTCCACGTTGGACACGTTGCCTGCGGCCGATCTGGCGGCCGGGCTCGTCGAGGTCGTCAAGTGCGGCTTTATCGCCGATCCCGAGATCCTGCGGGTCGTCGAGCACGATCCCATCGCCGCGCGCGAGCCCTCGTCCAGCACCGTCGCCGACCTCGTCGAGCGCGCGGTCCGCGTCAAGGCCGCGGTCGTCGCCGAAGACCTGCGCGAGTCGGGCCTGCGCGAGATCCTCAACTACGGCCACACGTTGGCGCACGCTATCGAAAAGCGCGAACGGTACGGCTGGCGGCACGGCGACGCGGTCGCGGTGGGTCTGGTTTTCGCGGCCGAACTCGGTCGGCTCGCTGGTCGGCTCGACGCGGCAACCGCCACGCGGCACCGGACAGTGCTCGCCGCGCTCGGTTTGCCGGTCACGTACGCAGCCGATGCCTGGCCCGAACTACGCGACACGATGCGCGTGGACAAGAAGACCCGTGGCGCGGTGCTGCGTTTCATCGTTCTCGACGGGCTCGGCAAGCCCGGCGTCCTCGCCGATCCGCCCGAGGAGCAACTGCGCGATGCGTACGCCGCGGTCGCCGCGTAAGGCCTCCGCGCGTGGGCGTCGGCGGGTGGGCGTCGGCGGGTGGGCGCAGCGTCGGCGTCGCCGCGTAAGGCCCCGCCGCGCGTCAAGTGCGCGTGGTGGCAAGCATCTCGGCGAGCGCATCCGGCTCGCTGAACATCGGCCAGTGCCCGGTCGGCAACGCCAACAGTGTCGCGTCGGCGAGACCGGCGAAGAACGGATTGCCTGACTCGATCATCCCTCGTACGCCGTCGAGCGGGATCGTGCACGCGATCAACGTCCGTGGGATCGTGTCGCCTTCGCCGGTCAGGTTCAGCGGTTGCGTCATGGTCGCGTACGGATGCGGAGTCGCGCCGTCGCGCAGCGCGGCCAACGAGGCGTCGTCGAGCCCAGCGAGCGTCGCCGGATCGTCGGCCGGCTCGAACGCGATCGGTGGCACCAACCATCCGTCGCCGGCCGTGGCGACCAGTCGATCGGTCGCCGCACGCGCCTCGGGCGGGTTGAAGTCCGCCTGAGCGACCCCGTCGGGTACGGGTCCACTGTCGACGTAGACGACCGCGGCAACGCGCTCCCGCCGCCGGTCGGCGGCCGCGGTCACCGGCGCGCCCGCGTAGCTGTGCGCCACGAGTACGGCATCGGAAAGGTCGTTGTCGTCCAGCACGCGCGTGATGTCCGCGACGTGGGTGTCGAGGTTCGTCGAGCGATCGGCTTCCGCGGCGCGTTCGGCCAGGCCGGTGAGCGTGACCGGAAAGACGTCGTGACCGGCCCGAGCGAGGAGCTCCGTCACATCACGCCAGGCCCAGGCGCCGAGCCACGCGCCGGGTACGAGTACGAAAGCCGTCATGACTGCACACGCTACGACCGTGGACCGACATGGACACGCCGCCTGATCACACGCGGACTACCACGGTGCTCATGATCTTGTCGGAGAAGATCTGCCGCTTCCGGTCCCACAGCGGCCAGAGATAGCCGAGCGGGAAGAGGCCGCACAGGTTGTCGAACACGTGGCAGAGCTCGCGGACGAAGGCGCGGAACGCACCGATCGGTCGCGCGTCGCTCTCGCCTAACAACGTCGTACTGGTGAGCTGCTTGCCCCAGCTCTGACCGGTGCGGCCCATCCGGAACCAGCGGTTGTAGATCCACAGGCCGACGGCGACCAGGTAGAGGATGACACCGACGAAGATGCGCCACCCCGAGGTCGTGCCGGTATGCGCCGCAAGCACGATCTCGGCGACGCCGATCGGGACGATCAGGATCACCCAGTCAATGAGAAACGCGCCGACGCGCACGATCCACGGCGCGTACTCCTTGGGATAGCCGGGCTCCGGCGGGTTCGGCGGCTGCGGGCCGGGATACCAATGGCCGAGGGCAGCGCCGTACGCTGGCTGGCCGTACGGGTGTTCGCCGTATTGCGGCTGCCCATACTGGGGCTGGCCCGGCTGTTGGCCGTATTGCGGCGGCTGGCCGTATTGCGGCTGTTGGCCGTATTGCGGTGGCTGGCCGTATTGCGGACCACCGGCCGGTGGCGGGACGCCCGGTTGGTCAGGGGGACGGTTCGGGTCCTGCGGCTGCATGTCGCGCTCCCTCGCAGGCGAAGTGATCATCCGGCCGGGTGACCTGATAGCACAAAGACTAAGGAACTTCACATATTGCCCGCCTGCACTTCGCGAATCCCCGTCGGACCGGACCGGCACGCGTGGGACGAGGGTGGCCTAGGGTGGCGTACGTGTCAGTGGTGTACGTCCTCAACGGCCCGAATCTCGGCCGTCTCGGGACCCGCGAGCCCAGCGTGTACGGCGCGACCACGTACGCCGATCTTGTCGCGATGTGCGAGCGCGTCGGCCGTGATCTCGGTCTGGAGGTCGTCGCCCGGCAGACCGACGCGGAGCACGAGATGATCGGCTGGCTGCACGCGGCGGCCGACGACGGCGCGCCGGTGGTCTTGAATCCCGGCGCGTGGTCGCACTACTCGATCGCGCTGCGGGATGCGTGCGCCTCGTTGACCGCGCCGCTGATCGAGGTGCACATCTCGAACATCCACGCCCGCGAGGAGTTCCGACACCGCTCGGTGATCTCGGCGGTCGCCGCCGGCGTGATCTGCGGCCTAGGCGTCGACGGCTATCGCCTGGCGCTCGAGCACCTCGCGCGCCGGTCCGCGTAGTCCGGCGACGCACCGATTTACTTCAGCGCGCTGCGGCCCCAGTCCACCAGCATGGTCAGCATCGGTCGCCACCGCTCCAACAGTTCGGCGATCGATCCGCCGACGTCGTAGGTCTGTGAGCCGACGCTCGGACCCTCGGCCACCTTCCGTGCGATCGTGGCGCCGAACGCCGCGTACTTCGCCGCGCCGGTGGCCGCCACACCGCGACGCACGACGTCGGCATCGACTGCCGCGCCGATGCCGTCCAGGTAGCCGTCGATCGCGGCGTCGCGAATCTGGTCGAGCATCGAGATCGCGACGAGCCCGTCGGCCACCGAGTCGACGATCAGGTTGCCGATGTCCTCACCGACTGCGCCGTCACCGATGAAGGACCAGTCCAGCAAGACGGGTCCATCGGCGGCCAAGATCAGGTTCATCGGCCACACGTCGAGGTGCGCGAGCGTACGCGGCAGCCGGTCGGCGATCGTCAACAGCGCGTCGCGGCTCGCGGCCAGTCGTGCCAGGTCGGCCCGAAGCTCCGCCGGCCACGCCTCGGCGACTACCGGATCATCCCAGTCGACGGTCGCGGTGAGCGGCCGCCGCGCGGCATATTGCCGCAACCAACCCCGAGACAACCACGGGTACGGCAACGGCCGGTCGAGCCAGCGAGCCTGCGCGGCGCCCAGGCGTGCCGCGAAGTCACGCACCTCCGCGATGGTCCACGTCGCGCCGGGTTCGCCGGCGACGTACTCCAGCCAGAGCGCGATCGACCCGTCCGGGCGATCAATGGAGTCCAGCAGTGCGGGGCCGCGGAGTCCGGCATCGCCGTACGCGGATGCCACCAGACCCGAGCGGTACGCCAATGGCTCCCGCTGCCAGTAGTTGAAGTGCGTCGGATCGGTGCTCGTTCCCCATTGGAGCGTGCCGTCCTCGGTACCCGGCATTGCGATCTTCAACACCCGCGGGCCCGTCGGCGTCGTCACTCGCCAGATGCCACCCGTGGCCGCGTTGAACGGGTTGTGTGTCAACACCTCCGCCGGTTCGCCGGCCGCGACTAGATCGAGCGGCGGGTCGTCGATCATGCCGCAACCCTAGCCGGTGGGGATGCGGACGATGGCTCGCTGCGTCGGTAGACTTGCCGGGTCCATCTCGCGAAATGAAGATCAAGGCAGGTCATGGCCACCACGAACGACCTCAAGAACGGGCTGGTGCTCAACCTCGACGGGGACCTCTGGACCGTCGTGGAATTCCAGCACGTCAAGCCCGGCAAGGGCGGCGCGTTCGTGCGCACGACCCTGAAGAACGTGATGTCCGGCAAGGTGGTCGACCGGACGTTCAACGCGGGTACGAAGGTCGACACCGCGACCGTGGACAAGCGGAATATGCAGTACCTCTATCCGGATGGCGACGACTTCGTATTCATGGACCTGTCGTCCTACGACCAGATCCCGGTGCCCTCCGCCACGGTCGGCGACGCGGCGAAATACATGCTGCCCGAAGCGGAAGTGACGATCGCGACGCATGAGGGCGTGGCGCTTTACATCGAGATGCCGACGAGCGTGTTCCTCGAGGTGACGTATACCGAGCCGGGTCTGCAGGGCGACCGCTCGACCGGCGGTACCAAACCGGCGACGGTCGAGACCGGCGCGACGATCCAGGTGCCGCTGTTCATCACGACCGGCGAAAAGATCAAGGTCGACACGCGCGACGGCCGCTACCTCGGTCGCTCCTGATCTCGGCCGATCGAGTCGTCGTGGCCGAGGGACCGAAGACGCCGATGCCGGCGCGTCGCAAGGCGCGCAAGCGTGCTCTCGACGTGCTCTACGAGGCCGACCTTCGCGGCGAGCCGATCAAGGACATCCTCGCGAACGTGCTCACCCGGATGGAGACGCCGCTACCGGCGCATCTGCCGTACGCGGTGTCGCTCGTCGAGGGCGTGGCCGCAAATCTGGAACGCGTCGACGAGCTGATCACCAGCTACGCCGAGGGCTGGACGCTGGACCGGATGCCCGTGGTGGACCGGAATCTCGCCCGCATCGCGGTGTACGAGCTGCTCTACGTCGCCGAGATCGACGATGCCGTCGCGATCACCGAGGCCGTCGAGCTCGCACGGCAACTCTCCACTGACGACTCGCCGCGGTTCCTGAACGGCGTACTCGCTCGGATCGCCGACTACACGCCGCACTGATGCTGGTCGCGGCCTAGGGCCGGAGCAGCCCTGACCTGGGCAATGTGCGTCCGCCAGCTCGGGCTTAGGGCGATCTAGGAGCAGTTTCCCTGCTATCGCAGGCGATTTCTTCCTAGATCGCGAGGATCTCGGCGATCTAGCTGCGCGAACGACGCTGAGGCGACTCGATCGCACCAAGATCTGGTGCGCCGCGCGCCAGGCCACCTTCCGTACACCGGCTTACGTGCTCTGCCCGTCTAGTGGAGTCGCGGGTCGCCAAGATCGGTGCAACTTCACTGATGTTGCGGCTAAACCGCGTCCGGAAGCCGCAACTTGATGGAAGTTCCGGGGTCGACGACGGCATCGTCGAGGTACGACTTTGGGCACCGTGGACCGCTCCGAACGGAACACCCGGCATCGCCCCAGGCGATCTAGTACCGAGGCCCGACCTACCGGAGTTGCTGGCGGATCCGAAGGCGTGGCGTTGGCCCGACGACCCCACTTAGCTAGGCGAACTGACTCTCGTCCCGACTGAGGTCGCCAAGGCAATGTATCGGCGGACCAGCGAGCCGCCGCCACCTTCGGAAGCCTGACCACCCGCTCGGCCCGCCGTGTCACGCAACCGTTCCCGGTATCACGATCGCGCGGGTAGCTCTAACCCGGCCAACGCCCTAAAGCGCAACCCAAACGAGCTCAGCTGAACATCGACCGTACGTCGGTGACCAGTACGCCCCGCTCGCTCATGCGTTCGACGAGCATTGCCGGCGAGAAGTCGTACACGATGGCGAGCGCGCGCAGGTCGTCGGCGCGGATCGACAGCACGCGGCCGTTGTAGTCGCCGCGCTGCTGCTGGATCGCGCGCGCGTACTTCGCCACGAACAGCAGGTCCTCGTCGCCCTGGTCGTAGAGCTTCTCGAGGTCGAGGACGATCTTGCCGGCCGACTCGTGGCGGATGCCGCTGCCCTCGGGCAGCAGTTCGGCAACGGGTACCCGGTAGAAGTCGGCCAGTTCCGCGAGGCGCGACACGGTGACCGCCCGGTCGCCGCGTTCGTACGAGCCGACCACGACCGCCTTCCAGCGCCCGTTCGACTTCTCCTCGACGCCCTGCAAGGACAGGCCCTGCTGCTGGCGGATGGAGCGCAGCCGTGAACCCAACGACTTTGCGTAATCAGACGGCATTTTCGAACCACTCCCAGTCACTGGCCCGCAGGCACTCCCCAGCGATCGCTACGGAGCGTGACCGTAGTACCCGTAGCTGGGCGTGGTCAAGTGTTCCGCAAATTCGTTCGAAGGATCACGTCCGGTGACGCCGTCGTGTCGGCCCGTTCAGCCCACGCGCGTCGGCATCCGCCAAACGGTCGATCGCGCTCATACGTCCTGCTAGCGGACGTCACGGAACGTCTCGGCCGGTCGTACATCGGCCGGCACATCACCGTCATCCTGCGTGACGAAACGTCGCTCCCGATCCGGTGATCGCGACGACTGGAGGGTGATGGCTGCGGATGGCACGAATCTTGGCATGATTACAGCCACTGTGCCCCTTGGTCGCGATCTTGGGCGCGGAACGGAGCCGTGCCGCCACGCACCGAGCACGGACGCCGACCGGCGCAGCGCGACGCGCCGTTCGGACGCCACGCGAGCACTGCCTGATAGGCTGCTCGCGATTCACGCACCCGACGTCCTTTAACGACCCGTCCAGTGAGGCGGGGAAGGAGGTCCCCGTGGCGTACCCACGGATGGCCGCAGCCGATGCGCGGACCGTGACGTCCGCACCGGCGAGCAAGACGATCTTGACGGCGACGGACATCTCTCGCACCGTCGATCGCATCGCCCACCAGATCCTGGAAAAGACCGAGGGCGCCACCGACGCAGTCCTGCTCGGCATTCCGACTCGCGGTTTCCCGCTCGCCCGACGCCTCGCCGCGCGCATCGAGGCGTTCGAGAGCCGGGCGGTTCCGGTCGGCGTACTGGACGTGACTCTCTACCGGGACGACCTGCGGCTGCGCGGCACGCGAGCGATCGGCCGGACGGACGTGCCGGCGGGCGGGATCGACGGCCGGCTGGTGATCCTGGTCGACGACGTACTTTTCTCCGGCCGCACCGTGCGGGCCGCGCTCGACGCGCTCGGCGACCTCGGCCGACCACGGGCCGTTCAGCTTGCCGTGCTCGTCGACCGCGGCCACCGCGAACTGCCGATCCGAGCCGACTACGTGGGCAAGAACATCCCCACGTCGCTGATCGAGTCGGTCCGCGTGCGGCTGGCCGAGACCGACGGCACCGACGAGGTCCAGCTGTGGGCGGGTACGGATGCCTCGGCGCGAGCCACCGAAGCGACGGCGCCGGAGGCTTCGTCATGATCAGGCACCTGCTCTCTGCCTCCGACCTCGACGCGGCCACCGCGACACAGGTGCTCGACACCGCCGTCGAGATGGCCGGTCTCGCCGATCGCGAAGTGAAGAAGCTTCCGACGCTTCGCGGCCGGTCCGTGGTCAACCTGTTCTACGAGGACTCGACGCGCACGCGTACGTCGTTCGAGGTGGCCGCGAAGCGGCTGTCCGCGGACGTCATCAACTTCTCTGCGAAGGGCTCCAGCGTCTCGAAGGGCGAGAGCCTCAAGGACACCGCGCTGACGTTGCAGGCGATGGGCGCGGACGCGATCGTGGTCCGGCACCAGGCATCGGGTGCACCACATCGGCTGGCGCGCTGGATCGACGGAAGCGTCATCAACGCGGGCGACGGAACACACGAGCATCCGACACAGGCGCTGCTCGACGCGTACACCATGCGGTCGCGGCTCGGTCGCCTCGCCGGACTGCAGGTGGCCATCGTCGGCGACGTGCTGCACAGCCGCGTCGCGCGGTCGAACATGCTGCTGCTCCACACGCTCGGCGCGAAGGTCACGCTCGTCGCGCCGCCGACCCTGCTGCCGGTCGGCGTCGGTTCGTGGCCGGCGGACGTTTCGTACGACCTCGACGCCACCCTGACCGGCGTGGACGTCGTGATGATGCTGCGCGTCCAGCGCGAGCGACTCAGCGGCGGCCGGCACGACTCGTTCTTCCCGTCGGACCGCGAATACGCGCGCCGCTACGGCCTGGACGCGATCCGGCTGCGGCGGCTGCCCGACCACGCGATCGTGATGCATCCCGGCCCGATGAACCGGGGCGTCGAGATCAGCGCCGAGGTCGCCGATTCGACCAGGTCCACGATCGTCGAGCAGGTCGCGGCCGGTGTGTCGGTGCGCATGGCCGTGCTCTACCTGATGCTGGGGGGCGGGACTCGATGAGCTACCTGATCCGGAACGTGTCGATCGTCGGCGCGCCGCCGACCGATGTGTTCGTCCGTGACGGCATCGTCGAGGCGGTCGGCGACGGAGCGACGTTCGACGCCGCCGACGATGCACAAACGATCGACGGCACTGGCCTCGTCGCACTGCCCGGGCTGGTCGACCTGCATGCGCATCTGCGCGAACCCGGTCGGGAAGACAGCGAGACGGTGCTGTCGGGATCTCGGGCCGCGGCGCTCGGCGGGTACACCGCGGTGTGCGCGATGGCGAACACCTCGCCGGTCGCCGACACGGCCGGCGTCGTCGAGCAGGTCTATCGGCTCGGTCGCGAAGCGGGCCTGGTCGACGTACAGCCGATCGGGGCGGTCACCGTCGGGCTCGCCGGTGAGGCGCTCGCCGAGCTGGGCACGATGGCCACATCCGCGGCACGTGTGCGGATCTTCTCCGACGATGGGCACTGCGTCTCCGACCCGCGACTGATGCGGCGTGCGCTCGAATACGTCACCGCCTTCGACGGCGTGATAGCCCAGCACGCCGAGGAGCCGCGGCTCACCGCTGGCGCGCAGATGCACGAGGGAGAGGCATCGGCGCAACTCGGGCTGGCCGGCTGGCCGGCCGTGGCGGAGGAGGCGATCATCGCGCGCGACGCCCTGCTCGCCGAGCACGTCGGCGCGCGGCTGCATGTGTGCCACGTCTCGACGGCCGGATCCGTCGAGATCCTGCGCTGGGCGAAGGCGCGCGGCATCCGCATCACCGCCGAGGTCACCCCGCATCACTTGCTGCTCACCGACGACCTCGTCGCCGGCGACGGCGCGACCAACGCGTACGACCCGGTGTTGAAGGTGAACCCGCCGCTGCGTACGAAGACCGACGTCGAGGCGCTGCGCGTCGCGCTGATCGACGGCGTGATCGACGTGGTGGCGACCGACCACGCGCCGCACGCGATCGAGGACAAGGAATGCGAGTGGGAATACGCGCGCCCCGGCATGCTCGGTCTCGAGACGGCGTTGTCGATCGTCGCGATGACGTGCATGGGTAGGGACCGAGAGGGCTTGGACTGGGACGGCATCGCGGAGCGGATGTCGCGCGCACCGGCGCGGATCGCCGGGCTCGCCGACCACGGCCACGATCCGGCACCGGGGGCGCCCGCCACGTTCACGCTCGTCGACCCGACCGCATCCTGGGTCGTGGACCCCGACACGCTCGCGAGCAAGAGCCGCAACACGCCGTACGCGGGGATGAAGTTGCCGCTCCGCGTCGTGGCGACGTTCCTCCGCGGCGTACCCACGGTCCGCAATGGCACGTTGACCGAGACGGCGCGGGTGGTGCCGTGACGACCGGCACCACCGCGATCCTCGTCCTGGAGGACGGGCGGACGTTCCGCGGCGACGCGTACGGCGCGGTCGGCGAGACGTTCGGCGAGGCGGTGTTCTCCACCGCGATGACCGGCTACCAGGAGACGCTGACCGATCCGTCCTACCACCGACAGGTCGTCGTCCAGACCGCGCCGCACATCGGCAACACCGGCGTCAACGACGAAGACGACGAGTCGGCGCGCATCTGGGTCAGCGGCTATGTGGTACGCGATCCGGCGCGTCGGCCATCGAACTGGCGCGCCACCGGCACGCTTGTCGATCGCCTCGTCGCCGAGGGCGTCGTCGGGATCAGCGGCATCGACACTCGCGCGCTCACGCGACACCTGCGCGAGCGCGGCGCGATGCGGGTCGGCGTGTCGAGCGTCGAGCGTGATCCGCGTGCACTGCACGAACGCGTGCTCGCCGAGCCGCCGATGGTGGGTGCCGATCTGTCCGCCGACGTGTCGACGCCGTCGCGCTACACCGTCGAGCCGGTCGGCCAGCACCGGTTCACGGTCGCCGCGCTCGACCTCGGCATCAAGCGCAACGTCGCTCGGCGGCTCGCTTTGCGCGGGGTCCGTACCCATGTCATGCCGGTCTCGTCCACCATCGACGACCTGCTCGCGGTGGCGCCGGACGCGGTGTTCTTCTCGCCCGGCCCGGGCGACCCAGCCACCGCGGACCATCCCGTGGCGCTCGCGCGCGAGGTAATGACGCGACGGATCCCGCTGTTCGGCATCTGCTTCGGCAGCCAGATCCTGGGCCGCGCGCTCGGATTCGAGACGTACAAGCTCGGCTACGGCCACCGTGGCATCAACCAGCCGGTGCTGGATCGGGTGACCGGCAAGGTCGAGGTCACGTCGCACAACCACGGTTTCGCGGTGGACGCGCCGATCGATCGGGTCATCGCGACCACGTTCGGCGGCGTCGAAGTGAGCCACGTCTGCTTGAACGACGGGGTCGTCGAGGGCCTGCGAGCGCTCGATGTGCCGGCCTTCACCGTCCAGTACCACCCGGAGGCGGCCGCCGGGCCGCATGACGCCGACTACCTCTTCGACCGGTTCGTCGAACTGATCGGCGACGGCCCGATTGCACCAGGGGCCGGCGGGTCAGCGGCGGCCACAAGGACAGAGGCAATAGCCGGATCGGCCCGGCCGCCAACCAGAGGAGCCTGATGCCCAAGCGCACCGACCTCCGGCACATCCTGGTGATCGGCTCCGGGCCGATCGTCATCGGCCAAGCCTGCGAATTCGACTACTCGGGGACGCAGGCGTGCCGGGTGCTGCGCGCGGAGGGCATACGTGTGAGCCTGGTGAACTCGAACCCCGCCACGATCATGACCGACCCGGAGTTCGCGGACGCGACGTACGTCGAACCGATCACGCCCGAATACGTCGAGCAGATCATCGCGCGCGAGCGACCGGACGCCTTGTTGCCGACCCTCGGCGGGCAGACCGCGTTGAACACGGCGGTCGCGCTGCACGACGGTGGCGTCCTCGACAAGTACGGCGTCGAGCTGATCGGCGCGAACATCGACGCGATCCGGCGGGGCGAGGACCGGCAGCTCTTCAAGGAGATCGTGGCGCGCGCCGGCGAGCGGCTTGGCCTCGATCCGGCCGACGGTGATCTCGTGCCGCGTTCGCGGGTGTGCCACACGATGGACGAGGTGCGCGCCACGGTCGACGAACTCGGCCTGCCGGTGGTGATCCGGCCGTCGTTCACCATGGGCGGCCTCGGATCCGGTCTCGCGCGCAACGCGGCGGACCTCGATCGACTGGCTGGCGACGGGCTCGCCGCGTCGCCCGTACACGAGGTGCTGGTCGAGGAGAGCGTGCTCGGTTGGAAGGAGTTCGAGCTCGAGCTGATGCGCGACCGGCACGACAACGTCGTCGTGGTGTGTTCGATCGAGAACATCGACCCGATGGGTGTGCACACCGGTGACTCCGTGACGGTAGCGCCGGCCATGACGCTCACCGATCGCGAATACCAGCACATGCGCGACCTCGGAATCGCGGTGCTGCGCGAGGTCGGGGTCGACACCGGCGGCTGCAACATCCAGTTTGCGATCCACCCGGCGACCGGCCGGATCGTCGTCATCGAGATGAACCCGCGCGTTTCGCGGTCGTCCGCCCTCGCCTCCAAGGCGACCGGTTTCCCGATCGCGAAGATCGCCGCGAAGCTCGCGATCGGATACACGCTCGACGAGATCGCCAACGACGTCACGCGCCAGACGCCGGCCGCCTTCGAGCCGGCGCTTGACTACGTCGTGGTGAAGGTGCCGCGCTTCGCGTTCGAGAAGTTCCCGGCGGCCGACACCGAGCTCACCACCACGATGAAGTCGGTGGGCGAGGCGATGGCGCTCGGGCGAAACTTCGCCGAGGCGCTGAACAAGGCGCTGCGGTCGATGGAAACCCGGTCGTCCGGATTCTGGTCGGCTGCAGACCCGCCCGGGATGACGGCCGACGATCTGCTCGAGGCGCTCCGCGTGCCGCACGACGGCCGTCTCTACACCGTCGAGCGGGCGCTTCGGCTCGGCGCGCCCGTCAGCGCCGTGGCCGAGGCGTCCGGCATCGATCCGTGGTTCCTCGACGAAATCGCCGCGCTCGTCGAGCTACGTGCCGAGATCCTGGCCGCGGCCGTACTCGACGAATCGCTGTTGCGCCGCGCGAAACGCGCCGGCCTCTCCGACGTGCAGCTCGCCGCACTGCGCCCCGAGTTCGCCGGCGAGGACGGCGTGCGTACGCTGCGGCACCGCCTCGGCGTACGGCCGGTCTACAAGACCGTGGACACGTGCGCCGCAGAGTTCGCCGCGGTCACGCCCTACCACTATTCGTCCTATGACGAGGAGACCGAGGTCGCGCCGTCCACCCGGCCGAAGGTGCTGATCCTCGGATCGGGACCGAACCGGATCGGGCAGGGCATCGAGTTCGACTACTCGTGCGTCCACGCAGTCCAAGCGCTGCGATCGATCGGCGCCGGGTCCGGCG
Organism: Micromonosporaceae bacterium; assembly: GCA_035713725.1. Taxonomy (GTDB): domain Bacteria; phylum Actinomycetota; class Actinomycetes; order Mycobacteriales; family Micromonosporaceae; genus DASQPR01. The sequence goes on from DASTMZ010000056.1 coordinate 35,868, forward strand.
CGCGCGGCGATGCTGCCGGGTCCGGCGCTCGCGGCGATGCTGCCGGGTCCGCCGGTGGGCCCGGTGCCTGGTCCGGTGCCGGGTCCGCGGCCTCAGGCACCGGACCGGGCGGGTACGAGACCGTGATGGTCAACTGCAACCCGGAGACCGTCTCGACCGACTACGACACGTCCGACCGCCTCTACTTCGAGCCGCTCACGTTCGAGGACGTGCTCGAGGTGTGGCACGCCGAGCACACGTCCGGACGCGA